>JAFGBV010000104.1 GCA_016932955.1 Anaerolineales bacterium | reverse complement strand
TGACTCAGGCGAGATGCCGCAGAGCATGGCGCAGGCGCGCCTTCCAGTGACGGAAGGCTTTGGTGGGGTGAAAGATGGTATAAAACACCTCCCCCAACGCCATCGAGCGCAGGCTGACCAGCGGGAAGGTCTCAATTTCCCGCCATAGCCTGCTACCTTTCAGCGGAATTTTGGCAACTTGACCCTCCGCCAGGGTGTAATCGGCATCGTGCAGCGTGAAGGTAGTGCGCGGCCCTCCACCCAGCCGCACATTCTCGGCGGTCTCCGGCAGACGGTAGTGAGGCTGCCCGTTGGGCAGGTGGCTGTAGTCGTGATCTTGGTGGATGGCGGTGATGGCGTCAGTGGCATTGACCACGCGCCAGCGTTGCACCCGGGCGTGGTAGAACATCCAGTTATCCCACCCTGCGCGGCCGATGGCAAAAGCGGGTATCTGGCTGAAACATGAGCGGGGGAAGATGAAATAATCGCTGCCGCCGGGCGGGTGCAGGCGGCCGCGGCGCTGCACATCTTCCTGCAGCCGTGTCTGCCACCCAGGGCTGAAATCCATCGCCTCGCGTATGTCCAGGTCCCAGCGCTGTCCTACGATCAGGAACTGCTCAGCCTGGTGGGCAACCTGTTCGGCAGCCATGAGGAAATCGGGAAGCAAGATCATATCGGCATTCACGTAAGCCAGTAAGGGTGTGTCGGAGTACTGGCGAGCGAGAGCGAAAATATCACTGACCAAAGGGGTGCCCTGGGCATTGCATGCCACCTGCGGGAGGTGGAGGATGCCGAACTCGTCAGCGACCTCTACCAGCCCGGTTTCATTGCCGATGAGAATCACCGGCACCCCGCCGAGCTGTATCCAGGATTGGATCGCATTGCGCTGGATGGTGGCAATATGCGGGTTCGTGAAGGGCTTAGGCGCGGTAAAGATGGTCAGGTTCATTTTGGACTAACGAAGTCAGCGCATAGCGAATGAGCATCCAATATACCCGCGCACTGTCGAGCAAGGGGTTGAAATGGGAGGAGCGGTTCTTCTCAATGTAAATGGTCTCGATGGGAATCTCACGTACCGGGATGTGGTTCTTTTTGCACAGCAGGAGCATTAATAGCTCTAGTTCGTAGCGGTCATAGGGGATCTGATAGATGAAGGGAAGCGCTTTGCGCGGGATGCCGCGCAAACCGGTTTGGGTATCCCAGATGCGCAGGCCAAAGAACAGCCTGATCACCCAGCGTGTGGTGGTGTTGCCAAACATGCTGCGTGGCGGAACATCTTTATCGAACTGGCGAGAGCCTAAGATCAATGTTCCTGGGTGTCGCAATGTCTCTTCTGCCACCGCCAGGATATCCTTGACGGAGTGCTGCCCATCGGCATCGGCGGTGATGATGCTGGCGATCATCTCTGGCAGGGTGTCGATGTGGCGAAAACCGGTGCGTAGCGCTGCCCCTTTGCCCTGGTTTACCGCATGGCTCAGCAGGTCAATGGTTGTGCTGATACCCTGGATAGTTTTGAAAATCGGATCGAATTCAACCGGGCTGCCATCGTTCACGATCACGATCCGGGCAACATCTGTCTCTGATAATGCCTTGACCAGCGCCACCAGCTTTTCATCTGGCTTATAAACGGGGATGAGGATCGCAGTGCCCATGCTCAGCTCCTACCATCCACCTCAAAAACGGTCTTGTGCCGTATCTCGGCGTTGATGCTTGCCAGCTCAGGCTCATTCTCAAAGATTACCAGCACATCCTGCCAGGTGAAATCTGTTCTGCCCGGGAAGCGCGCGTAGATCTGCCGCACCAATTCCAGGTCGGCGGCAGTGTCCACCGTCCAGCGCAGCGTGCCGTAATCTGGCTTGTGATGCAACTGGGCAATCTGGAATCCACGCGCAGACCTGCCCCGGGTTATGTAAGATGTGCCTGGTTCAACCTTGCCCTGGCTGGCGAATTGGACTCCTTCATACAGGTAGGGCATCACATGCTCACGGTGGAATTTCTGCCCGGCCTGTTTCCAGGCGCGCTCCAGGGCTGAGAAGGAGCACACTTCCGTGTCTAGGCCGATCGGGTAACTGCGCCTCCAGGGGGGAGGCAGGCGGTTGGCCGCAAAATCACATTCCGGCATATTGGCGAAGGCTAGCAAAGTCTCGTCGATCACGCCCGGGTCGATCAGCGGGCAATCGGCAGTGATGCGTACGATCGTTTGGGCGCCGAATTGGCGCGCAGCCTTGTAGTAGCGCTCCAATACATCGTGCAGGCTGCCGCGGTAATAGGGGTACTCTCGTGCTTCACAGAGGTCTTCGATGGGGTCGTCGCTTGGATCGGTGGTGGTGGCGACGATCGTTTGCTGGACCAATTGCGCTCGGCGGGTGCGCTCAACCACATGGCTGAGCATCGGCTGCCCGGCAATATCCAGCAGCACCTTGCCCGGCAGGCGCGAAGAAGACATGCGCGCCTGGACGATGGCGATGGGGGTGGGGGGAAGAGGTTTGGCTGGCATGTTGGTATGGAACGCTATTTTGCTGAGTGGGCTCCTAAGGCGATCTCGAAAGCCTGGAACAACTGCGGAAAGTTCTTTTCCCAATCGGCGCGCCCTTCAGCCAGGCGGCGGGCAGCCTGCCCCATCTGTGGCAATGCCTGGCGTTGCTCAACAGCACTGAGAATCGCTTTCGTCAACGCATCTGCATCCCCATCGCGGAACCACCAGCCGTTCTCGCCGGGGGTGATCCACTCGCGGTTGCCGGGGATATCCGATACAATGGCTGGAGTGCCGCAAGCCAGCGCTTCCAGCAGCGAAATCGAAGTGCCATCGCTGTGCGAAGCGCTGATGTATAGATCGGCTCCCTGGTAATAACGCGGTAGGTCGTTTTGGCTCACCTGCCCTGGGAAAAACACGCGCGCCTCCACGCCACCCCGCTGGAAGATCTGGCGCAGCAGCCCAGCTTGCGAACCGTTGCCAAGCATGACCAGGCGCAGCTCAGGACGCTCCTGCGCGGCAGTGACGAAAGCGCGGGCGATGATCTCCACACCGTAGATCGGTTCCCAGCCGCGTGTGGAGAGTAGAGTGAAGGGGTGTAGCGAAGTGTCCGCGGCGGAGAGGTCAGGGCGTGAGCCGGGGGTGAATTGCTGTAGTTCTACGCCCCAGGGAAAGGTGACGATGCGCTTATCGAGCATACCGTAGCTTTTAGCCAGCTCGCGGATCGTTTGGCAATCGCCGACAAATGCCGCGCTACGCTTGAGCGTGTAGCGCGTTGCCCACGACCACCAGGCGTTGCGCTGCGCATCCACCAGCAGATCATAACCCCAGGACATTGAGACCAGCGGCTTGAAGCCTGCCAGGGCAACCAGCAAGGCTGCCCGTTGGATCGGACCAGCCAGGACAAGATCGGGTTTCACCTGGCGCAGGAGGCGCTTTAGATCGAAGAGCAGGCGCCGCCCGTTGCGCAGGGAGGCGGGTTCTTTCCCTCCGGCCCAATGCAGGATTTCAATTTCTGGCGGCAGGGCGCGGTCTTCCAGTGCATGGCCGCGCTTTTCCAGGCGCAGGTAAGCAACCTGGTGCTCTGTTTTTGCCAGGGCGCTCAGAAAGCGGTGATCATGCGTGGTGTAGTCGCGCGTGAAGTACAGAAGCCGCATGAGACTCTATGAACCGATTTCACCCAATCGATGGCGGATGGCTGCAGCAAGCTGCTCGATCAAGCCTTTATCGCGCTCATAATCGAACAGCTCCGTCTCAAGCCGCTGCTTGGGGTATGACCAGGGCAGGCCGCGGCGGTATTCATCCGGCTCATCTGCATAGCGGGGAACAATATGGGCGTGCAAATAAGGGTCGGTGTTGCCGGCGATGGCGTAGTTGATTCGGTAGGCGCCAGTTACATCCATCAGCGCGTCGCCTACAGCAGCCATGTCACACAGGAACTCAGCCCGTTGCGAACGGCTGAGGTTGTTCAGGCTGGGGATCACGGGATCGGCCAGCAGGATGCAGTAGCCTCTGAGGAATTGCATATCGCATAAAACCACCCAGCCGGATGGCACGCGGCAAACCACGGTCGGGTTTGTCCCTGCTCTGGCTGATTCAACGCGCTCGGGGATAGTGATAGACAAAAGCTTATGCTCCCAGGTCTGTCCAGCGCAGCTCTTTGCCGAAGGGAATATCCTGCAGGGCGCGCGTTCCAATAACAGCCGCGATCTCCGATGGCTTGATAGCCCCAGGCGTAGCCGGGCGGAGCACATCGATCATCTCGCGGGTGAAGATTTCACCGGCTTTGATCTCGCGTGCGGCGCGCAAGCAGCGGCGCTGCACAATGGCGGTCTCTAGCTCGTTGCCGGTGATGAACTTGTCACCACTGCCCAGCGAGCGTTCCAGCAGGCGAGTTTCTTCCACCATTTTCGCCCAATTGACCGGGTTCATAGCAAACTTGTGGTCGGGGCCTTCGCGCTCGTTGCTGTCGGTGAAATGGCGCTCGATCACCCGCGCCCCCAGCGCCACCGCCCCCAGCACGGGTGCCAGTGCGTGGGTGTGATCGGATAACCCCAGGATCACGCCAGGGAACATGGTTGCATATGTTTTAAGTACGTTGATGTTTAAGTGATCGTAATTGCCAGGGCTGGCGGTATAGTTGGTGTTGCACTGCATCAGTACCAACTGCGGGTTGATCTTGAGAATGGCATGCACCGCCCTCTGCACCTCGCCGATGGTGGAAGCGCCAGTGGCGACGAACATTGGTTTCCCCTTGCTTGCCATGCGCTCGAGCGCCTCGATCCAGTCGATCTCGCCGGAACCAGCCTTATACACCGGCACGTATGGGTCGAGAAAATCGATCGCCGCAAAGTCATAAGGCGACGAAAAATAATCAATACCCACATCAGCGCACTCCTCCATCAACGTCAGCGTCCATTCGAAGGGGATGGAGGCTGCCCGGTAGACTTCCACAACCGACTTCTTCCAGCTTGCCTGGTGAGAGACCTGGTCGCTCATATTGCGGAATCCGTAGTCTGAGACGATCTTGGGCGCGTCGAAATTCTGGAACTTGGCGGCATCTGCTCCGGCCTCTTTTGCCAGGCGGATGAGCGTTTTGGCGCGCTCCAGGCTGCCGTCGTGGTTAGCGGCGATATCAGCGATGAAGTAGGTGGGATGGTCAAGGCTAATGGTATGGCTGCCAATTTTAATTTCCATTTTTACCTCCTGATGCGTATTGGTTGTTTCGGGGGTAGTTTGGGTGGCTGCACCGCCCAAACTACCCCCTACCCCCGCTTTTCCCGAACTGACGCTGTGTTACGATCTTTGCTCGAGCCCCCTGAGCATTTGTGGATAACCCTGTTGATAGAGTGTGTAGAACCTGTCTAATCCTGTGGAGAAGTTGGGGATAGGTTGCCCCAGGGCACGCGCCAGTTTGTCGGTGCGCAGCGTCAGGTTGGGAGAACGTGCGGCTTTCAATCCTGCCAGCGCTACCGAGGTGGGGATGATCAGACTGGCGTCCAGCCCGAAGCGCCGCGCCACTTGCACGCCGAAGTCGAACTTGCTGGTGGATTGGCTTCCCACCACATGGTACACCCCGCGCAGCCCTTTCTCCAGCATGCTGACCAGGACATGAGCCAGATCGTTAGCCAGCAGCGGGCAAAAGAGCACGTCGGTGAAACCCATTACTTGCTTCCCGGCAGAGAGGTTGTTGAAAAAGAATTCTGCCAGGCTGCGTTTGCCGCTGATGCTCCAGCCGAAGAGGTTGACCCGCGCAATGATCGCCTCCGGGTCAGCCTCCTGAACTGCTATCTCGCCTTGCAGTTTGCTGTGCGCGTACACGCCCAGCGGATTAGGCGCATCCTCCTCCGTATAATCGCCGCGTGCGCCGTCGAAGACGCAATCGGTGGAGATGTGTACCAGGCGCGCTCCGCCCCTGGTGACATACCTGCGCGCAGCGCAGAGATGTGCCAGTTGGCGGGGCAGCTCGCTATTCAATTGTTGTGCCAGCGCCGGCCTGGCCTCACAGGCGTCCACGTTGGCCAAAGCCGCACAGTGGATCACCCAGTCGGGCTGGGTCTGCTCGAGGATCTGCTCTACTGCGCCTGGCGCCAGCAAGTCAGCCTGGATCACGGTGAAGGCATCGCTGTGGATGAGATGATCGTTTACGACGCCGTAGACCGTGTGCTGCTGGCTGGTCTCCAGGGCCAGGTTAAGCCCAAGCAGGCCGCTGGCTCCGGTGATGAGAATTTTCATAAAGCCAGGGATGCTGCCGTGGTGATGGGTTGCTCAACATCACCACAGCAGCATCGCTCGCTGCATGAGACTTATCCCGTTTCCTGATCGAAAGGCTGTACCATGCGGCGGATTTGCTCCACTGTCAGCCAATGCGGGTTGTTATCGCTGCCGTATCGGTAGCCGTCTGCCAGGGGCTTCCCGGCCTCTTGCCATTCTCGCCCGAACCACAATGCGCCGCTGGGCTGTACCACAAACATATCTTCCATTTCGATTGTCGAACGGGACTCGTCATCTGAGATAAGCACCTCGTGTAGTTTTTCTCCCGGGCGAATGCCCACGGTCTCCAGCTTGGCCTGTGGGGCGATGGCGTAAGCCAGGTCGGTGATCTTGGTGCTGGGGATCTTGGGCACGAATACTTCGCCGCCGTGCATCTGCTCGACGCACTTGATCACAAAGCGCACCCCTTGCTCTAAAGTGAGCCAAAAACGGGTCATGCGCTCGTCGGTGATCGTCAATGTGCCGGTTTGGCGCTGCTGCATGAAGATAGGCACCACACTGCCGCGCGAGCCGACCACATTGCCGTAACGCACACATGAGAAGCGGGTTGCCGTGCCCCCGGCATAGGAATTGCTCTGCACAAACAACTTCTCAGCCGCCAGCTTGGTCGCACCGTACAAGTTAACCGGGTTGACAGCCTTATCGGTGCTGAGGGCCAGCACCTTTTTCACACCCGCATCCAGGGCGGCGTCCACCACATTGCTGCTGCCCAGGATATTGGTTTTGATCGCTTCCATGGGGTTGTATTCGCAAGCCGGCACCTGCTTCAGCGCCGCCGCGTGGACAACGATATCCACGCCGTGCATGGCGCGGCGCAGGCGATCCAGGTCGCGCACATCGCCGATGAAGTAGCGCAGGTTAACGTGATCTAAACCCGCCACGCGCATCTCGTGCTGCTTTAATTCATCGCGGCTGAAGACGATCAGCTTGGCAGGGTGGAACTCGTTGAGCATGATCTCAACAAATTTCTTGCCAAACGAGCCTGTGCCACCGGTAACGAGGACGATCTTTTCATTCCAATTCATACGTTTCTCCATGTTGCGATTTTAGAGCAATCCCAAGTAATCCAATCCCATGTAGCCGGTCTCAACATCACTGAGCTGCCCGCTACGCAGGTGGCGGCGAAAATCTGCCAGCGGCATCTCAACAACGTCGATGAACTCGCCGCTGTCAGGGCTTGGGTCCTGCACTGGATGACAATCGGTGGCAACGAAGTTATAGCGCCAGGCGGTTGAGTAGGCGCATTCCAGGCTTACACCCACAGGCTGGATCTCACCCGTATAGCCGGTTTCTTCAAGCAGCTCGCGCCGGGCGGCATGTTCGGGCGTCTCGCCATCCTCGATCCCACCGCCGGGCAACTCCAGCACCACCTTCTCCGGTCCTGGGCGAAACTGGCAGGCAAGCACTACTCGCTGGTCTGCGGTGATGGGCAGGATTGCAACTACCCGCGGCTCGTGCTTGATATCATAATCAGCGATTTGCCCATCCGGCAACTGAAAGGTGCGGCGCAGCACCCTTCGGCGACCGTTGGTCAATGCTTTCTCTTGCAGCTTTTCCCAGGGCTGGATCATGGATTTATGCCTCCCCTCTCTTCTGGATCACGATCAGGGGATACTGCCCATTCTTGCCAAAGAAGTGCGGGAAGCGCTCCTCCAACCAGTATAAAAAGCGCAGCAAGGTCCGCCCTCCCAGGCGGCGGTGGATGAAGGTGCGCAGAAAGTTCACATTAACGCTTCGCCAGGTCCAGATCTGCACCGGCATGAGCGCGCCCACTTCCTGCTCCAGCCAGGCGGCATTGTGCTTGCGCACATAGGTGCGGGTTGGCGCTGGGGCATGTTTTTTTGCTTTCGCGGTGGGTTTTTGAGCATCACCCGCTTTGTGGTTGGCCGCGCGGGCTTTTCGCCGCAGCCGGGAGATCATCCGCGCCAGGCCGCTGGTCAAAGATGCCAGGGGGGCTGCATCCCACCCATTCACCACCGCTGCGCTGCAGCCAGACGCCAGCACACGCTCGATTTCCTGGTAGGCGCGCACATGCTCGTCCAGGGGTAGGTGGTGGATCGTATGTAAGGACACCGCGCCATCGAAACAACCCGCTTTGAAGGGCAGGTTGGCGATATCCGCAACCACGAAAAGGCCGTGTCCCCCGCTGCTTGCGTCGCCGATGCGCTTGCGCGCCTCTTGCAGGGCAACAACCGAGATATCTGCACACACACGCTTCTGGTAGCCGCGCGAGTATTCCAAATACTCCGCGTACTGCACCGGTCCTGAGCCTGCGTCCAGCAGCAGGCGCCCCGCTGGCTTAATGTGCCGCAGCACGCGCAGGTGGCAGCGGCGGATGTACTCCTGCGCCACCGGGCGCAGGTCCTCGTAGGCGGCGTTCTGGTAGATGCCCTCTGCCTCCTCTTGCCACCCCACCCGGTTATAGAATTCGCTTACCTGCTGCTTAACAGGATCGTTATTCATAGGGCTGCTCGGCTGCATAAACAATGGGATTACCAGTCAGGTAACGGAAAGTCTGGCCAAACTGCGCCTGTCCCTCCGGGCTGAGGGCGCGTGCCACAGGCCATTCTTCCAGGTCGGGCCAGATGTGCAGGATATGCCAGGGGAAGGGATGCGGGTAGGCAAAGAAAAAGCAGTAGGCATACTGCCAGGCGAGGTCCACCTGCTCGCGCGCGAGGCGGTATTGCGCCGGGTCATCAAGAACCCTGCTGAGCGTCTCAAAATAGGCCTCCCAGGTATCAGGATCCAGGGTGAAACCCTTGCTGCGGTAATGCGTGTTGCCCACGACGATCACCGGCACGCCGCTCATCGCCATCTCCATGCCGACGGTTGTGGTATACACCAGTCCCAGGTCGGCAATCTCGATGATGTCGTAGGTGTTGATCTGGGCATCCGCCGGAACCAGGTGGATGTGCTCCGGCAGGTTGGGTAGCACCTTGCGCACCACATCAGCCACCGAAGGCCCCTTGGTGATCAATTCGCCGGGGTGAATGCGGGCGATGAACTGCACGTCCTGGCGCTGGGCAAAGTATTCAACGGTGCGCTCCAGCCAGCCTGTCATCGAGTCGCTGAAAACCTGCCGCCCGAGGGTCAGGCTGTCGCCAATCACATTGGTCGCCAGCAGCACGACCGGTCGCCCATCCAAGCCTAAATCCTGGCGCACCCTGGCGCCGCCCTGGCTGGGAACACCCTGCCAGCGGCGGGCAAAATTTTCCCACAGGCTGGCGCGCTGGCGCGAGGCAAAGAGCGTGCGCACCTGCTCCAGCTGCTCCGGGGTGAGTGGGCTATCCTTGCGCACGGCCCAGAGATCGTTCGTCTCCTGGCGCATCACCTCGGCGTTTTGCGCCAGCCAGATGCGCCGCTGTTGTTCGCCGTATTCATAGGTGACGATGGGGATGTTCAAGTAGCGCGCGGTCTGGTAAATAACGCCGAATTCCAGGATCGTTCCGTTGGGCAGAACAACCACATCCGGGCGGTTGCGCTGCAGCCATGCGTAGGCAGCATGGGCGGCTTCCAGGTTGCGCTGCAGGCGCAACTGGTAGAGATCGCGACCCGCACCCTCGTTTAAGTTCAGATTTTCTACCTGCAGCGTGTACTGCGTATCGCGCAGGGCGACCAGCTCAATGGATGCCTGCAGGTCTCCGGGAAGTTCTTTCGCCGGATGGGCATTCAGCAACGGCAGCACTTCAACGAATGGCTCGATCTTGCACAGGATGTTGCGCGCATAAACATTGTGACGGCGCAGGTTGAAGCGGTCGAGCGGTTTTTGCCACTGCGCGTAGGGCAGATATGCAAGGGTCACACGGTGACCCAACCCGGCAAAAACCAGGCTCAGCAAGGTGGCCTGTTCGATCCAATAGCGCAGCGTGCCAAAGATCAAGATATGCCTGGATTTTTCCTCTCCCTGGTCGCTGGGCGAAACGAATCGAGGCGAGGCAAGAGCAGCCTCGGCCTCTGCACGCCATTGGGGAATGGCTTTTTGCAGGCGGGTGAGGGCGAACTTGGCGGTCAGCGGGCGACCGCGCTGGCGCAGGTACCAGTATGCCTCGGCTGTCAAGGGTAGGTCACCCAGAATGTTCTTCAACAACTCTTTACTTGTGCTCATACCGGCTCAATTTTCCAATTCAGCGCCGGGCGCACCGGTCCCAGCCGAGGTTCAGGCCAATGTTTGCCAGGCGCGCCAGTAGCATCCACATTGAATGCCAGTGTATGGTCATCCCAGAAATAGCGTTTGATGCCAAACGAAGAGGCATTGACTGCCAGCACATAGCGCCCCTCGTTGAGGAAATTTGCGGGGATCGCACAGCGACTGATGTAGTGGCCTTGTGAGCGCGTGCTGAAGCGCTCGAACTGCTCGGGATCATCGGTGTCAAAGGAAGTGAATACATATTCGCCGCGCATGGTGAGCAGGTAGATGCCCACCCGCAAGCCGGTGATTGGCTGTTCAAGCTCGTATTCCACTTCGATCTGGATCGGCTCGGTGGAGCGCAGCGTATCGACCACCCGCCCCTGCCCATTGCACACGCGCAGCGCCAGCGGGCGGAAAGGCGCAGCGCTGGAGGGGATCTCCTCACTACTCCAGGAACGCTCGCCGACATCATTGAAGCCAGCAGCCATGTAATAATCAATGGCTTCAGGTGTGCGCGCCCGGTAAACCAGATTGCCGTGGTCGAGAACGATCGTCTCTTCGGTAAGGCGCAGGATGGCAGACATATTGTGGCTGACGAAGAGCACAGTGCGCCCTGCCTGCGCCACATCGCTCATTTTCCCCAGGCATTTGCGCTGGAACTCGGCATCGCCAACCGCCAACACCTCGTCCACCACCAGGATCTCCGGCTCCAGGTGCGCGGCGACGGCGAATGCCAGGCGCAGGTACATCCCGCTGGAGTAGCGCTTCACTGGCGTATCAATGAATTGGCTGACCTCAGAGAATTCGACGATTTCATCGAATTTGCTCTCGATCTCCGTGCGTTTCATGCCCAGGATGGCGCCATTGAGGTAGATGTTCTCGCGCCCGGTCAGCTCAGGGTGGAAGCCTGTGCCAACCTCCAGCAAAGAGCCCACCCGTCCATGGATCTCTGCCACTCCCTGGGTCGGTTCGGTGACCCGGGAAAGGATTTTAAGCAACGTGCTTTTGCCTGCCCCATTCCGCCCAATGATCCCCAGCACTTGCCCTTGCTGAACCTCGAAGGAGACGTCACGCAAAGCCCAGATCCTAGCAGTCGGCTGCACCTTGTACTTTGAGGGCTGGATCATAGAGCGCGCCGCGCGATAGGGCAGCGAGAGCGTATCCAGCAGGGTGTCGCGCAGGGTGCGGTAACGCTCAGGGGCGACGCCGATGCTGAACTGCTTGCTCAGGTTTTCGACGCGAATGGCAATCTCACTCATGCTTAGATCTCGTCTGCAAAGTTGCGTTCCATGTTGCGGAAATAGAACAACCCGCTGACCAGCAGCAGCAAGGCAACCGCGGTGGAGATGGCAATCATCGGGCCAGGGGCATTCTGGGCTCCCAGCAGCGCCCAGCGGAAGCCCTCCACCACGCCCGCCATCGGATTGAGCGAATAAATGAGCTTCAGGCTCGGCGAGACAACTTGCTCGGAAGAATAGACAATCGGGGTGAGGAAGAACCAGACCTGGTTCAGGAAAGGCAACACATAGCCAACATCGCGATAGATCACGTTTAAGGCTGAAAGCCACAGGCTGGCGCCGAGGGCGGTGATCATGGTTAGCAAAATAAACAACGGCAGCGTCCACAGAGCAGGTGTAAACTGGAATTGAAAACCGCCCTCAGGTCTGAACTGGTAGTAAGCCATAATTGCCACCAGGACCACGAAGGCAATCGCAAAATCAACCAGCCCCGCCAGCACAGAGCCGATCGGGATCACCAGGCGCGGAAAATAAACCTTGGTGATCATGTTTCGGTTTTGCACCAGGGATCGCCCGGCATCTGAAATGGCTTTGGAGAATAAGCCCCAGGGCAGCAGCGCAGCAAAGTTGAACAACGGGTAGGGCAGCCCCTCGGAGGAGAGTTTTGCCACGCCCCCGAAAAGCAGGCTGAAGATCACCATCTGGATCAATGGCTGCAGAACAGCCCAGGCTGCGCCTAGCAGCGTTTGCTTGTAACGCACCTTGAGGTCGCGCCAGGTGAGAAAGTAGATCAGCTCGCGGTAGATCCACAGGTCGCGCAGGTTGAGTGCAGCCAGGCCGCGCGAGGGTCGGATGAAGAGCACCTCTTCGTAGCGTTTGGTCGGGAGGGGAGATTGAGTCATGTCAGATCTTTGGAGCGCTGGGCAGCCCTTGGCGTTTATTTCTGTCGCTTAGCCAGGTACCAGGTGATCGTTTGGGACAGGCCCTCTTCAAACGACACCTGCGCTTGCCAGTTAAAGTATTCTGCCGCCCGGCTGGTATCCAGGGCGCGGCGCGGTTGGCCGTTGGGCTGGCTGGTATCCCACACGATCTTGCCTTCGAAGTGGGTCAGGCGGGCAATCAAGTTCGCCAGGTCACGGATGCTGATCTCCTTACCAGAGCCAAGGTTCACCGGCTCGCTTCCGTTGTAGCGTTCGGCTGCAGTCAGGATGCCATCGGCGGCGTCGCCTGCGTACAGGAATTCGCGCGTGGGCGAGCCATCTCCCCACAGGACGATCTCGCCATCGCCGCGCTCCTTTGCCTCCACGCACTTGCGGATCAGCGCAGGGATCACATGCGAGGTCTGCAGGTCAAAATTGTCGCGCGGCCCGTAGAGGTTGACCGGCATCAGATAAATGGCATTGAAGCCGTACTGCTCGCGATAAGCCTGTGCCTGTACCAGCAGCATCTTCTTCGCCAGGCCGTAAGGGGCGTTGGTTTCTTCGGGGTAGCCATCCCACAGGTTTTCCTCTTTGAAGGGGATGGGGGTGAACTTGGGGTAGGCGCATACTGTGCCGATGGCAACGAACTTCTCCAGCTCGCGCTTCCATGCCTCGTGCATCAACTGCACGCCCATCATCAAGTTGATATAAAAGAAATCCGCCGGACGGGCGCGGTTCGCGCCGATTCCTCCTGCCAGCGCGGCCAGGTGGATGACAATATCAGGCCGTGCAGTATCATACATGCGCTGGATATCTTCTGGCTTCACCAGATCGTATTCTTCGATCAGGGGAACATAGACCTGTTCTACTCCGCGCTTTTTCAACCCTTCCAGGACGAAGGAGCCTAAGAATCCTGCTCCCCCTGTGACGCAAACACGCTTTCCTTGCCAAAAGTTTTCAGGCTTTGATTCCAGATGGTTCATGATCTTCTCCAGGTTTTAGTTGCTTGTTTGTTGGTGACCAGAAGCGGGTGATAATTGTAAACGCTTTGACCTTTCTAGCTGACGATGAACTGCGCATTGCGGTAGCGGGCATCGCTGGGGTTGCTGATCAGCCCGCTGCGAATGGCGTGCAGCACTTCCTTGATGCCATCATCCGCCGTGAGCTGGGTCTCGAAACCCAAGGCGGCGCGGATTTTCTCAAAGGATACGGTAATATCACGCATATCCCCTCCAAAGGTCATGTCTTTATACTGCACAACGGTTTCGGGGAGCCGTTTGAGCACCAGGGCGATGATCTGATCTTTTGTATAGTTGCCGTTTTCTGAACCCAGGTTGAACACCTGGCCGCGGATCGTTTCCGTGTTGGCTTGCAAGCCCATGGTGAAACCGCGCACCACGTCGCGGATATGCACAAACGAGCGCGAGTATCCGCGCTGGTAAATCAGCAGCTCGCGGCGCAGGTAAGCCTCCAGCACGAACTGGTTGATGATCAGGTCAAAGCGCGTGCGCGGCGAGATGCCATAAAGTGTTGCCAGGCGGAAGATCAGTGGCACACAACTCCCATTTCCCTGCCCCAACAAGAAACGCTCGGCAGCGATCTTGGTTTCCGCATACAAGGATTGTGGCGTGAGCGGTGAGTCCTCGGTTACCGGCTTGCCGTTTTGCGAAAGCCCATAATTGCTGTAGGTAGAGGCGTAAATGAAGCGCTGGCTGCCCATATTGTTTACCTGTTCGTAGACACGCTCAGTGGCTTCAACGTTGTAACGCCAGGCTACTTGCCGTCCAACCGCCTGGCAGGCAGGGAAGCCGACGATGGCGGCTAAGTGGATGACTGCTACTGGTGCGGGCCAATCTTCGCGCAATGCATTACGCACCGCACGCGGCTCCCACACATTGGCCTTGACGAAATGGAAGCCAGGATTTGCCAGGTATGCCAGCAAAGACTCGCCGCCAAAGATCAGATCGTCAATCGCCGTCACGCGATACCCCTGGCGCAGCAGCTCGCCGCACAGTATCGAGCCAATATAGCCTGCGGCTCCCGTCACCAGCACATGGCCCTCAGGTGGAGCAATCGCATTGGCGCTGGTTTCACTCATTGTCGTTCCTCCATTTTCAGGGCAACTTTCATTCCCTTTACATCCAGGATGGCGGCAGGCTCGCTGGTTGTCACTTTAAAGCCCATCTCCAGGCAGGTGAGGCGGCAGATATCGGCAATATCGCCATCTCCATCAATGTGCACCTGTTCATATCCTGCCCGGCGCGCTTCGCTGAGCAGGTCGCGCACGCGCTGTCGCGTCTTGCGGTAGAGCAGCATCGATTGCTCGATATAGTCGATTGTCAGGTGGGCGCGGAACGCGATCCCTTCTGGCGTGATGATATAACGCAGTTTGCGCCGTTCGGCCCTTTTGACTTTCACATAGCCTTTGGCAACCAGGCGTTTGAGATGCCAGTTCACCGTGCCAACTGCCACGCCAAGCTGGGTGGCCAGGGAGGCCTGCGTGATATCCGGGTCGCGCTCGATCTGCTCGAGCAAGGTCATTTCTCGGACGGGTTCAGGGGAGATATTCATGTCGGTTCAAAATTCAATGACTGAATTATAACCGCTGACTGTAACCGGTCAAGAGGCAAAAGAATACATCCCACGCTGAGAATTGCAGCAGGATATAAGCAATTTCAGTTCGGGGTATGGGGCAACAACCCCATTATCCCGAATTTGCTTCATCAGCATGTGTCGAAGTTGCCGACGATGCGCAAGATATCAAACCCTTCTGCAAAGGGCTTCTCAGCCAGCGCACCATGCCGGATCAGAGTTGCTCGCAACACCTGCTGATCAAAATAATATTTGTCGTTATAAGTTTTATACTGCGCCAGCGCTTCGATCTTGCGCTCTACATCTTTCTCCGTCACCTCCACCAGAAAATGGGGGAAGAAGCCATAACTGCTGCGCAAGGCGTCATAGCCCAACACGGTTGTGCCGCGGAAGGCGCGCAGAACTTCCTCTGTGGTTTGATTGTGATCCTGGTGGATATCCTGCCGCGTATGGGTGATTACAATATCCGGGCGGAAGCGGCGGTTGAGCTGGAAGAGGTATTCCAGGATCTCCTGTCGCATCTCGGGAAATTTGCGCGTCACAAACGCTTCCAGGAAATCGTTTTCAGGCTGGATGCCCAGAACCGCCATGCTGCGTCGGTGTTCTTCCACAACGCCCTTCAGCGCCGGGTTCTTCTGGTTATCAGAAAGCGTCACGCAGATGATCTCGGCCTTGCTGATGATATTGGCAATGAATGCGCCGCAGCCCAATTCAATATCATCCGGGTGCGCGCCAACAAAGAGGATCTTTCTACCGTAGAATAGCATTTTGCACTTGATTTGTTTCGCGAATTTACTTGTGGGCGATGAATCCGCCCACTACTTTGGTCATCACCAGCTTGCCTTCCTGTTCCAGGCGGCGGGTTGCCACTGCCGCGATCTGCTCCATCACGCGCTCGAAATCGCCCTTCTGCTCGAAGAAGCCTTTCCACAGCTTGCGGTCTTCTGAAAGGGAGGCGCGGGTGTAGGTGAGGAACGGCTCGACGGCCTCGAAGGTGAGTGGATTTTCGAAAATATGCACTTCTACCTGTGAGAATTGGGCGCGTAGGGTATCCAGGATGTGACTGCCATAGCGCGAGCTGCCCGGCATGGGCGGGATCGGCTTATCCGTGGCTTCTTTGATGATCTCGTAGAACAGGCGCTTGTTTTCGGGCATCGGCCCGCTGGTGAACAGCCTGCCGCCAGGCTTGAGCACACGGTGCATTTCGCTGATGGTAAAGGGGATATCGGCGGCGTAATAGATCGTGAAGCACGCCGAGAGCAGGTCGTACTGGTTATCTTCCAGGGGGAAACGATGGTTGAAATCCAGTTCCATGAAGCGCACGCGGTTGCCGGTGCGCGCGTTTTCCTGGTTGGCTTTGGCGAGCAGCTCGGTGGAGACATCCCCACCGGTGATATCGCAATCTCCTTGCAAGGCATTGAAGAAGACAAAGCATTGCTTTCCGGCGCCACAGCCTACATCCAGGATGCGCGCCCCTTTCTGAACATTGAGCAGCTCCAGCATCCACTGGTCAATATCACGCCCACCGTATTTTTGATGGATATCGATGCGCGCTAGCAGATCGCTGGTGGTCTCTTGATAATCAATTTTCATTTCCTGTTTCCTCTTTCGCAATCATAGTCAAAAGCGGCGCGTATTATACCACGCCCCCGGAAAATCCATCCTTTGTGTACAGGCAGGTCGTGCTGTCCTAACCCGGTAACCTGGGCACCAAAGCTGCTCTTACCTCCGACTACGATCCCGCCCCCCAAAAATCGTCCCGATCTGTTGTGGAGATCATGATAGAAACAGTAAAATTTGAATAACCATTCTGTGCCATGATAGGAATAGCCCTCGTGTCTTCTGTTTCTAAATAGCCCATCCCTGCCCAAGCTTAATCGATCTCTCACCCCGTCCTCCTCGCCCAGTTCGAATTGAATCCTTTTGTTAATCTGCTATCGATGCTACCTCAGCCTGCAGGCGCTGATATCGAGCAGCAGTCGATAGCCAAAAGTCGACTTGCGCTCCTCGATGATATCCACGCAGGGCTGCATCAATGTTTCCTGCTGGGCGCTGGTCAGCTTGACCCACCAGGCTTTATCCAGGTAGACGTAGTCAAAGCCAGCCTGGGCTGCGCGCACCGGATCGGGGTTGGCAATCAGCGCTTCCCATTCTGGCAGGGGGATGTAGATCTCTGCGTGGGCGCGCGGGATCCTGCCGAAGATCGTCGGAGCGCGCGAAGCCTCATGGTCCAGTACCTGCGCTCCTGGTGGAAGCTCGCCCCAGTAATCAGCGCAGAACCCGGCATCCAGCGCATCGATGAAATAGGTATATTGCGTAACCGGGATATTGGCAAGCTGCACCACAAAGATAACGACACCAGCGGTCAGCGTAAGGATGTAACCCAAGGCAACACCCAGGCGGGCAAAGCGCAGGCGCGGCAGCGCCTTCCACAGCAGTGGGAAACCCAGCACCAGCCAGGTCCACAAGGCCGTAGCCGGCATGCGCGTCATCGAGCGGTCAACACCGTATCGGATGAACAAGGCAAAAAGCACGCTCAGAATAGCACTGATGCTTAGGCCGCTCCAAAACCACGAGATGCGATGGATCTTTTTCACTGTAAGAATGATGACTGCTGGGGCCAGTAGCAGCACAGGGCTCATCTCGGCCAGCAGCGCGACGAGCTGGCGCGCATCAAAGATCGAAAGCGGCTCCGTGTGGGCAGTGGGAATGGCCGGGGGCCAGCGCAGGTTGAAATCGTAGGCGTTGTTGCTCAGCGCTGGCTGGCCCAGCAGCGGCAACAGCAAGCCGCGCAGCGTCTCAGTAACGAAGCCGCCCTGGATGGCTGCCAAGATGGCGCTGGCGAGCAGCACAAACCCCCACTGCATCAGCTCCGCCTTGCGCTGCCGCTGCAGGAAAGCATAGCCGCCAACCAGGGCAATGCCAGTCCAGATTGCAGCAAAAAGGTGCTCGGCGCTGAGCGCCAGGGTGGCAAAGAGCAGGCTCCAGATGATCAACCCCGCTGGTGAGAACCGCGGGCGCGGCAAGAGTAGCAGCAGGAGCAAAATGGTCATGTACAGCATTGCCCCTGTGCTGCCCAGGGCGAACATCACCGGGACAAAAAAACCACTGTGGAAGGCAAATGGGAACGGAATCTGTCCGCCCCCCTCGATGATCCAGGGACCTTGCAGTGCGGCCGAAAAGACGGCTGCGGTATCCTTGCCGGTGTTCGCCAGATGGACGCCTGCGTCCAGCCAACCTCGCCAAGAGGCAGGCAACAGGAGCAGCAGCCAGCGCGTCCCTCCGGCAAAGGTGAACGCAAAGCTGCCCAGCCAGGCTGCCAGGCGGCTGCCAGTGACTCGTCGCACCCAGATCCAACCCAGCACCAGCGTGAAGGCGATGGCAATCGCTCGGCTGAGATCCCAGGCGCTCCAGGGGAAGAAATCCCCCAATCGCACCAGGCTGGCCGCATACACCTGGATGCCGTAATGGTAAGCGAAGCGAGTATCGGGATTAAGATAGAAATGAGGAGGAATATCCCCTGCCGCCATGGTTGAAACGAGAGGAATGTGCAGGTACTCGTCGAAAATCGCCAACCCGCTCTGGATAGCCTGGAACAGCATGGTCAGGATCAGCAACGCCAGCAAGGCGGGCCAGGCGCGCAGGTCTCTCCAATCCAGCCAGGGGCGGCGCTTTGAGATTGCAGAGCGTCGGGCAGCCAGCATCCCCCCAGCCAGTACAAGCAAGGCAGCAGCCCAAAAGGATACTGCTTCGGGTAGCAGGTTGGATAAGAGATTGCCCAGGCCGATGAACAGCAGCATGCCGGTTGCCAGGCCGCTGATCAATCGTTCCGAGGCGCGCAGGCGGAAGGCGTGGGTGGTGAGCATCCAACCTCCCAGCGCCCAGCAACTGCTGAGCAATGCAAGGCTCACGAGGCTGACCAGATCATTACTGCGTAGCCAGTACATGCTTCCTCACTTGCAGGGCTCCCGGCGGGGAACATAGAGTTGAATGTTGAAGCCTTCCAGCTCTTGGGATGTTTCATAATAGCACAGCACTGGTACTGAAACATTCTCTACCCAGGCATCATTCTCCTCGCCGAAAGAATGGCTGCTGCCCTGTAATTTGGTACTCAGCGTTTCTGAGATGATCAGGGCAAAGCGCTGGTTTTGCAGGTCAGTATGAAAAGCGTCCAGGTAACTCTGGTTGCCTGCCATGGCCATTTCCATCAGGAAAACCAGCTCATATTCATCGATCAGGGGCACATTCTCAACCATGCCGAAGGTTAGCAAGTGTCGCTGGTTGATGAAAAGCACCTCGCCATCTTGAGCACGCGCCTGCTGGACGCTTTGATTGATTGTCTCCAGCGCGGCCTGCGCGGATGGCAAATCTCTCATCGGAAGAACACCGCCAGCGGTGATGGTGAATAGGATCGGGATGGCAACCGCCGTCCCAACCAGCAGGGGATAAGGCCGGGGGAAACGAGCCGAATCACCAGGATTCTGGAATTGGAAACGAGCGAAGTACAGGTAACTGCCGATCACCAGCAGCAACGCTAGGTAAGCATCCATGTTGTGCAGGTTGCTCCCCCCGCCAATCTTCAGGCTGACGACAATGCCTCCTGCCAGCAGCACGAACAAGATCGCCCCTAGGCCCAAGATGCGCAGAGCATCCATTTTACTGAGCAACCTGCGTTCTCCAACGATGCGCAGAACCAGCAGCAGCCCGATCGGCAGTGATACCAGCGCCACACTGGGGAGCATCCCCAGGGGGTAAGTTGGATTTGGCAGCAGGCGGTACCACAGCAGGTCCGACTCAAACGCCGAGCCGAACAATTCGGGAGGGTTGCCTGACCAGGCCTGGTAAACCATCTGGGTCAAGAATCCGACCAGCGTGCCAACCAATGTCCAGACAAGCGGAGGCAGAAAATAAAGCCAGCCTTTTCCCCTCTGGGAAGGTATTTCAATCAAATAAAGGGAGGCAGCCAACATCCCTGGCACAGGCAGCCAGTTGATCCGGCTGATCCCGGCCCAAGCGGAGGCCAGTATCACCACCACGAGTGTCAGCCAGAAACGGCGGCTATCAACCTTCCACAGCACCACAACAACCATCAGCAACAGGTGATAGTAGATGGGCCCCTGAAAAGTGAACAGCGCTGCCCATAACGCAAATGGAAAAGCCCACCTGGTTTGGAGATCACCGCGCAAGCGCCATGCCAAGAGCCAGCCAGCGCCTCCGGCGAAAGCAAGCCATAAGATCACCTGCCACAATCGGTGCAGCCATAGGGCAGAGTGGGGGATGGCAAAGGGCAGCGACTGCATCAGGTAGCGGCTGGAGTGCAATACCGAGAGGGGAGCCTGAACATCGTAGATCTGCCTGGAAAAAAACAGCGACGCATAGTAATAGCGGCTGGCTTCAGACCAGCCCAAGGAGAAGGGATAGGTGGATACATCGGGGATGAAGAGCGCCAGGCGGTACGCCGCGGCATAGGTAATGATCGTGATCAGTCCAGCCGTTCCCCATCCAGGCATGCCATCTGATGCGGTGCTTTTTCTCCCGCTATGGCGGAAGAGCCAGCTCCCTCCCATTGTCAACAGGGCAAAAGCCATCAGGCGCAGGGTTTGAGACTCGAAGATGTCCCCAAATGGTCCCAGCACCAGCATGGGAAAGATAAGCGTTGAGATGAGCCAGGACACATGCAAGAAGATGTATGGCTTATTCATGCACATTTCATGACGAGCTGCAGGTTTACAGTAATGGGCACCTGGTCAATGGGGGCGTTAGCGGCGGCGACGACGCAGCGCCAGCGGGAGCAGGATCATCGTCGCCAGCGGCCAGACCCACGCCAGGTCGCTGGGGCCATTCTGCCCGGTGCAGGGAGTGCGGCGGTGGATGCGCACCAGGCGGTAATTGAGGGTGGCGGCATTCAGCTCTTCGTCGCTCATATTCACTGGATCAATCCCGGCGGCGCGGGCGGCGAATCCGCTGGCAAATAGCACCTGGCGTAGCAAGGGCAGGCGCTCTTCTACGTCCGAAACATCGCTTGCCTCGCCAGCCCACCAGCCTTCCGGCAGCCACACCTCCACCTGCGGGTTGGCGATGATGTTGCGGTACCAGTCCGAAATGCTGCCGAAGCCAGCCGTGCAGTAGATATCGCCATCGACGATGGTGTAGTTGACCGGTGTACGCCTGCGTAGCCCGCTTTTGCGGCCGGTGTGGGTAATGACCATAATGCGCCCAACTACTTGCGGCCAAAAGTTAACCCAGGGGCCTAATCCCAAGCGCCACATCAACAGCATAAAGCGGTTGAAATAACGGAAACCAACGCGCAGCTTTGCTTCCGCTTCAGGTTGAATCGTTGTCATTTCACACTCTCCTGTGGGAACTGGATTGATTATTGGGGATATTCCTGCACTGTGGCAGGTTCATTGTACCCTAACTGTGGTCAGGGTGGGTCATTTGCGTTCCTCCCCAGCCAGCATTTCTGGAATAAAGAGCGCACCTGGTAGGCTTGCCAGCATCTGTAAAACGCGCAACAGCAGGGCAAGCGTAAGGCTTGCTGGGTTGGATATTCCCCCCAGCACGCCGTAGAAAAAGGTGGTGGCAAGCTCCTGGACACCCATCCCGTTGATGGATATGGGTAAAAGCGTAATGAAATACGTTGCACTCCACAGGCCAGCCACCTGCCAGAAAGGGATGGTCTCTTGCATCCCGTCCAGCAGGAGCCAGATCTGGCTGAACAGACAGAGCATGTGCAGCCAGGTGAACGCAGTAGATGCCAGGAGGGTGCCGGGCTGCCGTTTCCACTGCGATAACGCCTCCAGCGTGGCTTTGATTCCCTGGGCAACTTTATGGGTGATTTTGCTGAGCCATTCTTTGCCTGGCAAGGCAACCATAGCGAATAAGCTTGTTGCGGCAGTGCCTTTCACCGTTGGGATGAGCAGCGGGGTGATGAACGGCAGCGCCATAGCCATCCCTGCCATGCCCACCAAGCGATCGACGATCAGCGAAGCCAGCGAGATGGCCCGGTCGTAACCCAGGCGGATTGCCCCTCCCAGGCGCACGACATCGCCGCCGATTGTAGTGGGTAAGAAATTAGACGCAAATAATCCAGCAAAAGTGATGCGCAGGCTTTGCGCTGGCCGGATTGGAATGCCTGCCGAATGCAGCAATACATGCCATCGCCCGGCAACTGCCAGGCGCGAGATGAGCATGGTGCCAAAGGCGATTGCCAGCCGCCACCAGCCGATCTGCCGCGCAGCCGAAAGGATATCCGTCCAGCCTTGTTGGCTGAGCAGGTAAATGAGAAGTGCTATGGCTGCCAGGCTGCCAATCCAGCGCAGCAGCGGGGGCCGCGTGGAGCGCGGTGAGGCTTGCTCGATCAGACAATCTCCCTGGCCAGGCGTTTCATATCTGCATCTATCATCATCTGCACCAGCCCCTGGAAACTGATCCTGGGCTGCCAGTGCATCTCCTGGTGCGCTTTGCTTGGGTCGGAAACTAATAGATCCACCTCTGCCGGACGATAAAAGCGTTCATCTTGAACAACATATTCTCGATAATCTAAACCGAGGCATCTGAATGCCAGGTCACAGAATTCGCGTACCGAGTGGGTTTCACCAGTGCCAATCACATAGTCTTCAGCGTGGTCTTGTTGCATCATCAGCCACATGGCTTCCACGTAGTCCCCGGCGAAACCCCAATCGCGGCGTGCATCCAGGTTGCCCAGGCGCAGTTCTTTTGCCATGCCAAGCTTGATGCGCGCCGCGCCGTGCGTGATCTTGCGCGTTACAAACTCTAGACCGCGGCGAGGGCTCTCGTGGTTGAAGAGGATGCCGGAAACCGCGAAGAGATCATACGACTCGCGATAATTCACCGTGATCCAATGCCCGTACACTTTAGCAACACCGTATGGGCTACGAGGATAGAAGGGAGTGGATTCGCGTTGGGGCACTTCGCGCACCTTCCCGAACATCTCGCTAGAAGAGGCCTGGTAGAACTTGGTTTTGGTGTTGATCAAGCGAATGGCTTCTAGCATGCGGGTGACCCCCAGGGCAGTGACCTCACCGGTGAGCACCGGCTGATTCCAGGATGTTGGAACAAAAGATTGGGCAGCCAGATTGTAGACCTCGTCTGGTTTGTAGCGCTCGATGAGATCTAGCAGCGAGCTTTGATCATGTAAATCGCCCTGGATGATATCTATGTTGTCTTGGATATGTTGGATGCGCTCGAAAGTCACGGTGCTGGATCTGCGCACCATGCCAACCACGCGATAACCTTTGGAGAGGAGAAGCTCAGCCAGGTAAGAGCCATCTTGCCCGGTGATGCCTGTGATGAGTGCTGTAGACACAAACGTGCTCCTTACTTATCAAAATTCAGAAATTGAATTATAACTGAAATTACAACCGCGCAATTAAGCGTTGTGTATTCTCTTTTTTCTGTGATCCCATACCAACCCACCACCGAGGATGAGCGCACTGATCACCAGGGTTACAATGATCATCACTCTGATATCCAGGTGCAAAACATTGGGATAGTAACGTCCCAGGTACCATTCGGTGAACATTGCCACGAAGACAACCTCCACCGCGATCCACCGCCAAAGCCATGCATCGTGGTGGCTGCGCGCCCAATACCAGGCCCAGGCAGCAAGCAGCGCCTGCCAGGTTAGTAAGATAGCCCGGTAACGTGGGTTATCCCATTGGTCACCGCCAGCATTCAGAGCGGCAATGGCAACCCAGCCCCAGATCGCCGCGCTGAGCAAGATCAACTGCGTCCGGCGCTCAACTGACCTGGCGCGCAGTGCGCCCATCACGCCATAAACCAGGAAAGGGGCTAATAAATACCATCCTGCAGCGCGCAAGAATCCGATCAGGCGCATGATTGCAGCCGCATCTGGGTCGCCAACGATTGCCGGTAAGACAGGTTGTGCGATGCCGTATACCAGGATCACCAGCCAGGACCATTTCTCGCCAGCATGATCGAGCATCTTTTGCAGCATACCCGAAGCGCGCTCCATCAGGTAGGATTGGAAGGCAAAGTTATTCTGCAGCCACTTGACCAACCCGCTGAGAGGCCCTGTACCTTGTAGGGAGGGCAGGTTGGCTAAGACGGATGCGACGATGATGAAGGCAATGATCAGAACGCCTGCCAGCAGGACTAGCGCTGCCAGGGATTTTCCATGCTTTGGTGAGCCCAAGGCGCCAGGACCCAAGAGCCATATTCCCAGCACAACCCCCAAAGCAACGATCCCTGCCAGGGGCTGGAAGAGAAATAGGAACCCAACTGCCAGAAGCAGCCAGGCCAGCCAGGCCCATTTTTTACCCTTGATGCGCGTCAGTGCATAAAAGGTCGCTGCCACCGCGCTGAGCACGAAAGGCTCGCGCATCTGACTGCTGCCCAGCAGGATGCTCTCAGGATACAGGGCGAAGATCCATGCCGCCACATTGGCGACCGCTGCGCCAAACCAGGATCTGCTTGCCTGCCATGTCAGCAGCGTTCCCCAGGCAGCCGCGATTGCACCCAGGATAATGATCAAGAGAGGCCGGTGGGCGTCGGGGCTGAGGGTGCGGTAAACGATTGCGCTCAGCGCCAGCATGCC
The DNA here is from genome assembly GCA_016932955.1 of Anaerolineales bacterium. The sequence continues at coordinate 31,032 of JAFGBV010000104.1, read as the reverse complement.
CCCATATTGGTCGCCAGAGAATTGATCAGTGAAAGCCAGCCCGATTGGCTCTCCTGAGCTGGCAAGCTCCCAGGCTTGCTGGTCGCGGATGAACGCATCGGTGAAAGCATAGCCGGACTGGTGCTCGGCGTTATCGGTGTAGCCAATGAGCGGCAGCAGGGTGAAGAGGATGGTGCCAACCGCCAGGCGGACGATGACTGCTGACAGGAAAGCCGGGATGGCAGAACGCCACTCGGCATCTTTGGCAGTGCCGCGGGTTAGCCGCCATACTCCCCACAGGCTTGCGATCCCCAGGGCGAGCAGTGTAGTGTGCGCCAGCCAGCCTTGCAGCCACGCCCCACGGCCTTCGAGCGTGTTCATGATTGCGGCCGTGGCCAGAACACCTGCCAGCGCAAGCCAAAATGAGAGCGGCGGTTTGACTGATTTCAGGTCAATTTTCATCTTCTTCTGCATTGGTAGCCTCGCTTTCTGCCAGGGCAAGCCGCTTGTGCTTAAAGAGTTGAGGCGCTATCACGCTTGCAACCCATACCACCCAAAGCACTACAAGCGATTGCAAGGGGATCAGGAAGCGCGGGTTGTCGCCATGGTCGAGAAGCGTTTGGATGATGGATGCGATCCAAATTGTGCTGCTGAGAAACCAGAAAAACGGAGCCGTCTTGCCGTGGATCGATAATCCGGTAATCACACGGTACTTGGTGAAGATTGCCTGCAGTGCCAGTAAGGTCGATGAAAGAATGAATAGGATATTACAGAGAACCAGCAGCCCGCGCGCTGCCATGATGCCCGTTTGCAAGATGGGCACACCCTGCTGCCATGCCAGGAATTCTGGCTGCCAGTAAACTGGCGCAAACCAGAACAAAACCCATCCTTTGAGTGCGTTGCGCAGGTAAAGGGCGGGGTGTTCGAGAATCAACTGCAGCGAAATTCGCGCCAGGGTGCTTGAGAGGTCATAAAAGTTCAGGCCCGAAATTTCCTGCATCGCAGGAATGGCTTCCCAGATGGTATTGGTTTGCGTACCGTATTCTGCGATGTGGTCATCGCGATATTCCAGGTAAGTATCTCTCAGGTCGGCATATTGGTCGGGAACAAGCTCAAAGAAATTGCCGCTATGCTGCATCAGGTGATAGCCGGTCATCGTCGTCATCCCCCAGTCGCCAAAGCGACTGTGGATGAAGCCCACCCAACTGCCAACAATCAGGATCACCGGCAGCGAGAACACTGCCAACTGCGGAACAAGATAGCGGATTTTCGCTTTCAGAGGATTGTTCTGCGCTTTGCGATGCCCATCCTGCATGCGCCAGCCGATCCATGCGATGAAAACAAATTCCCATGGCGGCAGGTAAATGAATAACGGCCTGGTGATCAGCGCCAGCGAGGCAGTGAATCCCACTGCTGCAGCCAGCCAGAGTGCGCGCTTGTTGGCAGGCATTGTCAGCCAGAGCAGCATCCCGGCGACGGAGCATACCACCCAGAAAGTCGCCAGGGTTTCGGTGAGCAGGTTGGCTTCGAAGAACAACTGCCCCGGATTGAGCGTGTGCATCATAGATACCAGCCCGGCAAGCCAGGCTTTGTGGGTTACTTTCCAGGTGATATAGAACAGGAGCAGCACGATCACGATCCCCATCAGCATCTGCGCGATAAATACACGCTCGTCTGGCCCGATCAGCGCCAGAAAGACCGGGTAACCTGGCGTGCGAGTGCCGTCATAGCGTTCAAAGCCATTGAGCACGGATTCCGCCAGGCGGCGGTAGGAGCGCGAGTCGCTATAGGCAATAGGTTGGTAAAGCAGCCACAGGATCAGGCGCACAACCACAGCCAGTGCCAGTGAGGCCAGCATCCAAACATTCACTACTGCAGGTTTGCGATGGTTAATCCCGCTCATTCGAAACCCTCCAGCGCCCGGGATGCCCTGGCTGCCCAGGTGTAGCGCTGCACATCCTCGAAGGCTTGCTGTCCCAGGCGCAGGCGCAGCGTCTCATTTTCCATCAGATGGATCAGGGCGGCAGCCCATGCGTTGAGGTCTTCGGGTGGGCAGAGGATCGCATTGGATGAATTCAAGACTTCCCGGATTACGGGCAGATTGCTGGAGATGATGGCTCTATTGCAGGCCATGTATTCGAACATCTTCATCGGGCTGCAATACTCAGCGGAATTGCCCCCGCTGCTGCCTGAGATGGATTGTTCGTAAGGCATGAGCAAGACATCGGCAGCGGCCTGGTAGGTGGGCAGGTCACGGTTGGCGATAAAGCCCGTAAGGGTGATATTATCCAATCGTGCAGCTTCCAGGCGTGCGCGCCATGCTGCTACATCTTCTGGGTGACCACCAACCCATAAGAATTGAACGCCGGGGAATTGCTGCGCCAGGTCCATCAGCAAGCCCATGCCGCGTCCAGGATATAAATGACCGCTATAGCCCGCAGTAAAGGTTTGCGAGATGCCCAATACCGCTCGCATTGCGGCTGGGAGGGGGATGTTCTGGTAGCGCTCCAGGTCCACACCATTGGGGGAGATGATTACGCTGCCTGGAGGCGCCTGCCAATGGTAAGTTTGCTGGAGCAATTGAAGCAGAGCCAGCGTGATGGGGAGAATGCGTTTTTTCCCTTTTTGGCGGATGAAAAAGCGAAACAGGAGCGGTCCCCAGCGTCCTTCGGGAGGGCCGTGCATTTCTAAGATGGTCGGTATGCCCAGGGCGGAGGAAAATACAGCCGCTTGCAACGGCCAGGTGTAGATCAAATCGGCTTTCCACCGGCGGGCAGATTGCACTGCGCGCCATGCGAAGTCGTAACGCCGGAAGCGTGGATTAGAAGGCAACCACTCTACCACGATTTTTTCGTTCAGCCCATAATATGCCTCAATGTTTTCCTGCCTGTTCTGACTGCCTGCAGCAGAAATCTGCGGGACGGTAAGGACAACTTGGTGACCTGCTTGCACCAGTGCCTGGCAAGCCTTCATCACCTGGATGCTGTTGGCAGCGGATGAGGGCACCTGTGAGGCAGAAATGCAGGCAATTTTCATCGCCGCCTCATCTCTGCCATGCCGCGGCGCACAATTGTGCTGATCGAGGCCAGGAAATAACCGGATAAGATGGCTGATTCAGCCAGGAAACCGAAATACGGCACCAGGAGCATCGTGAGGATGGTCTTAAATGAACCAAACACCGCAGATGCCTTGAGCGGGTAGCCAGGCATCCCCAGAGCCAGCAACAACGGGCGGTTCCAGTGCAGGATATTGGCGAAGCCGTAACCGATCAGCAGCAGCACCAAGGCGGGGTATGCAGGCTGAAATTCTGCGCCATACATCAATGGCACCAGCCAATAGCCGAAGATTGCCAGGCCGATCCCAACGGGGAGGGTCCAGGCGGCAGCGATGGCGCTGACGCGCTTGAGCAGGCGGCGGGTCAGGCTCCAATCCTTGCGGGTAATCGTCTGAGCGATCTCGGCATAGGTCGGTGCGATGAATGGCTCGATGGGCAGCATCACCAGGTTGATCAGTTTCATCGCAATTGTGAAGTAACCGCCCTCCGTGGGTGAGCGCAGGGTGGAGATCAGCAAGCTTTCGCTATCCCGCACGAATAGATTGACCGTTCCCTGCAGATTGGTGCTGACCGCAAAGCGCAGGATGGCTTTCCAATCCGGCACCGCGTTGAGCGGGGTGCGCCACCAGCCACCTCCCAGCGCATTCTTCAATTGCCTCCCGGCGAGCAGAACGATCATCACTCCAGCGAAGGCCTTGCCCAGCAAATAGGCCAGCAGCACCGCCATGATATCCCCTTTGGTAAGATAAGCGGCAAAGATCAGACCGGCAGTGAGAATACTGTGCGCCAGGTTAACCAAAGCCAGACGATCGAACTGCTTGAACGACTGCAAGACGCCTGAGGCAGTCTCATAGCCGAAATGGGTTAGCAAGTAGAGGCCGTAGATTAAAAAAAGCGGCGCTGCGCTGGCATCTTTTGCAATGTAACGGGCTGCAAAGGGTGCAGTAACGATGAGCACCAGGTAGGCTAACAGCACACTGGTGGTTTCTACAAGCACTGCCCCCTTGACAATTGCAGATGCGCGGTCTTTGCGATCTTCAGCCAGCGTTGTCCCCAGGTAGCGCACCACCAACTCGCTCATGCGGAAGGAAAGCAGGCGGTTGACATTGGAAGCGTAGGGGATCACGGCGGCTGCCAGGATACCAAAGTCCAGTGAACCCAACAAGCGCGCGGCAAAGATGCCCTGTAGCATGCTGAGAACGATCGCCACGCCATTGCTGCTGAAGAGATAGCTGCTGTTCTTGACCACGCTGCGCAGGAGCTGGTCGCGCCAGAGGGATTGGATCGACTTACGCATCAGGTTTTGATCTTGCTGGCCCAGCTTTGCTCCGCCCGGTACCACGCCACCAGGCGGGAGATGCCCTCCCTCAGGCTGACCTGTGGCTCCCAGCCGATCATCTGATCCGCCTTTTCTACATTGGCCCAGTTTGCCAGCATATCGGCCGGGTGCCGCGGCAGGTATTCAATGTTTGATTTTTTACCGATCATCTCTTCCAGGATGGCGATCAACTGGTTGACCGTGATCGTTTCATGCCCGCCCAGGTTGATGATCTCGTATCCGACGCGCTGCAAGCCAAGGATAGTCCCGCGGGCGATGTCATCCAGGTAAGTGAAACCGCGCATTTGCTCTCCATCCCCGTTCACTAGCACAGGCAGCCCTTCGCTGATCCATTTTGTGAAGCGGAACATAACCATATCAGGCCTGGGCGCTGGCCCGTAGACGGTAAAGTACCGGAAGATGGTTACATCAATATCATACAGATAGTGATAGGCATGGCAAATCGCCTCAGCGCCTTTCTTGCTGGCGGCATAAACCTGGAGTGGATGGTCGCTGCTGGCAGTTTCTGGTGTGGGCAGGGGGGCGTCATCGCCATAGATGCTGGATGTAGATGCCAGGATGAATTTTTGGATGCCTTGCTGGCGGCAAAGTTCCAACAGATTTAACGTGCCGGTGACATTGGTTTCCACATACACCCAGGGGTTCTCAACGCTCTGGCGAACCCCGGCGCGCGCAGCCAGGTTGATTACTGCATCGAAGTGAATTGCCACACCCTGGACGGAAAAAGGTTGGATGATGGTGCGGTCGGAAATGTCGATCTGGTAGAAGAAGAACTGGGGGAAGCGCTTCAATTTCGCCAGGCGGTGTTCTTTCATACGCACATCGTACGCATCGTTCAGGTTATCCACGCCAACGATCGTATGTCCTGCCTCTAATAGCATTTCTGCCACGCGCGAGGCGATGAAACCTGCTGTTCCAGTAACAAGATAGGTTGCCATGAAATCTCTCTTATATGATACCGCTGACCGGCGCCAAAAATTTATGGCGACCGGTCAGTGTTTGATGCGTGAAAGTCATTTCTTTACAGCCGAACAACTTTCGGATGATTGCGCCCGGTTTTCCCCAATGCATTACGGGTGTCGATGATGAGCTTGGCGGATTCGAGAATGGCAGGAAAATCATACGAGCTATGATTGGTCACGATCAGCACGCAATCTGCTGCGCGAACTGCAGCCATTATATCCGTGACACTATCCATTTTCCAACCGTCGTGGGCGATCTGGGGAATATACGGATCATGGTAGCTGACAATTGCGCCTTTCTGTTTCAGCAAGCCAATCACGTCCAAAGCAGGTGATTCGCGCAGGTCATCGATATCGGGTTTGTAGGCTGCTCCCAACACCAGGACCTGGCTGCCTTTCAATGCTTTGCCACGGTCGTTCATGGCGTCTTGGGTGAGGGTGACCACGTAGCGCGGCATACTGGTATTGATCTCCGAAGCCAGCTCGATGAAGCGAGCGGTGTAATTCAAAGCCCGTAGCTTCCAGGATAGATATAAAGGATCGATGGGGATGCAATGCCCTCCCAATCCAGGCCCAGGCGTGAATTTCATAAAGCCAAACGGCTTCGTGGCAGCGGCATCGATCACCTCCCAAACATCGATCCCCAGGCGGTTACACATAATCGCCATCTCATTGACCAGGCCAATATTGATCATGCGGAAAGTGTTTTCCAGTAGCTTTGCCATTTCGGCTGACTCTGCTGAAGAGACAGGCACCACTGTTTTGAGCGCCTGACTGTACCATGCCGCCGCGACCTCACTGCAGGTGGGGGTGATCCCGCCGATCACCTTGGGCGTGTTGAGGGTCGTCCAATCTTTGCGCCCTGGGTCCACACGCTCGGGGGAAAAAGCGAGAAAGAAATCCTCGCCAGCGGTCATTCCTCTTTCGGTTCCTAGCTTGGGCAACAGCACCTCGCGAGTGGTGCCCGGGTACGTGGTTGACTCAAGCACCACAACCATGCCACAGTGCATGTACTTTGCCACTTCGGCAGTCGCATTGAGGATGTAAGAAAGGTCGGGGTCACCAGTTTTGCGCAGCGGAGTGGGTACACAAATGCTAACCGCCTCAACATGCTGGATTACAGAGAAATCTGTGGTTGCCTGGAGCAATCCGGCTTCGACCAAACGCTTCACCTGGTCGGTAGGCACATCCTGAATGTAGCTGGTGCGGTTGTTGACGCGGTCAACTTTTCGCTGATCCAGGTCAATACCGGTCACATGGAAACCGGCCTCTGCGCAGGCAGTTGCCAGGGGCAGGCCCACGTAGCCCAGGCCGACGATGGCAACCCGAGCAGAGCGATCTTGGAAGCGTTTGATTAAAGTGTCTTTATTGGTATTCATTTTTCCTCATTAAAATAAAGTAAGTTGTTTAGGCTCCTGCTTGGGTTCCGGAGTCTGGTTTTCTATTTCTGGTGCATGAGAGGCCTGCGCGATCAGTTCAGGCAGGCGAGAAAAATCACGCTCTAGAATCGGCTTGAGCGAGGGCTGGTGCAGGGCGGCTGCCGGGTGGAACATGGGGACAATCAGGCGGCCTCGCAGGTTGAAAGATTGGCCATGAACATCGCTGATCTTGGCATTGGGCAGAAAGCGCGCCATCGAATAGCGTCCCAGGGTTACAATCACACGGGGATTAATCGCTTGAATCTGACGTTCCAGGTAATCGCTGCAGGCTGCCAGCTCCTCAGGAAGCGGGTCGCGGTTATTGGGAGGCCGGCATTTGACAACGTTGCCAATGAATACCTGCGAGCGATCAGAGCCTATCATATTTAACAACTCATCAAGGAACTTGCCTGCCGCACCGACGAAAGGCCGCCCTTGCTCATTTTCGTGGAAACCAGGCCCTTCGCCGATGAACATGATCGTAGCGTTGGCAGGTCCCTCACCCGGCACAGCATTCTTGCGCGAGTGGTGAAGCATACAACGGGTGCAGGTGGCTACTTCTTGAGCAATTTGCTCTAGAATCTGAGTGCGGCGGGATAATTCACTTGGGTCCATTATTTCAGCGGATTTCACAGAGAACCTCCATACAATAATATCAAGCAGGCTGCTGCGCTTGCGCAGACCGTTTACGGCATCCTGCTCTCTGATACTGGCGGTAAGCCGGTTTGCCCAGCCAGCCATGCAAGATAGGCCTGATCCAGGCCTGATACCGTCATAATCAAAGCATCTTCGTGGTTATCGGTGTAATAATGCTCCCTGCAGCCAACCACTTCAAAGCCAAAGGAGTGGTAAAGCTCTTGCGCGGCCGCGTTATGCTGACGCACCTCCAATGTGGCCAGCAAAGCGCCGCTCTTGATGCTTTCATAAATTGCCCGTGCCAGCAACTGGCGAGCAATCCCCTGCTGGCGGTGACCTGGATGGACAGCTATGGTGGCAACGTGCGCTTCATCGGAGATCAACCAAACCACGATCATGCCAATGATCTGTGGCTGTCCGGTTTGATTTTGGATTTCTGCCACCCACAGCCACGAAGCGTTATTCTCTAGGATCTCAAATTGGTAAGATTTTTCTGACCAGGGCAGGGCGAAAGAAGCGCGGTCGATCGCCAGCACCTGCGGGATGTCCCGGATTTTCATCGGGCGAATGAAAACCCCAGTCAAAGGTTTTACTGGGACGGATTTCATTTTAGCAGCGGGCAAATCAGGGAGTAACATGCGAGGATTATCCAGGGATGGGATCGCCAACGTGCAGGTAGATTGGGGCGAGCGCGGCAGGCTCGTCCACCTGACCAGCCTGCCAGCGTTTCCATGCCAGCTCTGCCAGAAATGATGGCCTGCGCAAAGCGTGGGCAGGCGAAGCCAGCAGTACATTTTTGTGCTTACGGGCAAGAATACGCTGCTCTTCCTCGTTCAATTCGCCACAGACGATTGTGGGCTGTTGGATGCGCCAGGACAGCTTATTGACATCCAGCATCTCAACCGGACGCGTGGGCTGCCATTGCCCCGATTCGCCATGATACCACCCCGCCGCCAGGCGTCCTCTCCCGGCGTTCAGCACTGCCGCCAGGGGAAGATTTCTTACCGGCTGGGATGCGGCAACAGCATCCAGCGTGGGGATGCCGATCAGGGGCAAATGGCGTGCCAGAGCCAGCCCTTTTGCCATAGCCAATCCAATGCGCAACCCGGTGAAAGATCCCGGGCCAATGGCTACAGCGATGACTTGAAGTAGGTTGATTTCCGCCGCAGCGCGGCGCAGGGTTTCGGAGATGGCAGGCGCAAGCTCAACCGTGTGGAAATCCTGGCTCTTCCATACCAACTCACAGCGCACCTGCACGCCATCATACAGCGCCAGGCCAACCGTGCGGGTGGAGGTGTCGATGGCTAAGAGCATTTACCCTCCATAGAGCTGCTTCCGGAATTTTACCAAGAGTGTTTCGTAGTAGGGGCCATGTGCAGAGAGGATCATATCTCGTTGCATATCGTCAACCCAAGTCAGTTTCATCCATAAGCCTTCAGCAGGCAGCGCAGCCTGGACGCGCTCCGCCCATTCGACAACCAACGGTCCCTGATCCAACATGTTTTGAAGATCGAGGTCAATCGCCTCTCTGGCATCGCTCAGACGATAGGCATCCAGGTGGAACATACGCAGTCCGTCCAGGCGGCGGTAAACGTTGACCAGGACAAAAGTTGGGCTGGTGACCGGATCGAGCGATCCCCAGCCTGCGGCAATCCCCTGTACCAGGGTCGTTTTTCCTGATCCAAGGTCGCCTGTCATGCCAAGTAAATTACCAGCCTGAAGCATAGCGCCCAGGCGCATTCCCACGCGCCGCGTTTGTTCCGCGCTGCGACTGATGATCTCCAGTGAATGAGAACCAAGGATGGGCATGCGGCGATTATACAGCGGATTGTGGAAAGCGGGTAGCAAAAACCCGCGCCTCACCCTGTCAGGCGCTTAGAACCGACTGGGAGGTCACTTTTCTACAATCTTTAAATTTGCCAGCGAGGCAGCAACCCGCTTTAGGCCGACCTCCTCGAAAAATGTGTCGACAATTTCGTCATCATCTTGCATGCGGCTGTTTAAAACCATGCCCTTGCCCCAGGTGGGGTGCTCCACGTGCATCCCCGGGTGGAAGCGCTGTTGCAGCACTGCAGCAGCGCCTGCATTTTTCCACCGGAGGGCAAAAGGATTGTAGCTGGTGGGTTTAAGCTGCGTTCCAGAGCGCCTCGGGTTGCTCTCATCCAGCAATGCCTGCGGGATATCCTCTAGAAAACGCGATGGCTCTGCGGGCTCACTATACCCGTACGCGCTGCGGTTTTGCGAATAGACCAGGTACAGGCAGTCTTTAGCGCGGGTGATGCCTACGTAAAACAGGCGCCTTTCTTCCTGCATACCCTCGGGGTCTTCGAAGGAGCGCGAGTGGGGCAGGGTTCCATCGTTTAGCCCCACAATGAACACGATAGGGAATTCTAATCCTTTGGCAGCATGCAAGGTGAGCATAGTAGGAACATTAGCGCTGTTCTGCAGGGTATCCTGGTCTGATACGAGAGCAATCGCTTCGAGGAACTCACCCAGGCTGCGGTCGCGGTACTCGGCTGCGAGCCGGCGAAGCTCCATCACATTTTCCCAGCGGTCATTACCTTCATCCGTTCCATCATCAATGTAAGCCCGGTATTCCACCTCATCCAGAATACGGTCCATGAGGAACAGCGGCGGATGTTCGCCTGCCAGCGCATGCCAACCTGCCAGCCGGACGCCAAAAGCGGAAAGGAGACTCGCCGCACGCACGCCGAGCATTGTTGATGCAGGGTGATCGGCGGAACGGGCCAATTCCAGGAGCATTTCCCCTGGCGTCAGGCAGGCTTTTTGCGCCTGGGTGCGCAGCCCTTGCTGGGTCTTGTCACCAATGCCGCGCGGGGGAGTATTGATCACCCGGATCAGGCTGAATTCGTCGCTTGGGTTCTGGATCAGGCGCAGGTAAGCAATCACGTCCTTGATCTCGCGGCGACCGTAGAATCGTTGGGCGCCAACCAGTTTGTAAGGCAGGCCGGCATGCAGAAATGCCTCTTCCAGCAGGCGGGACTGGGCATTGGTGCGGTACATGATGGCATAATCGCCTGGCTGAGATTGCTTCCGCGCTACCAGGCTGGCAATACTATCCACCACGAATGCTGCTTCCATGCGATCATCATAAGCCTCATGTAAGATCGCTTTTAACCCGTTACCGCGCTCGGTAAATAAGCGCTTGGGGGCGCGGTGAGGGTTGCGGTCGATCACTGCCATGGCTACATCCAGGATATGCTGCGTGGAGCGATAGTTTTGCTCTAGGAGGATTACCTGTGTGTCTGGAAAATCGTGTTCAAAGCGCAGAACATTCCGATAATCAGCGCCGCGCCAGCGATAAATGGATTGATCTGTGTCACCAACTACAAATACATTACCATGGAAAGAGGCCAGGTGCTTGATGAGGATATACTGCGCCATGTTCGTGTCCTGGAATTCATCGACCAGGATATGCTCGTAGCGCCGAGCATATTTCTCGCGTACAGCAGGGTTTTGATCCAACAGCGTGGCGGTCCAGAGCAATAGGTCGTCGAAATCAAGGGCATTGTTAGCCAACAGCATTTGCTGGTAGCGTGTGTAAACGCGCTGCACAACCTCATCTCGGTAAGTGTTGCTGGGATAGTCATCTGGCAAGATGAGCTCATTTTTCGCATTCGAAATCGCGCCGTGAACGGCATGGGGGCGGTACTGTTTCTCATCCAGGTTCAAATCTGATATTGCGCGTTTTACCAGACCTAATTGATCATCATCATCGAAGATCACAAAATTTGAGTCAAAGGGGAGGTTCTCAGCCTCGCGGCGGAGAATGCGGGCGCAGTTGGCATGAAATGTGCCCAGGGTGATGCCCCGCGCCGAGTCGCCTAACAGGCCGATGACACGGCTTTCCATTTCGCGGGCGGCTTTGTTGGTGAACGTGACTGCCAGGATCTGGTAAGGCCGCACACCCATCGCGCCGATCAAGTAAGCAATTCGGTGGATCAGGACGCGTGTTTTTCCGGAGCCCGGTCCAGCCATTACGAGCACCGGCCCCAGCCCAGCCATCACAGCTTGTTGCTGCTGAGGGTTTAAACCAGTAATAAAATCCATGGGGGACATTCTACCGTCAGGTCAGGGGTGTGTCAACAGCAACCTGTGTATGGGGTGCGCAAAAAGGTTGTTCGTGTGGGTTATGTGGTTGTCAAGAAATGCACTCTCGGCTAAAATTCTGGTTATGAATTGGGGCATGTTAGGGCATGAATGGGCAGTTAACTTGCTGCGAGAGCACGTTGCCCGAAATCAAGTCCGTCACGCATACTTGTTGACGGGGCCGGCTGGTGTGGGGCGGCGGACGTTGGCTTTGCGTCTGACGCAGGCTTTGAATTGCTTGGAACCCACGCAGCCTGGCGAGCCTTGTGGACAATGTTTGGCTTGCAAGCGGATTGAGACCATGCAATATCCTGACCTAGCGGTTGTTCAGGCCGAGCAGGTTGGAGGCACTTTGAAGATTGACCAGGTGCGTGAGCTTCAGCATACCCTGGCACTTGCTCCTTACGAAGGGCGCTATCGCGTAGCACTGCTATTACGGTTTGAAGAAGCCCACCCTGGCGCTGCCAATGCGCTACTAAAGACCCTGGAGGAGCCTCCTCCTCAGGTGGTTTTGGCGCTGACCGCCGAGAGCCCAGAAAGCCTCTTGCCCACAATCATCTCTCGCTGCGAGGTGCTGCGTTTACGTCCTTTGTCCAGCGAGCTTACGGCAGATGGCTTACAATCCCTGTGGGGCCTGGACGCAGATATGGCGCGCTTATTGGCGCATGTCTCTGGTGGTCGGCCAGGATATGCCCTGCAACTGCACAGACATGCAGAGCTTATGGAGCAGCGCCAGGTTTGGCTGGATGATCTCGTTTCTTTGCTGAGCGCGGCTCGCGTAGAGCGTTTTGCATATGCCAGGAAATTAGCCGAGCAGAAGGAAGATCTCAGGCAGGTTTTGTTTGTCTGGCTCTCTTTCTGGCGTGATTTGGCTATGTATGCAGCCGGGGCCTCGCTAGCGCCGGTCAATCTGGATTGGTCTGAAGTACTGAAAGATCTGGCAGGGCGTTTAGAGCCGGACGTTGCTCGATCGATGGTTCGTGCGCTGGAGCAAACATTGGATCTCATCGGGCGGAATGTGAATACCCGTTTGGCGCTGGAGGTGTTTATGCTCGATATGCCCCGGATTCGCAAAGGCGCATCTGCATAACTCCTGTTAAATGTGCTATACTGCAATACTGAAGAGTCGCTGACTTTCCTTCATTGTGGGGAAGCGTTCTGTCGGCTACAATCAGTCCATTTGGGAAGCATCGAATGATGTTGCAAGCCAAGGATGAATTAACCACCCGCGCTACACTTGAACTGCTGTATCATATCAGCCGTGAGTTAAGCGCGGCTCTAGATTTGCGCACTGTTCTTGAGCGTGTGTTATTCCTTTCCATGCAGAATGTCGGGGCGATCAGTGGTAGTATCATCGTTCTGGACGAGAACGAAAAACCTATCGAGTCGGCGATTATTTTTGGCGAACAGGTTCGTGACCATACCACACAGCAGTTGCGCGCCACACTGGATTATGGTCTGGCAGGGTGGGTGATGCGGAATCGCCAGGCTGTTCTGGTTCAAGATACCAGCCAAGACGATCGCTGGTTGTCACGGCAGTATGAGATCGATGAAAAGACTCAGCCCAAATCTGCCGTCAGCGCGCCATTATTAACTCGCGACATGCTGGTTGGGGTCATGACTTTAGTTCACCCACAGGTACACTTCTTCCGCGATGAGCATCTGGCGCTGGTGCAGGCGATTGCAGACCAGGCTGGGATTGCGGTGGTGAACGCTCGCCTGTATGCCGAAAGTCAACGCCAGGCGCGCGTCAGTACTGCTCTAGCTACCAGTGCAAGCGGAATCACTGCGAGCCTGAACCTGGAAGATGTGCTGGCAGGTATTATGGAGCAAACCAGCCAGGCATTATCAGCCAAGGCAGTATCCTTGGCATTGATCGACCCGCATGATGGCATGCTGGTTTTTCAGGCCGCTACCGGGTGGGCTAAGCACCAGGTGATTGATACACGCCTGAGCATTGGGCAGGGCATTGCCGGGTGGGTGGCAGAACATGGCGAAGGCGTGATCGTTCAAGATACGAGTGTTGATACACGCTTTGATTCTGAAACAGACCGCCGGACGGGCTTTAAAACCAGCGCTATTGCCTGCGCGCCAATCCGTTATCGTGGAGAGGTGATTGGCGTATTGGAAGCACTGAACCCGGATGAAGTATATTTTGACCCTGACTCCCTTTTTGTATTAACTGGCATTGGCAGTCTGGCTGGCACGGCGATCCGCCATGCACAGTTGTTTGAACAGCTTCAGGCTGCCCATCAAAGCTACCGCGATTTGTTTGAAGATAGTATTGACCCCATTTTGATCACTAACTGGGAAGGTGAGATCCTGGAGGTGAACCGCAAGGCAACTTTGGCTACAGATTTCAGCGCTGACGATTTGCATCGCATGCGGATTGGTCAGCTCCATGCAATTGACCTGGAACAGACTGGGGAGAATTTCGAAGAACTCCGCTCTGGTCAGACTTATCATTATGAATCTCGCCTGCGCACCCGCAGCGGGCATGAGGTGCCGATTGAAGTATATATACGCCAGGTCAAGGTTGAGGACCCGCCACGCGTGCAGTGGATTTTCCGCGATATCACGGAACGCAAGAATCTGGATACCTTGCGCGATGATTTGATCTCCATGATCTATCATGATCTTCGATCTCCGCTGGCAAACGTGGTTTCCAGCCTGGACGTGTTGGACACGATGCTACCGCCGGGTGAAGAGGAGAATTTAAAACCGTTGCTGGATATTGCCTTGCGTTCTACAGAACGTATCCAGCGCCTGACGGACTCATTGTTAGATATGAGCCGCCTCGAAGCAGGGCAACCAATTGGTAATCGTCAGGCTATTTCTATTGAGACGATCATCCGTGACGCTGTTGATACGGTTACGGTGATCGTGCAGAATAAAAACCAACGCATTGAAGTGGAACCTTTGGCTGGCACGATCGAGGTGTGGGTGGATCCGGATATGATCCGCCGGGTGATCACGAATCTGCTGGAGAATGCCACGAAGTACACGCCCTCGGGAGGTCTGATTCGCATGGGGGTGTACCGAAAGGATGAAATGGTGTACACCTGGGTGCTGGATAATGGCCCGGGAATCCCGGCATCTGAGCATGAACGCATTTTCGATAAGTTCAGCCGCCTCTATGCGCGAGAAGGTCCGAAGGGTTTAGGCCTTGGTCTGGCGTATTGCCGCATGGCTGTTCAGGGGCATGGTGGGCGGATTTGGGTGGAGAGTGAACCAGGTTCTGGCTCTCGGTTTACCTTTACGCTACCAACACTGGGCAGATAATTAACTGGCGATCCCGTGGATCGGACAATAAACTTGATCAAAGTAAATAAATGATGCAACAGATTGAACGCGGAATTTTCTTGGAAGACTCGTATCCAGGTGTAACGGTTGGAGCTGTTCTTCTTCCATCTGGGACAATCATAATTGATGCGCCTATGCGCTCCGAAGATGCCCGCTCCTGGATGAATCTCTTACTAAACCTGGGTGCAAGCCCTAATCGGGTATTGATCAATCTGGACGCCCATCCTGACCGGACGCTTGGGGCACGCTCTCTCGAATGCACCATCGTTGCTCAACAGAAAGCAGCCCAGGTGTTCCGCAGCCGCCCGTCAGTATTCAAAGGGCAGAATGCCGAGAGTGGATCGGAGTGGGAAACCTATGAGGATGTGATGGGCACACGCTGGGCGTTGCCAGACATCACCTATACCACGCGGATTGCCTGGCATTGGGGAGAGCAGGATGTGATTTGCGAGCACCATGCTGGCCCTGCACCTGGAGCGACCTGGGTTTCTATCCCCGCTGCTCAGGTGGTATTTGTCGGTGATGCGGTATTACCCAACCAGCCGCCTTTTTTGACCAATGCTGAAATCCCCGCTTGGATTGAAACACTGGATGTTCTGTTAAAGGAATACCGCAATAGTAGGATTGTCAGCGGTCGTGGGGGAGTGGTCTCCTATGATGATGTACGGCTTCAACGACAGCACCTCAAGAATATTTTCAAGAGCTTAGAAAGGCTTGGAAAACAAAATGCCAACCCGGAAGATGTCGAGAAGCTGATACCTGGTTTGCTCGCAGATTTAAAGTTTGCGGAAGGCTTGAAGGAACAGTATATCCAACGATACCGTCATGGGCTGTGTCAATACTTCACCCGCCACTATCGTCCCGCAGAATTCAGCAGTGAATGAGCCGCTTATGATCCCTTCTCCTTATTTGCCAATCTTAGAAGTCCTGCGTGGGGATGTGGTGGAATCAATGCATTTTGGGGCAATTGCGGTCATGGACGCGCAGGCGAACTTGATCGCCAGCTATGGCGACCCCTCCGTAGTGACCTTTACCCGCTCCTCCGCAAAACCTTTCCAGGCGCTCTCTTTTCTGGAATCCGGTGGACAAGAGGCCTATCATCTTACCCTCAAGGAAGTTGCCCTCATTTGCGCCTCCCATTCGGGTATGGATGAGCAAGTTGAGGTGGTCCGCTCTATCCAGGCGAAAACCGGGGTTAGTGAAGAGGACTTGTTATGCGGCGCGCATATGCCGTATCATAAACCAACTGCTGAGGCTATGCAGGCGCGTGGTGAAGCGCCAACCCAAAATCATAATAATTGTTCCGGCAAGCATACGGGCATGTTGGCTTATGCACACCTCTTAGGATGTTCAACCAAAAAGGGCTTGCCCGAATATGTCGATCCTGACCATCCGGTTCAGCGTAATATCCTCCAGGCAGTAGCCCAGATGGCTGGCCTGGAAGTTGACCAGGTTGCTATTGGGGTTGATGGGTGTTCTGCACCGAATTTTGCTATGCCGCTGCGCAATGCTGCACTGGCTTTTGCTCACCTTTGCGATCCCAGCCATTTACCCTCGATGCGCGCTGCGGCCTGCCGCACTATTGTGCAAGCCATGACCACCTATCCAGAGATGATCGGCGGGCCAGAGAGCTTTGATACCCGACTGATGCAGCATACAGGTGGCAGGCTGGTGGCCAAAGCGGGGGCAGAGGGTTTCTGGGGGATTGGCCTGTTGCCCGGCGCGATTGGCGCTGGCTCACCGGCATTCGGGATTGCTTTCAAGATATCGGATGGTGATTTGAACGGACGCGCTCGCCCTGCGGTGGCGCTGGAAATCCTGCGCCAGGTAGGCGCGATGGATAGCGCGATGTTGGCAAGCCTGGCTGATTTTGGCCCGGAATTCCCTATCTATAACCGGCGCAACCTTCTTGTCGGCAGAGGAAGACCATGTTTTATGCTAGACGGGGATGCAATATTTGCGCAATGGCAGGGTAGATGATGGATCTGCAAGAACGCGCCCTGGTTGTACATCAGCGTTTGTTAGAGCGTTTTGGAAACCCTTCTTGGCGTAATCCGCTTCCGGCTCTGGATGAGTTGGTATCAACGATCCTTTCTCAGAATACGAATGATACCAACCGAGATCGCGCATACCATGCATTGCGCCAGCGCCTGCCCACCTGGGAGATGGTGCGTGATGCGGAAGAGATGGATGTGATCAATGCAATCTGCCCCGCGGGTTTGGCGCCCCAAAAAGGTCCCCGCATCCAGCAGGTGTTGAGAGAGATTACTGCGCTGCGTGGTTCTCTGGATATTGGTTTCTTGGTTGACCTGCCTGTTCAGGAGGCACAAGATTGGCTTATGCAGTTTAAGGGTGTAGGTCCCAAGACTGCTGCGATTGTCTTGTTATTTTCTCTCGGCAAGCCCGCTTTTCCGGTAGATACCCATATTTATCGTGTCAGTGGTCGCTTGGGACTAAGGCGAGATAATATAACTCCAGATCAGGCACATATTCATCTGGCGGGAGTGTTTCCCACCGAGACGTATTACGCTGCCCACCTCAATATCATCCGGCTGGGCCGTGAAATCTGCCGGGCGCGTAAGCCTGACTGCCCTCAATGCCCATTGCAAGATTTGTGTGCTTATTTTTTACAGACAGCTGGTAAGGATGAAACTGCCTGATTCATAATAGGCTAGGAGAACAAATGTAATGAGCGACAACCAAGATCTACTGAATTCTGTCAGCGCTGAGCAAGGACGACTGGCGGCTTTGTATCGCGTATCGCAGTCGCTGGGAACGACGCTAGATTTGGGGGAAGTGCTCAACCAGGTAATGGATTTGGTTATTGACCTGACTGGTGCGGAGCGCGGTTTCATCATGCTGCATGATCCTGATACAGGGGAGTTGGACTTGCAAGCTGCGCGCAATATTGACCATGCGAACCTGGATCAAAAAGATATCGAGGTGAGTCGTTCGGTCATTCAGGCAGTTTTGCGGGACGGCAATGGTGTAGCCTTGACCGATGCTCGGCGTGATCCGCGATTTGCCAGTCAGGATTCGATCGTATTGTATGCATTGCGCTCGATCATGTGCGCACCCTTACGGGCACGCGGCAGTATTATCGGCGTGGTCTATGTGGATAATCGCGCCCAAACCGGTGTATTTGATAAGGATGAGTTAGACCTGCTGAATGCCTTTGCCACGCAGGCAGCGATTGCGATTGAGAATGCGCGCCTTTACACTCGAACAGACCAGGCGCTCAGCGCTCGTATTGCCGAGTTGGAGACTCTCTCCAAGATCGATCACGACCTGAGCGCACAGCTCGATCTGGCCAAGGTGGTCGAGATAACCAATAATTGGGCAAAACAGGGTACCGGGGCGACTCATTGCTGGTTGCTCCACCGCCAGGAAGATGGGGCGTTTCGCTCTTTGGCAAGCACACTAAATACCGGCGTCTCTACCTGGGATGTGGCCGTTGATGCGCTGGCGCAAAAAACACTGGAAGACGGCATTGTGGTTGTAACTCGCCCTAGGGATGGGTCTCTAGCTCGTTTGGCATCGCCAATCTCCTGGACGGATGGTCCAGAGTGTGTGTTGGTTGTCGAACGCCCAGAGCCTTTCTCCGACGCGGCGCGTAATTTTCTCGCCCGTCTCACCAGCCGCGCCTCGGCTGCTTTGCAGAACGCTCGTCTTTACAATGCTGTACAAGAAGCCAACCAGGCTAAATCAAAATTTGTCTCTGTTGTTACCCATGAGCTCCGCATTCCGATGACCTCAATTAAAGGCTACACGGACTTGCTCCGGCAAGGGGCTGTTGGCCCGGTGAATGAGATGCAGCAGAATTTTCTGGGCGTGATCCGTAACAATGTGGAGCGTATGTCGGTTTTGGTTTCGGATCTATCGGATATCTCCCATATCGAAACCGGTCGCTTGCTGTTAAAGTGTTCGCTTATCCAGTTGCCCCCTTGCCTGGAGGAAACGCTGAACAGCCTTACTCCCCGTTTGGATGAGAAAGACCAGCATTTGGAAGTGCATATGGCGCCAGACTTGCCTCCTGTTTTTGCGGATTCTAACCGGCTCGTTCAGGTGCTGACCAACTTGATCAGCAATGCGAATAAATACACTCCTGCTGGCGGGAATATCTCGGTCAATATCTCTGTATCGGGTGAGTTTGTCCGTGTGGGGGTCAAGGATAGCGGGATAGGGATCAGCGAGGAAGATCAACAGAATCTTTTCTCGCAATTCTTCCGTTCTGAAAACCCTGATGTGCGTGAACAACAGGGCTGGGGCTTAGGATTGAACCTGACTAAACGGCTGGTTGTTTTGATGGGCGGAGAGATTGGCGCCCAAAGTACGCTGGGGCAGGGGAGCACCTTCTGGTTCACATTGCCAACCAGGGAACTAGAAGTCTAATCCTCCGATAGTTCTGGAGCACTATGGAGTGGCGAAGGAGCAGGGTATGAGTAAAAGAAAGGCAGGACAACGCCACCACCTCTTATTGTTTGAGCGTGTCTGGAATCGCCTATGGAAAAACACCTGGCCTTTTGGCGCATTGCTGGCAATCTTCTGGCTGATCAAGGACTGGATTGGATTTCCAGTTGCACCGCTGTACGATGCGCTGATTTTTTTGGCTGCCTCGCTGATATTGGTGTTTTCTTTGGCTACATTCCTGGCGCGTAAGCTGGCTTATATCCAGGCATATGCAGATCATATTCGCCTGGTAACCCCTTTATTCCGTATGAATATATCTTACCGGCGCGTCCGAGGGGTTCATACTGCAAGTTTGGAACAGTTATACCCTCCCAAAACTACCAAAGGGCCAGACCGCAGATTGCTTGAGCCTTTCTATGGCAGTACTGTACTACTGTTGGAAATGAAGGATTATCCCATCAGCTTGCGTACTTTGCACTTCTTCTTCCCGCGCCCCATGTTCTCGCCCAAGTCAACGGCGTTTGTTGTGATTGTGAAAGATTGGATGAAGCTGGCAACCGAGATCGATTCAATGCGCGGCTCCTGGCGGCAAGAAAAGAGCCAGCCATCGCTATCTGTATATGGGCAGATTTATGGCGGTAAGAAAAAATGACATTTATGTAATTCGTCATAATTATTTTGTGATCTTTGACAATAATGCTCAGGCGTGTTTTGGAGTATGATGAAAGCAGAGATGTAAGCAGGGATACATAGAGTTGCTTACGCTCATCGCTGTTTCCTCCTTTGGCGAAGCCTCCGCTGGAACTCCTCACCGCTCCAGCGGAGGCGATCTTTAAGCCAACCCCACCAAGAATCGATCCCCAAACGGGTCGACGGGGTGAATGTTCTCATCGTCCTAAAGAGTTTGATCTGTGACCGGAAAAACAAGTGTAAAGGTTGTGCCTTGCCCGGGGGTTGATGCCAGCCAGATGCGCCCCTGATGATTTTCCACAATCGATTTGACGATCGCTAAGCCCAATCCTGTTCCTGGCGAATCGCTCGGAACGTTGCTGCCGCGGTAGAAACGGTCGAAGATGTATGGCTGATCAGCAGGGGGGATACCCAATCCGTTATCTATAATGTGCAATATGATCTGGTCTTCTTCGGCGTGGGCTTTGACCTCTATCTTTCCCTGGGGAGGAGTAAATTTGATCGCATTGACGATCAGATTTCCCAACATCTGGCGCATTCGGATGGGGTTGCCCAACATCATGGGGAGATCTTCTTGCACCTGGATGATAACCTCCTGGTTTTTATCTGTGATGCGGTTGCGCAGCCCTTCGATAGCATAATGGATAATGGCTGGCAGGTGGATGATTTCTTTACGGGCATCAAATCCAGCCTCGATCCGTCCCAGGTCAAGTAAATCGTTGATCAGTGAGGTGATATTATTCACACTCAGTTGGATACGCCGGATGAACTCGCGTTGTTGGTCAGTGACCGGGCCAGCGCGGCTGATTAATTCCACATAACCCAGAATTGCCGTCAATGGTGATCGTAGGTCGTGGGATACGGTGTTGACAAAATCGGTTTTAATCCGATCCAACTCCTTGAGATGGGTAATATCTTGCATGGTGATCGCCAGACCCACACCTGGGATCGGCGTGCTTTGCGCGTTGAATACGCGTCCATCATCCAGGCTGATCTCGCTGCGGCTGGGATGTGCTTTATTCTCGTCAAATATCTCCAGCAGATCAGGATGCTGGAAGGTCTCATGCACGGTATGCCCGAAGAGGTTGCTGTCTTGAATACTAAAGGCATCGCGTACCGTCTGGTTTGCCAGGAGCAAGCGCCCGTCTAGCCCGGTAACGATCACACCATCCTCAATGTGGGTGAGAATAGTTTCTAGCTTGCTGCGTTCCATTTCGGTATGAGAGAATAAGCGCGCATTCTCAACTGCAATGGCTGCATAATCGGCCAGCGCAGACAGCAAGGCAACGTGATCTTCGGAAAAAGGATGACCGCTTTGCCGGTTATCAATGCCTAAAACACCGATCACACGACCATGAACCTGGAGCGGCACATAGACCAGCGTGTGCACCAGGTAAGAGGTTTTGATTTTCTGGGGTTTCGTTTCGTGAAAAGTGATGGGTTGCCCGGTGCGCAACACCTGGCCAGCCAGCGAATCGCGGATAGGCAGTCGGAAGGTGCGCACAAACTCATCCTGAAAGTTGCGCGCCGCGCGCATGTATAATTCCCCAGTTGTTTCATCCAACAACAACAGACTGCTTTCTTCTGCACCTGTCAGCTCGACGGCAGAATCCACCACGCTGGTCAGTACATCATCCAGGTTGAGGGATGCCGTAACTGATCTGCCAATCTGTTGCAACGCGTTCAGAATATCCAGCCGCCGCCGCAATGATTTTGTATTGCGGCGTGCCTCCAGCGCGACCCAGTTGTCCAGGGTGCTGCGGCGCTTTAGAACACACTCGACTGATTCAAGCACATCATTCGTTCGCACAGGAGTGCTGAGGTAATCGGCAACACCGATGCGGATGGCTTTCAACATCAGTTCTTCGTTCTTTCCGGCAATCAGGATGACTGGCACCTGCGGGTAATTCTGCGCCAGGCGGGTGGCAAATAATAGGCCGTCCCCATCTTTGATCTTCTCACCCAGGATCACCACATCAGGCAGATGTGCTTTGATCAGTGTCAGGGCTGTCTGGCCTTCTGCCACCAATGTGACATCGTGCCCGGCAGGGCGCAGTGCAGCTTGCTCCAACAAGGTGCCCAAGTTTGAATCTGCCAGGATGATAAGGATATTCTTCTTATCCATTGAAAGAGTCGCGTTCTCCTTGGAATTCAGCCTGGCGATCTCTCACTGACCGCCGAGAAGTGGAAGGGTGAAGTGAAAGGTCGATCCTTCGCTGCTTTTGCTTTCTGCCCAAACTTTTCCACCGTGCGCGTTGATGATCTCCTTGACCAGTGGCAGGTTGATTCCGATTCCACCGTAGCGCCCCGATGGGGTTCCCTCAACCCGATACGATGATTCAAATAAGTGTGCGAGGTGTTGTGCGCCAATTCCTCTACCGTGGTCTTGCACGGTGACATGGACCAGGTTATCTCCTGTGCGCTCCACACGCACCGTGATTTGTCCTCCCTGTGGGCTATACTTGATCGCATTGGAGAGCAGGCTATCCAATACCTTGGCGATATGGTTCGGGTCTGCCCGGGCAACCAGGTTTTTGGAGGGCAGCTCAAGCATCAGGTCGGCTGCATTCTGACGCGCAATTTTCTGGTATCGGCTGACAGCCTCGCGGGCAAGATCATTCAGGTTGGCAAGGTTGCGGTCTGTATCCGACGAGGGCTGCTTTTGTTCTTCTATGCTCTCGGCTATCTGAAAGATCGTTTTAAGCTTTTCCTGAATTACACTCATCGCGTTGGTTTGTTCCACATTGAGCTTGCCCATTGTATTCCCCAGCAGCATATCAACATTGCCCTTGATCGCTCTTAACGGCTCTCGAAGTTCGTGGTTGATCTGCTGCACAGTATCATCCTGGATGCGCCCGCCGATTCCGGCATGATCGGCTGACGATTGTAATACCCGCAGGCGATCTTCCAGAGCCTTGAATAGACGGCTATTGACCAACGAGATGGATGCATAATCTGCAACTGCTTCAAGAAGCGCCTGTTGGCTGGCGCTGAAAGGCTGGGCCTCTTTGCGAACGACGACCAGCAGCCCCACAACGTCCTTCTTCACTTTAACTGGGACGACCAGGGTAGATTTGCCCAGCCTGGATATCTTAAACCTTTTGAGAGGGTCGCCATGGATCGAGAGCGATTCGCCAGATAGCGCCACTAGCGAGCTAAGCCCATCATCGAATGTTTGGTTGAGCCTGGCATGAATATCTTCGGGGACGTTGCGAGTGGCTTTGAGTGTAAATGTTTTGACCTTTTCATCCCGCACCAGCAACCAGCCGCTATCGGCTTCGCTGACGAAGGTGGCTCCTTCCATAATCTTGTTGAACAGGCTTTGTGGATCGGTTGCAGTAATGACTGCCTTGCCAATGGCGAAAAGCGTGGTTAACTCGCGTACCCTGTGCTGCAATTCCAGGTTAGTCTGGTTGAGCTGGCGTGCCAGCATCTCGCGTTCGCGGCGGGCTCGTACCTGTTTGAGCACGTGCTCCACAGCGGATACTACCTCTGCCTCGCGCACTGGCCAACTGAGGAAATCGGATGCGCCGAGCCGAAAAGCTTGAACGACATCCCCTTCCATTCCTTTCGGCGCGATCACCACGATCGGAACGTCCAATCCTTGCGCAGCCAGGGCCACCAGCAAATCTTTGCCGCTCAATCCGGGCAGGCTGAGGTTTGCCATGACCACATCCGGGGAAAAGCGAAGCGCCTCCTGGATTGCAGCGGGTGCTGCTCCAACTACTTCCACTCGGTAACCCAATGGCTGAAGAGTTTGCCTGCTGATCAGGTCGCTAATCTCTGGATCATTTTCAACCAATAGGATACGTTCTTTTGGAATGTTCATGGGTTAATCATAGCATGGTTGGAGGAAAAACGGGAGATAAAACGCCTCTTTTTACAGGCAATAATGTTCAGGCAACATGGATTTCATGTATTAGAATATTGTTAAAACCCTCGCGGATGCTTGACTTACAGTACCAGATGCGCATAAAATGGTATTACGATTACATGACACTTCTCGCGACAATTTCGTTTAATAACTGAACCCTTATGGATTACAAAGATTATTACCAAATCCTTGGTGTGGATCGAAAGGCCAGCAAAGATGAGATCAAGCGTGCCTATCGCAAGCTGGCGATGCAATATCATCCAGACCGTAACCCAGATGACAAGAAATCAGAAGAGAAATTTAAAGAGGTTAATGAGGCTTACCAGGTACTAAGTGACCCGGAAAAGCGCACCCGCTATGACCAACTGGGCGATTCATACAACCGCTGGCAGCAACGCGGCGCGCCTGGGGGAGATTTTCGCTGGGAGGATTGGTTTACAACCTCGCCGGGTGGCGGAAACGTGCATGTAGATGTGGGCGACCTGAATGATATCTTGGGTGGTGGATTTTCTGAATTCTTCCGGCGAATTTTTGGCGGTGCACCCGACACAGGCGATGCGGTTCGTGGGAGAACTTATCCGCGCCGTTCGCGCATTGATCGCCCTTCCTATCAACAAGAACTGCCAATCTCCCTTAGTGAGGCTTATCACGGTACAACTCGCTTGCTAAACCTGGAGGGGCGGCGGCTGGAAGTGAAGATTCCGCGCGGCGCTCGCAGCGGCACCAAGGTGCGCGTGGCAGATGCGGTTGGTCCGGGTAGCCCTGGACAAAAAAGTGACTTGTTTCTGGTCATCCAGGTGGCTAATGATCCACGCTTTGAGCGCAAAGGTGACGACCTCTATACGGAGATTCCCGTTGATCTCTATGTTGCTGTGCTGGGTGGAGAAGTGAAAGTACCGACACTTTCAGGCGATGTGGTCTTGACGATCCCTGCCGGTACACAGCCGGGACAGGCGATTCGCCTGTCTGGGCGTGGCATGCCTCTTTTGAAATCCCCATCTACTTTTGGTGATCTACTCGTGCGCATCAAGGTGCGGCTTCCCAAGAATTTAACCAATAAACAGCGTGAGTTGTTCCAGGAATTGGCTCGCTCTCAGTAGTTCAGATCGATGCAGGGTAATTTTTCTTTGTTGTGCCCGGTGAACACAACAGAGCAACCATATCACCCTAGTCTAGAGAGGAGACTCCCATGTTGACCGAGAAAGATTTGCAAGAGCTGCTCAGTTTCCATGCTCACCATCCAGTGCTGAGCGTGTATCTGAGCACTGATCCTTCGCAAGGCAATGCTGATGCCTATCGCTTGCGTTTGCGGACGATGTTGAAAGATATTGATCTTCCTGAAGATATCCTGGCTGTGGAGAGATACTTTGGGCGCGATTTTGATTGGTCAGGCAAAAGCGTGGTGATATTTTCCTGTACAGCAGAGAAATTTTTCCGCCCTTTTACCTTGGCAATCCAGGTGCGCGATCGTGTAAGGATTGGTAACCATCCCCATGTAAAACCGCTTGCCGATGCATTGGATGCCTATGGGGGTTATGGTGTGGTTTTAATGGATAAGCAAGGCGCAAGGCTGTTTTCCTTCCATCTAGGGGAGCTGCGTGAACAAGAAGGTGTGATGGGCGAAAGTGTGCGCCATACCAAGCGAGGTGGGGCTTCTGCGGTTGCAGGTCGGCGGGGAGGTGTTGCCGGGCAGACCAATTACACTGAAGAAGTCACTGAAAGGAATATGCGTGAGATTGCCGGATTTGCCGCACATTTCTTCGCGGAAAACGGGGTCCGGCGCGTCTTGATTGGTGGAACAGATGATAACGTGTCGCAGTTCCGCACGTTGCTGCCCAAATCATGGCAAAGTCTGATTGTCGGAACATTCCCTATGCCGATGACTGCCAGTAAGGAAGAAGTGCTCAGCAAGGCAATGCAAATTGGTAACGAAGCAGAAAGCCGGCAAGAGATGGCATTGCTTAATAAAATAGTGACCAGCGCATCGAAAGGCAAGGGCGGCGTGGTGGGGTTGGATGAAACGTTGAAGCTTGTTCATGATGGGCGGGTTCAGACCCTTGTGATTCGTGAAGGCTACCGCGCGCCGGGATACCACTGCCAGGGTTGCGGCTATGTAACTGCGGAGGCGCTGCCTGTCTGCTCATATTGCGGAGCAAAATTTGAGGAAATTCCTGATGCGGTTGAGTTGGCGGTGTGGAAGGTGATGCAAGATGGCGGTGAGGTAGAGGTTCTCCAGCACGGTCACCAGGTGAAAGGATTTAGCGATATCGGGGCGCTGTTGCGCTATTGACCTGCGCAACCCCATCGAGGGGCATCATGAGAAACACATGCGGTGAGCAGACCAATCACGCTCACCGCATGTGTTATTAACTTTTTCCATCATCCTCACTTCATGGCAATCAGGGAGTTTCTTCGACGAGGGTGAGACTTTCCAGAAGAGCGCTCAGGCCATCCAAAAACTGTTGGAAGCGCCCTGTGCGCGTGAGCAGGGCATCTACTGCCAGGTTGACATCTTCTAGCTGGGTTTCAAAGTCGCTGATGGTTACTACCATATCATCGACGCTGCTGCTGAGATCTTGCACGAGGAGGTCAGCGGCCTCGGCGGTTGCGGTGGCAGCATCGATTTCGCTTTCCATCCCGCTGATGGACTCTTCAATCGTTGCAATCCGTCCGTTCTCCCCGTCCAAAGCATTTACCCGGGTGGAGATCTCATCCAGATCTTCACGCAATGTGGTGGCTGAGCTTGCAAGCGCCTCCACCTGTTCACTCAGATGGTTGACTGCGTTCATGCGGGGATAATGCAAGCCGCCATTGATGACAAGCAGCAGCAATAGGGTGAAGAATACCGCCAGGAAGAAGGTGATTGCACTGCTGCCCAGCGCCAGCCACACTGCCCCTGCCCTGGTGATGTAGGAGGGGGGCGCCGCGTGGCTCTCAGCAATGGGGGGGCTTACAGGTCTGACAGCCTCCTCCTGCAGGGGCGACACGATGACTTTGGGCAGCGGCTCTGGTTCTGGCTCCATGATGACTTCGGGCAGCGGCTCTGGTTCAGACTCCACGGTGACACTGGCAATTTGCTCTGGTGGGATAATTTCCACCTCGATCGGGGAGGGCATCTCGGGTGTCATCTCTACGGGAGTCACAGCTCGAGTTTGCTCCTCTTCAATATCAGTTGTTGGCAGTTCAACGGATTCGATCTGTAACGGTTCTGCTACAGGCTGGCTGGTTTCTAAATTGACCGCCTCCACGATAAGAAAGGGGCGCAGGCCAGTCAGTTGGCCCTCGCTGATCCCTCTCACCCTGGTCAGGTCATCGACATTTTGGAAAGGGCGAGCCTCAATGATCCGTTCTGCCAGGCGAGATTTGATGCCGCGTAGTTTTACCAGTTCTTCCAGGCTGGCGGTATTGATATCCACAGGGGTATTTGTTTCAACCATTTCTTCCTCCGCAAATTTTCCACCGGTTTTCGGCCCGGTGGATTTTGGGCTCATACGGATTGACGGGCAGTCACTCGGGTGGCTATCTGGTCTGCCAGGGCGACAAATTGCTGGGCGATCATGCTTTCGGGCTGCACCTGGATCAGGGGGATGCCTTGCTCATAGGCGCGAAAAGCCATTTCCGCCGCAGGTGGGAAGCCCAGCGCGATTGCCTGGTCTAGCATCTGCTCTATCTGGCTGGTGCTGAGGATCAGATCGCTGCGCGTACGATTTGTTGTAATATAGGTCAGCGTCTTGGCGCTGCCATAGCCTTTCTTGCGTAGATCTGCGGTGATGGACACGGCGCGCTTGACCGCAGCAGGGACCGGCTCCATCACGAGCAAGATCTCATTGCACAGGCTGATCACCAACTCATACATTGGCAGGAAAGGGGTGCCAATATCGAGCACAACCAGGGGCGTCATCTGCGAGAGGGTATGGATCAGCGCCTCGTATTGCCCTGCAGCGGAGGCAAAGGCGATATCGTGTGGGTTATCAGAGGCAAGCAGGATACGCGGGCCAAAATTGGTCTGAGCCAGGTGGTCTCTGACCGCCTCTTGGGTAATCTCCGGTGTGTTCATGCCCAGCAATTTTGCCAGCCCGCTTGGATCGGGCAGGTGCAGTTCACTCGCCCAGGTTCCCTGCCCGGGGCGTAGCTCGGCGGCAATTGCTTTGATGCCCTTCTTCTGGTGAAAGGAAATCGTCAGGTTCAAAGCCAGGGTCGAAACACCCGTGCCCCCGCGCGCCCCCATCACTCCGAGGATGAAACCTCTCCTGGATTCGGGTAATTCGCTTTGGGCGCGTTTCTGGCTGAGCAAAGTTTTGATATTGGCGTTCAGTTCCACTGGGTGGATCGGTTTGGTGAGGTAGATATCCACTCCTGCGTTGTAACCGGTCAGTTTATCGTTCACCGAAGTCTTAGCGGTGAACATTAAGATCGGCGTTTTTGCAGTAGCCGGGTTGGCGCGCAAACCACGCGCCACCTCAAACCCATCCATACCAGGCATCATCACATCCAGGATCACCAGATCAGGCCGTTCCCGGTAGGCAAGCTGAAGGGTTTGCGGCCCATCACCAGCAGTCAAAACCTGGTAGCCTTGGCGCTCCAGCATGATCTTGAGGAAATTCACGGTTTGGAGATCATCATCTGCAACAAGAATTTTATCAGGCAAGGGATCACCCTCCTTTGTGCAAGATACTTTGATTTTAGCACACTTTCCTGCAAGAGGTGAGCGGGTCGAACTATGGAATTATCCAGTCTCGTTTGTTTACCTCAAGTGTGACAAATCACTTTCTCTCCACCGTCACCCACATCTGCCTGCCATCACTGGTCAGCTCGATCCAGCCGTTCTGATCGGTGCGCAGGAGGGTGTAACCCTGCGCGGCCTTCAGGGTTTCTGGCGAGGGAAGTCCTTCGACATCGTCCGCAGCGACGCTGAGCAATATGACCTGTGGCTGTAGGGCGGCAATCCATTCGGGTGGGGAGAGGGGGCTGTAGCCGGAGGCGGGGAGGAGCAAGGCGCTGAGAGAGCCAATTGTCTGCCCCCGGCGCAGAGCATCGAGATCGCTGAAGTCAATGCCCTGGGGCAGGAGGAGACGGAAACGATCCCATTCCAGCAGCAATACGGTGCCACGCCCGCTGACAGTGAGGATTTTTAATAAGGCGCCTTCTCCCAGGTCGAGCGCCTGGCCGGGAATGGCAGGGGTAATGGGTATCTTATCCGTGGTCAGCGCTTCCCAGAGGGTGCGCGAGTCATAGGTGCCATGGGTCGGCCCTGCCCAGAGCACCTCGCCGGGTGGGTAACGCGCCAGGAGTGGGGGCAGTGCAGCCACGCCATCGCGCTCTGGGGCTGCAATCACCAACCAATCCAGACTGCGCTGTCCAGGGGGCAGGCGTCGGCCGAGAGCATCGGAGATGCGGCTGGGGCTTGATCCGCCGCTGATTAACAGGGCGCGCCCGTCGGGAGTCTGCACCAGAACCGCACTTCCTGTGCCGATATCTAACAGGGTGATGCGCAGCTTTCCATCGGGTCCGGAGAAGGCGCTGCGCCAGGTGAGCATGGTGAAGATCAACAGCGCACCCATTGCAAAGGCCGGGCGAAATTTCTGCGCCGGGGAGGGGAGGCGGGATGCATACATTGTGACAGCCAGGAGGATGAGATAAAGGGAAATGACCACTGGCAGGGTAGCCTGTCCAAAGGCGATGACGCCACCAGGAAGGCGGGAAAGCCATTCCACCGCCCGGATGGTGAAGGTGACGAGGGGAAGTGCTGCATACGCCACGACTTGACCGAGCGGCTGGTATAACAAGCCGGAAAGAACGCTCACCCCCCCCAACAGCATCACCGGCGGCTGTACCGGCAGGATGAGCGGGTTGGCAAGTAGGGAGATCAGCGAAATTTGACTGAAGTGGTAGATGGTGATGGGCAGGGTGGTCAATTGGGCGGCCAGGGTAAGCAGGAAGTATTCGCCAACTGGAGCTGCGAGCCGTTCAGCGCTGCTCTGCGAAACGTGGCGGCCCCAGAAGCGTTTGAAGGCTTCGGTCAGGGGGGTAGCATAGAGCATCAGGCCGAGTGTAGCAGCGAAAGAGAGTTGAAAACCGATATCCCACAGCACGTTCGGATTGATTAGCGCCATCAGGCCTGCTATAAAAGCCAGGCTGTTCAGGCCTGTCTGCCGCCGGCCGATTTGTCTGCCGAGCAGGGTTAGCCAACCGAAAAGAGCCGCGCGCACCACTGCTGCATCCGCCCCTACCAGGATCGTGTAAGTGGCAATCCCCAGCGCTGCGGCAATCGCGCCACGCCGCCTGCCCAGTACACGGGAGAAGCCAGAAACCAGCACAGCAGCGATGATAGTGATATTAAAGCCGGAAATAGCAATGATATGGCTGGTGCCTGTCGCCCGGAATGCTTCCTGCACATGATTGGGGATTCCCGTCTCCACGCCGAGCAAGATGCCGGCAAGTAGCGATGCTTCGGGATCGGGGTAATACTGGTAGATCAGGGAAAGGGTGTGCGCTTTGATATTGTAGATACCTGTGAGGATGGGATTGCCCTGCCCGCTAAGCAAAAGGTTAGCCTGGGCATTGTTCATCATGCTGTGGATGCCCTGTCGCGCCAGGTAATCCCGGTAGGAGAAGGATTCGCCCTCAGGCGGTGTGCGTACAGTGCCTTCCAAGCGGAGGCGGTCGCCATATTGCCAATCCTGACCGGGCTGGGTGCGCGCCAGCAACAATCCTTTGACCGGGTTGAAGAGCAGATCACTCATCGTACGCATGGAATCGACGCGGATACGCAGGTTAGTGTATCCATCACGTATATCGGGCGGCGCAACCAGAACACCCTCGACAATCACATTTGATTGGCAATCGTTATACCAGGCAATGTGTTCGGGAGTGATGCGCGGCAGGGAAGCCTGGTACCTGGCAGCGCCAACCATACATGCGATAAATAGGATAAGCACGGGGAGCGGGAGCTTGATTCGGGAAGTGTAAGCGCGAAACTGTGTTGTAATGCGGGTGAAGCACTGGGGCAGGAAACTCCAGGCGCGGCGTATCCAAACTAGTATACGGGTGAGCCAGTGCGGGGTGAAATGGGCAAGGATGTGCGAGAGCAGAGCTGCTCCGGCGAGAAGCAGCCAGGTCCATAGAGGCAGTGAGGTATTGGATGCAAGGATGATGCCGGTGAGGAAGGCGAGAGAGAGCCAGAGCAGCGGCATGGGGTAATTATACTCGTGTAGGTCAATACTGGATATTAGTAAGTGTGTATGTCGGTTTTGGGG
>JAFGBV010000103.1 GCA_016932955.1 Anaerolineales bacterium | reverse complement strand
TCCTCCTGTAAATGAGTTGTGGTAAACCCAATTATCAGGGAAACTGTGGCCTTTTGCTATGAGATTGTTAAAAGTGCAAAACTACTGCTCTCTGGTAAATGCCAATCCTTCTTTCGTATGTGTCGACCGGCGTGCACTATAAGTCCTCACCTAATCCCAACAAGCTGGTAGGCATCTTGGGAGGACGGGCGCGCTCTTCGTCTTTGCCAAACTTGATCACATCGCCAGCATCGGTCACTGCTTCAACGGCCAAACCAAGGCTTTGGAGCTCTTTCACCAAGACACGGAAAGAGGCTGGAATGCTTGGCTCTTCGATTTGCTCGCCTTTTACAATGGCTTCATAGGTCTTAACGCGCCCCTGAACATCATCCGATTTGACGGTGAGCATTTCCTGAAGGGTGTAGGCCGCGCCATAGGCTTCTAGTGCCCACACTTCCATTTCGCCGAAGCGTTGGCCACCAAACTGGGCCTTACCGCCAAGTGGCTGTTGAGAAACCAGGCTATAAGGACCGGTCGAGCGTGCATGAACCTTATCCTCGACGAGGTGATGCAGCTTTAGCATTGTCATCACGCCTACTGTAACGGGGTGGTCGTATGGCTGGCCCGTCTTGCCATCGCGCAAGATCAGCTTGCCCAATGTTGGAATGGGGATGCCTGTCTGCAGGGATACCTCCTCTGCTTTGGCCTTCAAGCTATCATCATCGGGCAGTGAGGAGATATCTTCGCCTTGAGCCTTCATCCACAGACGCAGGCAGGCATTGATAGCCTGCTTGTCCTTTTGGAGATCATGGAACAAGGATTCTTCCTGTTCAATGGAGAAGAGGATGCTATCAGGGTCGAAGCCAGAGTCGCGCAGCCACTCGCGCAAGGTAGAGCGGCGGGCATAACGTTCATCCGAGTCGAAGTTTGCTGCGTTGTAGCCGCGCTCTCCCAGCCATTCGGCCAGGTAGAGATTACGGATTTCATTATCATCTTCGATCATCTCGGGATCGTGCTCAATATCTTTGAGCCATTCCCAGGATTTCAAGCCGCTTTCTTTCCAGGCCTGGTCAGACATCCAGGAACGGGCTAGTTCTGCTTCGATTTCCTGCTCGCTGGCGCCATCGAAAACGGGAGTAATGGCGCGGAAGCCAAGGCGGCTGGCTGCCCAGCCCAGGTGAGTCTCCAAGACCTGCCCTAAATTCATGCGCCCTGGTACACCGGTGGGGTTCAGGATGATATCGACGGGCATGCCATCTTCCAGGAAGGGCATATCTTCCACCGCCACGACGCGCGAGACGACACCTTTGTTGCCGTGCCGACCGGCCATCTTATCGCCAGCGGTGATTTTGCGCCGCTGGGCCACCGAAACCCGTACCATCATATCCACACCCGCGGCGAGGTCGGTGTTGTCCTCGCGGGTGAACACTTTGACATCCACGACTTTGCCGCGCTCGCCGTGAGGCATGCGTAGGGAGGTATCTTTTACGTCGCGGGATTTTTCGCCGAATATCGCGCGCAAGAGGCGCTCTTCAGGAGTAAGCTCTTTCTCGCCTTTGGGGGAGATTTTGCCTACCAGGATATCATTGGGGCCTACTTCTGCGCCGATGCGGATGATCCCGGTCTCGTCGAGGTCTTTGATAGCTTCTTCGCCCACGTTGGGGATATCACGAGTGATTTCTTCCGGGCCAAGGCGGGTATCGCGGGATTCGACCTCGTACTTTTCGATATGCACAGAGGTGAAACGATCCTCCTGGACAAGACGCTCGGAAATGACGATTGCATCTTCAAAATTGGCACCCTCCCAAGATAGGAAGGCAACAGTGACGTTTTGACCAAGGGCTAACTCGCCATTCTCGGTTGAGGAGGAATCGCCGATCACATCGCCTTTGCGCACGCGCTGACCTTTGACGACCGCCGGGCGCTGGTCAATGCAAGTGCTTTGATTGGAGCGCTGATACTTACGCAGGTGGTAGATACGCTCCCCGTTCGCGGTGCGCAATACAATGCGATTACCCGTGACGGAAATCACTTCACCATCTTCTTCAGCGATGACAACCTGGCCTGAGTCGATTGCGGCATTGTATTCCATGCCAGTCGAAACAGTCGGGATTTCTGGGGTGAGTAGGGGAACAGCCTGAGCCTGCATGTTGGAGCCCATCAAGGCGCGGTTGGCATCGTCGTGCTCGAGGAAGGGGATCAACGAAGCGCTGATGCCTACGATTTGATGCGGAGCGACATCCATGTAGGAGATCTCCTGGCTTCCGGCAAAGGTGAAGGTGGAGTGGTAGCGACAGGAAATGCGTTTGCGTATAAACTCTTTGTTTTCGTTGAGAGGGGTGTTTGCCTGGGCAATCACAAAGCGGTCTTCGACATCTGCAGAGAGGTATTCGATTTCCTCGGTTACGAAAGGCACCAGGAGGATCTCTTTGCGGTCCAGTTTCCGGATGGCTTTGAGCATTTCTTTGGTGATGCGGTCTTCGTTTTTGGCGACGACTTCACCGGTGGATGGGTCTGTCAGATCTTCGCGCAGGGAACGCCCGACAAGGCGTGGGTCATTGGGCTGGAGGGCTTTGAGCACGCGGCGGTAGGGTGTCTCAATAAAGCCATATTCGTTTACACGGGCAAAGGAAGCCAGACGACCGATCAGGCCGATGTTGGGCCCTTCAGGTGTTTCGATGGGGCAGATGCGCCCGTAGTGGGAGTGGTGAACGTCGCGCACGTCAAAGCCGGCGCGCTCGCGGCGCAGACCACCAGGGCCTAACGCGGAAAGTGTGCGCTTGTGGCGCAGCTCTGCAAGGGGGTTGGTTTGATCCATGAATTGGGAGAGCTGGCTGGAACCAAAGAACTCGCGCAGGGCGGCAACAACAGGGCGAATATTGATGAGGGTGATGGGGGTTAGCTGATCCTGATCGCGGATGGACATGCGCTCTTTGATGACGCGTTCCATGCGGCGCAAGCCAATTCGCAGTTTATTCTGGATCAATTCTCCGACGGTCTTGGCGCGGCGGTTGCCCAGGTGGTCAATATCATCGGGTGAGATGACGCCGTTATTGATCATGATCATGCGACGCACCAGGTGCACGATATCCCATTTGGTGATCATGCGGTGGGTGATCTGAACAAGGTCCTGCAATTCAAGTTTTTGGTTGAGCTTGTAGCGCCCAACACGCTCCAGGTCGTAATGGCGCTGGTCGAATAGCTGCTCTTCGAGGAATTCGCGGGCGTTATCCAGGGTGGCGGGATCGCCGGGGCGCATGCGCTTGAAGAATTCCAGCAGCGCTGCCTCTGCAATGGTATGACCCGTGGTCAAGTCCCAGGCGGGTTCCTGTGCCAGGGTGGAGGCGATGTACATGCGATCGGGGTTGTTGTCGATATCCTGGAAAAGCTCGATCAGCTCTTCGTCAGAGCCGATTTTGAGCGGGGATCCAGAAATGCCATCATTGACGGCTGCCAATGCGCGCAAGAAGATCGTCACGGGCACGGTGCGCTTGCGGTTGAAGCGCAGAGTGAGGTAATCGCTCTTGCGCGTCTCGAATTCCATCCAAGCGCCGCGGTCGGGAATGAGCTTAGAGATTGCCAGGGGGCGGCCAGTGGCGCGGTCCAGGGGAGCTTCAAAGTACACACCTGGAGAGCGGATCAACTGGGATACCACAACACGCTCGGTACCATTGATGATAAAGGTACCCTTCTCGGTCATTTCTGGGAAATCGCCGAGGAAGATGTCTTGCTTGACGGGCTCAGCGATTTCTGAGCCTGCCAGCAGTACGGAGACATATAAGGGGCTGGCGTATGTTAGATCGCGCTCAACACATTCATCGAGGGAGTGCTTGGGGTCACCAAACCAGTAGGTGAGCTTCCATTGGTCAGACTCTGGGGTGCGGCTGGGAAAGTATAGTTTCATCCCCTTGTTATAGGATTCAATGGGGGAAATCTCGTGGAAAAGATCAGCAAGCCCCTCTTTTTTCAATCTCTCGAAAGATTCGATCTGCACCTCAATCAGGTTTGGGAGGGGGAGTTCGACAGTGATCCGTGCATAGGATTTGCTGGGCAACTTAGACGCCATAGATCTCTCCTAAATAACAAATGACAGAATACTCAGGCCAATTATCAGGTTAGAGGGAATAACGCGAGAAAGCGTGATGAGGTTTCCATCACGCAGTTAGTTTGTTTTTCCCTCGTTCATATGCATAGCAATTGTAACCAATAGGGCAAAATGCGCAAACATAAATTATAACATTTTAGAGAAAAAGGTCAAGAGATTTATATGAGTATTTTATGAAAAAGTTGTAGAGAATTGACGTCAAAATAGATAACCTCTGATAGAATGGATGTATGGAGTCAAAACAAACAACTTATCGATGTGGTTTCGTGGCGGTGATGGGACGACCCAACGTGGGAAAGTCAACATTGCTGAATGCCCTGTTGGGGCAAAAGGTAGCAGCAGTCTCTCCCCGTCCGCAGACAACCCGTCACCAACAACTTGGTATTCTCACCACTGAAGCCGGCCAGGTGGTGTTCATTGATACCCCAGGCTTGCATCACCCGCATCATAAACTGGGTGAGAGTATGAATGACGAGGCACGCAAAGCCCTGGAGCACTGTGATTTGGCACTGTTCATCGTAGATGGCTCGGAGCAGCCGGGAGATGAAGATCGGATGCTGGGCGCTTTGCTCAAACAAACTGTCCCAGTTGGGCAGACGTTGCTGGTGGTGAATAAAGTGGATCGATTGCAGGGTGAAGAACTGCCGATTATCCAGAAGGCTTATGAGGAAATCCTCCCTGGGGTTCAGTCGCTGCCGGTTTCTGCTACGCGGGGCGATAACCGGCAAGAATTGTTGGAAATGATCCTGCAGCGACTGCCAGCGAGTCAGCCTTTCTACCCCGATGACCAGGTCACTGATTTATATGAGCGCGATATCGCGGCTGACCTGATCCGCGAAGCCTGCCTGCTCTTGCTGCGTGATGAGGTGCCGCATGGAATTGCAGTGCGGATCGATGAATATACCGAGCGCGCAGACCAGGGAGCATACATTGAGGCGACGCTTTTTGTGGAACGCGAATCACATAAGGGGATTGTGATTGGGCAGGGTGGGAATATGCTCAAGAAGATTGGCATTGCAGCCCGGCAGGAAATTGAAAGCATGAGCGGTCGAAAGGTATTCCTCAGCCTGCGTGTTAAGGTGCGCCAGGATTGGCGAAATGACGAGAAAATGGTGCGCAGTATGTTTCGGGGATGAATGGGTCTTTGGGTGACTCAAAAGATGAGGTGACAAATCAGCGTCACCTCATCTTTTTTTCGAAAAAGGCTTAGGCTTCAGCGTCGGGCGGGGGGAGAGGCTCTACGCTTGAAGGGGCTTTGGGCTGAGGGTTGTATTCTGCGGTGCCAAAGCGGGTTAGGAGAACGGCACCGACGCCGAGAGCGCCAGCGAGCAACTGGGGTAGCCATCCAATGCAGTCAGCTACAGCCGAAATTGAGTTCAAGACCAGAAAGAGCAGAAAAGTGCCCAATCCGGCTGCCAGGGCAGGATGCCATTCCTGGTTGAAGATACGGGCGAAGCGCTTACCCAACTCTAGTCCCAGGGAGATCATGCCGAAAGCCCAGGCTGCGAAGAGCAATATTCCTCCAACCAGGGTGACCGGCAAGAGGATGATGGTGATGCCAATAGCTACCAGGACGAGAGGGGCGATGATGAGGGTGAGCAGTCCCAATCCGCCTGCAATGAGCGGCTGTGAGATTATGGTAGCTGAGACGCTCTCGGCTTTGGGGGCCAGAAACATCATTGCCAGCATGGCGATCAGCGCCCATAGCACGGTGCGCACCAGGATACTCAGGGCGTACATGAAGGGATTGGTGTACACATTGCCCACATAGGGGATGTGCGGCATACCAGGAACATCCATGTTGAAGGGGCCGTCATTTTCGTCTCGCACATTGCCTTGCACCGTAGCATCGGGGTCGCGATCGAGATAAGCGCCTGTGGTGGTGATATCGCCATTCACGACGGCATTGTCGGTCAACTCGATGTACCCGCCGGTGGCGGTGATGTCGCCATTGATCGTGCCGGATGCATCGAGGGTGCCACCGAGGAGGAGCACATTCCCGTTCAGGGTTGAATTATCCTCCAGTGTGGCGGTTCCTCCGATGATTACCAGGTCATCGTTGAGGGTTTCGTCGCTTTCCAGTGTGTAACTGCCGCCGATGACCAGCTCTTTGGGCAGGTCAGAGGGGTGTGAAGCGGGGCTGGCGGCTAAGGCTGTTCCGGGCAGGGCCAGAGAGATCAGGGTGATCAGTGAGATCAATAAGATTATTTTTCTTGTAGATTTCATAAAGCTATCCTCCGTGAGATTGTAAGCTGGCGGTACGTGGCGAGCCACGAAACGCACAAGAAGCAAATAATGCCTGTAGAGAAGATCATACCGGTCAGCGGTACTACAGGCGCAGCCTTGCAAAGCACCACCAGGAAAGCCTGGGCCTGCTCGAACAGGTGCAGGAGGCCACTCAGGCGTGCGATCCATAGCAGGGCCAATTGCGTCGGTGAGCGGAGCATTTCTACTATTTGCGCTCCGAAAGCCAGGATCAGCATGAAGGCAATGAAGGCTGTGAACGCCGTCGCTGCCCAGGCTTGCTGCTGCTGTTTGTGCAATTGATTTTCTACCATGCGCTGCTGCCAGCGCTCGGTGAAGCCTGGAGCGGGAACGGCATCGGGGAGATGTTGGAACAGGGCGTGCACATCGTTCCAGGCATGATCGATCTGACGGCAGGCTTCGCATGACTGCAGGTGCTCCTGCAGCGCCTGGGCCTGCTCGGGAGGGAGAGGTTCCTCAGAAAGGAGCCAGGATCTAAAAGGCTGGTGATTCATGGCATGTCCTTTCGGCGACTAAACTCTGCGAATTTTGCTCGGTCCAATTCTGCGCCAGAGCGATCCGAGCGCGGTGCAGACGACTTTTAACTGCACTGACTGTCATGGAGAGTTCCTGCGCGATTTCATCATAGGAAAAGTCGTACCAGTAATACATAACCACTGCTGCCCGGTCTTGTGGGGAGAGAACGTTCAATATCCTGCGCACTTTTTGTTGATCCTCCTGGAGGTGAAAGGCAGCTTCGGGGCCAGGTGAAAGATCGGGAGGATCCAGATAGGGTGTGCCATCGATAGAGATAAAGGTCATCCGTCGTTTGCGAAGCTGATCGATGCAGTAGTGTGCGGCGATGGAAAGCAACCAGGTTGAGAATGAGCGCCGGGGATCATAGCGGCGAATATTGCCATACGCTCGCATGA
This sequence comes from Anaerolineales bacterium, assembly GCA_016932955.1. The sequence goes on along the minus strand of JAFGBV010000103.1, from coordinate 47,678 downwards.
AGGTCTCTTGGGCGGCATCCTCTGCTTCATCTGGGTCCCCAAGCATCCGGTAACATAAGTTGTAGACAGGTCTCTGATAAGTCTCCACCAGATCAGAAAATGCCTTTGCACTGCCATTTTGTGCCTGGTGGATCACTTCTGGCTCAATTTGGATCACTTTGGTGCTCCTAGGATCTATCTATACACATATACGCACTCGTTGAGAGAAGGTTTCATGTTGTCAGAGGGCGGAAGCCTTCTCCCAGCACTTCATGAGCCTGTCCGATCACAATAAAGGCGGCGGGGTCTGCCTCGCGAACGAGGGCTTTGAGCTGGATGACTTCGGAGCGGGTTACGACCACGTAGAGAACGCAGCGCTCTTCACCCGTGTAGGCGCCTTTTCCACTCAAGATAGTTACGCCGCGTTCCATCGTCTCTAGGATTTGGCGGGTCACCGGTTCGGGCTGGGAGGTCACGATGAGGGCTGTGCGCACAACATTAGAGCCTTCCATGGCTACTTCTGCAGCAATGCCGCTGATGTAGAGCATCACGATGGCATACAGGGCATTTTCCCAGGAGAAGGTCAAACCGCCGATGAACATGATGAGTGAATCGGTGAGCAGATAGGATTGGGAGATGGTGATCCCGCGCCAGTTATTGAGGATGCGGGCGAGAATATCGCTACCACCGCTGGTGCCCTGGCCGCGATACACCAAGCCATAGCCAATGCCGCTGGTCACCCCGCCATACAGCGTATTGAGCACAAGGTCTGGGGTCAGCCCTTCTTCAGGCAGGAAGAGCACGAGCAAGTCGGTGAAGATGGAGATGGCAAGAACAGCATAGGCAGTGCGCATAGCAAAGCGCCGACCGCCCAGGTACCGCCAACCGAGGACGAAGAGAGGTAGGTTACCCAAGAAGATCATCAAGCCGATAGGCCAACCCGTGTAGTGGTTGATGATCTGCGAGAGGCCGCTGATCCCGCCATTGATCAGATGCGCTGGCACCAGGAAGAGGCGAATAGCAGCCGCCTGGAGCAGGGCGCCCAGGGTGATGAGCAGGTAATCCCGCGCAGAAGCCCAGCTTGGTTTGGGGCGCTCTTTGAGAATTGATAGGAAGAAACTACGCATGCTGGGCCGTCCCTTTCCAGGGATTTACCGATCGAGCAAGGAAACCCCAGCTAACTTTTCAATGACGCCCAGTACGGCTGAGTTATCCAACCCGCCCATATCCATTTCCAGCATCGCATTGAATAGTTGGGCATCAATGGCAGCCGAAGGGATGGGGATACCATACTGGCGGGCAGTCTCGACAATGATATTGAGATCTTTGGCCTGCATGTAAGCCTTAAAACCCGGGCTACGATTGCCGTCAAATAAGCGAGGTGGCTTGACATCCAAGGTCCAGCATTGGGCAGCCCCGCCTTTAATAGCATCGACGACTTTACGCGGGTCGGCACCGGCTTTTTTGGCAAAGATGAGCAACTCGCCCATGGCGACCATCTGGGCAGCTACCATGATCTGGTTGGCGGCTTTGGCGATTTGCCCGGCGCCGCTTTCACCGACATAGGTGATGGTCTTCCCTATAGCCTGGAATACTGGCATCACTTTTTCCAGCGCGCTGGCCTGACCACCGACCATAATTGCCAGTGTGCCCTGACGGGCGCCTATATCACCACCGCTCACAGGGGCATCCAGGCAGAGGACGCCTTTCTCACCTAAGATCTGGGCAATATACCGGGCTGTGGCGGGCTTGATAGTAGAATTATCTACCAGGATCAGCCCGGGGTGAGCACCTTCGATGATGCCCTGTGTTCCCAGCGCCACCTGTTCCACATCTGGGGAGTCGGGCAGATTGGTGAAAACGATATCGACCTGAGCGGCAACTTCTCCCGGGGAGTAGGCAGGTTGTGCGCCTTCGGCTGCCAGCTCTTCAACTGCGCCTCGGCTGCGGTTATGAACCACGAGTGGGAAGCCTGCCTTGAGTATATTGCGGGCGATGGATTTACCCATCAAGCCAAGACCAATATAACCAACACGAGGTTTATCAGATGTCATGTTTTTCTCCTGGTTAACTGCCCTTCTGGGGTATCGATCACCGTCCAGCCGAGCTCGGCAATCTGTTGGCGCAGCGCGTCGGATGCTGTCCAGTCTTTTTCCTGGCGGGCTGCCTGGCGTTTTGCGATGAGCATTGCCACTTCAGCAGGCGGGGTTTCTTCAGCAGGCTGCCTGGGGGAGAGATGAGCTTGCAGAGCGGCCTGCCAGACCTCTGGGGGAAGACCATCTCCATTGGAAGGAATTGCGATCTGGCGACACTCATGCAATGAGAAGGCCTCGCCGCTGTGATAGATGTGCACATGGCTTTCGCGCTGCCGGGCTACTTCCTCCAACCCACTCCCACCGGACGCTGCCAGGTCGCTGTGATGTTTGTGCCCGGTGTGGATCAGGGTCACACTTCCCAGACCAATCACCTGGCATTCAGCGGTGCAAGGATCCATCACCAGGGCGGTTTTTTCATCGATGCCGACCACAGTGAGGGTGGGGGGTAGCATATTCATCAGGCGGGCAAAGCGGGGATGGCCCATGAAACAACGGCTGGTATCTAATTCTGAGCCGCCATCGTTGTTGTTCCAATGGGGGATGAAAACGAGGGGGAGGCCGTAGAGGCCGAAGAAATCCAACCCGGGCTTCCAATGCAGGTCCTCACCGACTTTGTAGATTTCATACACTGGCAAGGCGTAAACGCTGAGGGCAATGGCAGCAGCGCTGGCCAGGACGAGTGCCGCGCCGAGGCGGTGGCGTGCAAGGATCATCTGCCAGGCCAGGCTGGCGTGGAGCTGGCGCACGGCATAGGTGGGGCTGCCCGGTCCCATGAAGATCATGTCAGCCTTCAGCAGCGGCTCGACGATGGCGGGTACATCGGGGCTGTAGGGGCTACCACGCTGCCGGGCATGGATGATGCTCACCTGTGGCTGAAAATTCTGAAGGCGGTGTTGGATAAATTCTGCTACGCGCCCGATGACGCGCGCTGAGTTCAATTCGAATCCGGCAGGCGTTTCGAGCAGGGCCACCTGGGGAGATTGGGGCAAGCGCTTCATCACCCACTCAAAGACCTTGCGTCCGCTGGGCGAAGTTTCCCCTGAGCCAAATAGAACGATCAGGCCGGGTTGTTTTGGAGAAGGATCTGCTGTTTTGTTCATTCCTTTGTTCTTGGCATCCGTGTGGGCGTATAGCGATCGCGAATATTCGGCACCAGATACTCCGCAAACGAACGCTCTGCATCATAATCTGGCGCCCAGCCCCATTCGCGCCGGGCAGCGCTGTCATCCAGGTCGGCAGGCCACGAGTCCACGATTGCCTGGCGTTTGACATCTGGCTGGAAGGTAATCGTGGCGCTGGGGAAAAACTTGAGCACCCAATCGCGGAACTCGGCAGCGGACAGGCTGAAGGCGGTAATATTATAAACTGTGTGGCTCAGGTTCTCAAAGGGGGCTTCTGTGAGCAGGAGGAGAGACTTGATGGCATCGGGCATAGCCATGAAAGGGATGCGCACGTCTTCACGGACGAAGCTGGCATAAGCTTTGCCCTGCGCGGCGTTGTGTAGCATCTCGGGGCCATAATCACTGGTACCTCCGCTGGGGGCGGTGAAGGCGCTGATGAGGCCGGGAAAGCGCAAGCAGCGGAAGTCGAGCATGACGGGGCGCTCGGCAGCCAACTGTTTGTAATATTTGCTGAAATAGGTTCCCAGTTGTTCGCAGTAGAGTTTGTTGCAGCCATACATGGTGCGCGGATAATTCCATTCCCATTCTCTCACCCGGGCATAAGTGGTCTTTGTTTCCAGGTCTGGCATGCCGTAAGCGGCGATTGAGCTGGGGAAAATGAACTTCACCGGGTAACCACGCCATTGCGACTGCTCAGCCGCCAGTTGTAAAAGCCCCAGGGTGCCGCCTACATTTACCCTGTGTGCTTCGTCTGGCGTGAACTCACTGCGAGTGGAGAGCAGGGCAGCCAGGTGGTAGATGGTATCCAGCTCATATTCGCTGACCAGACGATTGAGTAAATCTCCATCCATAATGCTCCCCTGGAGCATCGTAACCATGGGTAAAACATCTTCTGGCAAAACTTGCAGATCAAGAGCCAGTATGGGAAGGTTCTGTTGTTCCGCTAGGCTTTTAATCAGGGCCTGGCCGATCTCGCCGGATGCACCGGTGATGAGGATGGCTTTTTTACGCATAATCTTCTCCTGGGAAATAGTTTTGGGGACGCTGGGGTTTGAAGGGTATAATCTAACGTGTTTTAATTTTACAATAACTATATCAGATTTGCTTGCGCAATTTGTCATCGATGCACTTGAAAGAAATCAGTAGATTCTTCCTCATCACCCTGCTGGGGTGGGTTGGATGTGGGCTGGTATTGTTAGCAGCCTGCACACGGGCTGCAACACCGGCCCCACTGCCATCCCTCACTCCGGCACCACTAACCCCCACCTTTACTCCCACGATTGTGTGGTTCCCGCCAACGGCGACATTCACCCCTTTCCCGACGCCTCTGCCGCCAGAGCCAACTCCCGATCTGAGGCCCGGCATTGGCGATATCCTGCTGCGGGATGATTTCACCGATCCCGCAACGTGGACCGCGATCACCGAGGCGGGAGGGAGCGTTGCTTTTGGCAAAGCGGAGCTGACCATTGCCACGGAGGGGGGGGAAATGTACCTCTTTGGTATTCGCGAGCAGCCGGATTTCGGCGATTATTACCTTGAGATTACTGCCAGTGTAAGCTTTTGCAGCGAGAAGGATGAATATGGTTTGCTGCTGCGCGTATCTCCTGAATTAGAGGCTTACCGCTTCTCACTTTCGTGTGATGGCTATGTGCGCATGGATCGCCTCTACCGCGGTCAGGCTTCTTCACCGATACCATGGACGCTCAGCGGCGCAGTGGCGGCTGGCGCGCCAAACAGGGCACGATTATCGGTTTGGGCGGTTGGTCCTGAAATGCGATTCTTTGTCAATGATATCTATCAATTCACTGTGCGGGATCCTCTATTGATCTCAGGTGGGGTGGGGGTTTTTGCTCGTTCTGCTAATGATATGCCGTTGACGGTGAATTTTACTGATCTCGTTATCTACGAGATCTCTGGCATTCCATGATTTCGAAATTCCAAGATGATCCTACAGGGAAGAGCATGACAGCCAAACGACCTTTCCGCAATCAGTTAAATGATTTACAACCAAAAGAATGGTTGAAATTCCAGAAGTCCTGGTTTGTTCACAACCCGCCGCCGCGCCAGAAGCAGGTGTTGCGCCACCCGGCGAAATTTCCGGAAACTATGGCGCAGGAGTTCATTAAGTTCTTTACGAAACGAACCCAGGTGGTTTTAGACCCGATGGCAGGTACAGGGAGCACGCTGGTTGCGGCATTGCGGGAGGGGCGGCACTCCTATGGCATCGAGTTGAATCCGCGATATGCAGAGATTGCCCGCCTGGTGTTATCACAAGAGCGCCAAGCCTTGGGCGATGCAGCCCAGCACCTGGCAGCAACATTAGTGACCGGGGATGCGGCTGATGTGGCAGGGTGTGCGGCGGCGATGGCTCTTCCACCTGTAGACTATGTGCTCACTTCACCGCCGTATTGGGATATGTTGCATGCGCGCGGGGCAGAAACGCAGAAAAAGCGCCGCAGCGCACAGGAGCTGGATGTTTTTTATTCTGAGGATGTAAATGACCTGGGCAACGTTGCGGACTATGATGAATTTGTCGCAAAATTGGTTCACATCTACACTGGGTTACGCCCGTATTTGAAGCCGGGCGCTTACCTGACGGTGATCGTGAAGAATGTGAAGAAGGGTGGCAAGGTGTATCCCCTTGCTTGGGATCTGGGGCGTTTGCTGGGGGATGTATATTTGCTCAAGGACGAGCGGATCTGGTGCCAGGATAACCAGCGCCTGTCTCCATATGGGATGGGAAATGTCTGGGTGAGTAATACCTTCCATCACTATTGCCTGCAATTTCGCAATCCCTGATTGGCAAGGGGAGCAAGGTGATCACTGCCGCTGATCTGGTGCGCCTGCCATACCAGGATGATCTAACCCTGGCAGGCATCGCATACGCGACGCGCTCGCTGGCACATACTTTTGATCGCATGGGTGGCACGGATTTTGAACGCTTGCGCCGGATCGTGGCGGGAAAGGCGGTTGAATTAGCATTCCGGCGGATGCTGCAAGACCAGGCGATCCCGCATGATGTGCGGGGGGTAACGCCTTTCACAGAGCCTGACCGTTACGATATTGCCCTGGGTGGTTGGCGCTGCGACTTGAAAGCTTATCTCATCTTTCAAAAACGACTGATCCGGCGGCTACGAAGATACCCTGAGCAGTATCTGCAGGCGATGGCACTGGTTCCCAGTGATCAGGCAACTGGGCACCCCGGGGGGGAACGCGATTTGTATATCTTTGTGTTCATCAATGGGCTGGTTACATCGGATCATGCTGGTTTGCAGAAGGCGATATCAGCCGGGCAGGTAACCTGGCTGGTTCATCCGTTACCAGAGTGGTTGCAGCGCCCGGCGCAGTGGAAGCCGCTTGGACGCCTGGCATTCAAGTCTGAGGATGCCAGGCTTACCTCAATCTGTGTGGGCGGGCAGTTGGGAGATCACAATTTTGTGGAAGAGACAATCTCGCTCTCTGCGGGGCTGGTTTCGCATACGAGCCATGAGTTTTATTCGATCGCATATCTGCAAACACCGATCCTGCCGCAGGGGCGGGTGGGGCTGAGTGTACCTTCTCTGGATGAGGTGTATCTTGTCCACCCAGGGATGTGGGGGAACATCTGGGTGTACGGGTTGGAAATTATCCTGGCAGGTTGGATGCCGCGGGTGGAGTTTCTGCGCCAGGCGAAAAATCTCGCGCCTGGGAGCCGTGTTCTGCAATACCCACATACCCGAACCCAAAATCTGGCTTTGCCGGTGAGGGAGCTGTATCCTATCGGCGATTTGATCGATCGGGTGCGGGAATGGAGCAGCCAAAGCCGGCGGTGAGTGTGAGAGCCGACATGGCTTATCATTTTGCTAAAAACAGTGTACAATTGTTCTGTATAGACCGATGAGTGTTCTTCGGACCTGCCCCGGACGGCGGTCGTCCGGAACATCAGACAGGCCGCTCATCGAAACAGGAGGCTTCCCCATGTACCACACCATTATCATTGTGGGCAATCTTGGGCGCGACCCCGAGATGCGCTACACACCTAGTGGGCAGGCAGTAACGAATTTCAGCCTGGCCACAAACCGCCAGTACACCGGCAGCGATGGGCAGGCGGTGAAGGAAACCATCTGGTTCCGGATTTCTACCTGGGGCCGGTTGGCAGAAACTTGCAGCCAATACCTGCGCAAGGGGAGTAAAGTGTTGGTCGAAGGGCGTTTGGTGCCAGATGCCAGCACTGGAGGCCCGCGTGTTTACCAGCGCCAGGATGGCACAACTGGCTCATCGTTCGAGGTCAACGCCTCAACGGTACGCTTTCTCTCGACGCGCGGCGAGGAGGATGCCGGCGCTTACAATGGTGGAGAACCCAGCCAGGGGATGGACGATGGCGGGGATATCCCATTCTAAAAAGCAAGTGTGATGTTGGATGGGCAGCTGTATATTCCATACTACGGCTGCCCTCTTTGAGTTAATGCTATGACAACACCTACAAATCCCAAACCTGCCCCTCCGGCTCTGGAGGTCCCGCCAGATCTCGCTACAACTTATGCAAACCTGGTGCGGATTGCGCATTCTCCCTCTGAGCTGGTGTTTGACTTTGCCCATTTGTTGCCGGGAATTGGCTCGCCGCGGGTGTCTGCTCGTATTGTGATGTCTCCGCTCGGAGCAAAATTACTCCAGCGCGCCCTGGCGGAGAATCTAACACGTTACGAGACGGCTTACGGCGAGATCAAGGTTCCAGGCGAGGCGTCGCTGGCGGATTATTTATTCCGCCCCCCGCAACCTCCCAACCCGCCAAAAGAGAAAGAGTGAGTTATGCCGACGCTTGATGAGCTTGCTGAACAGATCCATGCCTCCTTCGAGGCGCGCACTGCGGCGCGCGACCGGGCACTTGCCCAGGCGCGCACACTGACGCGCCATTGCGCCCATGCGATCCGGGCGACACACCGGAATGAGTGGGCACTGGCCCAGCAGCACCTGGATGATGCCCAAGCACTGGCTGCCGCGCTACACAAGGAATTGGCGGATTACCCTGATCTCTACTACGCTGGCTATACCCAGGACGCGTTGAAGGAATATGCTGAGGCGGTGCTGGTGCGGGTGCTGGTGAATGATCACCCAATGCCAGGATACCAGGAATTGGGGCTGGAGGCGGCGACGTACTTGCAAGGTCTGGCAGAGGCGGTTGGCGAGTTGCGCCGGCGCTGCCTGGATGCGCTGCTGCACAATAAAGCAGAGGAGGCCAGGCTGCTTCTGGAAAAGATGGATGACATTTACGCTATACTGGTGACAATGGATTACCCGGATGCAATTACGGGAGGAATTCGCCGTTTAACAGATGTGGCGCGTGGCATCCTTGAGCGTACGCGGGGCGATCTGACGATGAGCCTGCGCCAGGAAAGCCTGGAGAAGCAACTGGGGCGGTTGGAGCAGAAGCTGCAAGATTTACCCCCGGGGTGAACACTGCTGATGCTCTCAGCAATGGATTGTCCTGTGCGAGCGTTGATAAATCGCCATGAAGATTGTGCGCGCCTCTGAAATTGGAACCTATTTGTTTTGCCAGCGCGCCTGGTGGTATGACCGCCAGGGCATGGCGCGTGAGAACCAGGCGGAGTTAGCCGGGGGGAACCAGCTCCATGAACGTCATGGACAGATCGTGATGGCGAGTGGTTGTTTGCGCTCTGTGGCAGTTCTGCTCTTGCTGGCGGCGGTGGTGCTTCTGGCAATCTCTCTTGTGGAGTTACTACTGTGAACATACAGTGCCAACGGCTCGCGATGGTCTGAGAGTCTCAATGTTTCCATTAGCCGTTTTCTTATTCGTTCTGGCGTTGGCGTTTTTATGGCTGGCAGCGCGTCAACGCAAGGCGGCTGGCTTGCCGGGAGGCAGGGTGATCTACGCTGATAGCAGCAAGTGGAGGCCTGCGGATAAACCTCTCACCGATACTGTGCTAGGGTTGACGGGAAAGCCTGACTATCTGGTGGAGCAGGGGAACCAGATCATCCCGGTTGAGGTGAAATCAACCACAATTGGCCAATCGCCATATGACTCGCACATATTCCAGTTAGGCGCGTATTGTATGCTGGTGGAGCGGGTGTATGGAAGGCGTCCACCTTATGGTATTTTGCACTACCCCAACCGTACCTTTGCTATCGATTTCACATCAGAGCTGGAAAGCGCAGTGATGAATCTGGTTTGGGAAATGCAAGGGCAAAGTCGCAGCAAAGCCCTGGACCGCTCGCACGAAGCGCCAGAACGCTGCGCGCACTGCGGATTCCGGTCCACTTGTGATCAGGCGCTCAGGATATAATTACATATGATGACAGAGAAGCATAAGAAAATCCAGCACGTGGCGATTGTATCCCACCCAAAACTGTCGCCTGCGATGGAAGAATCGGCAGTGATCAGCCAATATCTCAATGAGCACGGCGTGCAGGTTGCGAGTGGCCTGTTATACGATGAGGCGCTGCACCAGCGGGTGAAAGATGGCGAATTTGAGATGTTGATTGCGCTGGGAGGCGATGGCACCATGCTACGCGCCGGACACTTGTGTGGCCCGCTGCGCGTGCCGATCTTGGGGATCAATCTGGGTCGATTTGGCTTTCTAATGGAAATCCGCCGCCAGCAGTGGCAAGATTTCATGCCGCGCCTGCTACAAGGGGATTACTGGCTTGAGAATCGGATGATGCTGTGTGCGGAGCAATGGCGGGCGGGTGAGAAGCAGGGCTCTTGGGATGTGCTCAATGAGGTGGTGGTCAGCCGTGGACAGTTCATTCGTCCTGTGCATCTGACGGCGTTAGTGGATGGGCGACTGCTGACCACGTATGTGGCGGATGCGCTGATCGCCGCGACGCCGACCGGATCCACGGCTTATGCCCTGGCTGCCGGGGGGCCGATCTTGCCGCCGGAGCTGAGAAACATCCTGCTCGTCCCGGTAGCACCGCATCTTTCACTCGACCGGGCAATCGTTCTGGCAGAAGGCTCATCCGTCAGCATTACAGTGAGCGCTGATCACCAGGCAGTTTTCAGTGTTGATGGGCAGGTGCCGGTGGGACTTTCGGATGATGATCGCGTGGACATATCTGCGGGCAAGCATACCGTTCAGTTCGTGCGCTTCCACGACCCGGGTTATTTCTACCGCAACCTGACCCCGCATATGAATCAAAACCCGGCAACAGGATCCAAACGTTAGAGGTATTTCGATGACTGATGAACCTGGGACAGTTTTCTGTGCGAACCATCCCAACACACCCACTTCTTTGCGCTGCAACCGCTGCGAGAAGCCAATCTGCCCTAAATGTGCTGTCCTAACTCCTACCGGGTATCGTTGTAAAGAGTGCCTGCGCGGTCAGCAAAAAGTATATGAGACAGCTTTGGTGCAAGATTACATCTTTGGGGCGACCACGGCGGGTTTGCTCTCGTTCTTGGGCAGCCTGATCCTGCCACGCCTGGGCTGGTTCCTGATCTTTGTAGCGCCGATCGCTGGGGTGATCATCGCGGAGGCAGCCCGGTTTGTAATCCGTCGGCGCCGGGCGCGGCGCCTTTTCCTGGTGATCACGGCTGCGGCTGCGCTAGGCAGCCTGCTGCTTCTTGTGTTCCAGTTGGCTGCCTCGATCATGGCGTTTTCTCAGTATGGGGTGAGTGCGGGTGGGTCCTTATTATCCCTGATCTGGTATGGATTGTATTCGGTGGTGGTCACATCCACCGTGTATTATCGCCTCACGGGGATCAATATTCGTTAGGGAGAGATATCATCAATGCTGGTTGAATTACGAATAGAGAACTTTGCCATCATCGACCACCTTGAGCTGAGTTTTCATCCGGGGCTGAATATCTTTACCGGGGAGACCGGCGCGGGGAAATCCATCATCATTGATGCAGTAGAGATGCTTCTCGGCTCACGCTCCGACGCTACCATGGTGCGCGCGGGCGCCGATCGGGCGAATGTGGAGGCAACTTTTACGTTATCGCCTGCGATCAAACAACAGGTGCATACGATCTTGCAGCGCGAGGAGCTGCTGGATAACCCCAAAACACTCACACTGGGGCGTGAGATCCGCCACAATGGGCGCAGCATTGCCCGGGTAAATGGACGCAATGTCAATGTTGGCTTGTTGAACGAATTAGGCGATTACCTGGTTGATGTTCACGGGCAATCAGAGCATCTTTCTCTGCTGCATGTGAGCCGCCACCTGGGGCTATTGGATGTTTATGCCAGTGTGCAGAGCGAGCTGGCGGATTATCAGAAGACATACCACCTGCTGCTGCACACGCGAGGCGAGCTTCGTGATCTGCGCCAGGCTGAAAGTGAAGCTGCGCGCCGCCAGGATATCCTGGCCTACCAGATTAATGAGATCGAGGCTGCGCACCTAAAGCCGGGTGAAGAAGATGAGCTACGCAGTGAGCGGAATCGCCTGGCGAATGCAGAGGGGCTTTCGGCGCTGGCCCAGGAGGCTATGCAACTGCTTGACGAAGGCATGCCGGATGCTCCGGCAGCGACAGATCTGTTTGGGCAGGCAGTCAGTGTGCTAAACAACCTGGCGCGGTTGGACCCTAAACAAGTTGCGCTGGTGGAACAAGCGCAACTTACCCTGGACAATATGGCGGAGCTAGCGACCAGTTTGCGGGACTACCTGGAGGGGATCGAATTCAACCCGCGCCGCTTGGATCAAGTTGAAGAACGCCTGAATCTGATCCATAACCTGAAGCGGAAATACGGCGAGGATATCCCGGCTGTGCTGGCTTTTGCTGAAGAGGCGCGCCGGACACTGGATGAGATTACCCATGCTGGGGAGCGCATTGCTCAACTGGAAGCCGAGGAAGGGAGATTATTGACCCAATTGGGTGTGGAAGGGCTGGTATTGTCCCAAAAACGCCATGCAGCCGCCCTGGAACTGGCGAGCGCTGTTGAGGTTGAACTGAACAATTTAAACATGAGCGGGGCGCACTTCCAGGTTGATTTTCAACAGCGCCTGGCTGAGGATGGCATAGTGCTGGGGGATGGTAGACGGGTAGCCTTTGATGTGCATGGTCTGGAACGGGTAGAATTCCTGGTAGCGCCTAACCCGGGCGAGGGATTAAAGCCACTGGTGAAGATTGCATCAGGTGGTGAAACCTCGCGCCTGATGCTGGCGATCAAGAATGTGCTGGCGCAGGCAGACCAGATACCCTCGCTGATCTTCGATGAGATTGACCAGGGGATTGGAGGCCGGGTTGGGGCGGTGGTGGGACGAAAATTATGGGATCTGGCGCGCCGCCACCAGGTGTTGTGCGTGACGCACCTGCCGCAATTGGCAGCGTATGGCGATATGCACCTGCGTGTGCGCAAAGACCTGGTGGATGGACGAACGATCACCCGCACCGATACACTCTCAGGAGACGAGCGCCTGCTGGAGTTGGCTCAGATGATGGGGGAGGTAAGCGAGGGCACCCGGCGCTCCGCGCAAGAGATCTTGGCGGGAGTCAAAAGATCGACCAGCAATAGTTGAATGAGATGAACAGGGTATCCCAGATAACCCGCATGCGTGAACGACGGCGGTGGAAAGATCGCCGTAATCCGCTCGGCCGGCTAGGGCTGGTGTTCAGCACGTTGGTCAGTGTTCTCCTGGCTGTAGGCGCTTTGTTCCTGGCGCTGGCATATCTGGATGTCGCCCGCGATTTGCCTTCTTTAGAAGCGCTGCCTGTGCTGCTAGATCCAGTTGGTGGTAGCTTATTGACCCCCACGCGGTTGTATGATCGCAGTGGAGAACGGGTGATCCTGACATTGGAGAATCCGGCGGCACACGAGAAGGAGTACCTGCGCTATACCACTGAAACGCAAGGTGAGCCGGGCACATTGCCAGAAGGTTTAGCGCTGGCAACGATTGCTACAGTTGACCCCACGTTTTGGGATAATCCGGGTTATTCTTTGCAAGGAATCACCAGCGGAGAACAGCCAACCCTGGCGCAGCGCCTGGTGGCAGACCTGTTATTGGGACAAGAGACACCAGGGGTGCGGCGTGCACTGCGCGAACGTCTCCTTGCCGGGCAGGTCGTGGCGGCTTACGGACGGGAACAGGTATTGGAATGGTACCTGAACAGTGCCCAATATGGGGATCTGATCTATGGGGCAGATGCGGCTGCGCGCGTGTATTTTGGGAAGTCTGCCTCCGATTTGACCCTGGCAGAATCGATCACGCTGGCTGTGATCGCGGAGATGCCAGAGGTCAACCCACAGATAATGCCGCATGTGGTGCTGGAGAGGCAGAGAGAAGTGATTGGCCTCATGCGAAACCTGGGCTTGATCAGCCCTGAGGAAGCGCAACAGGCAGAATCAGAGAAGGTGACATTCCAACCCGAAGTGGAAGCGATCAACCTGGCACCAGCCTTTGGGGAGATGGTCTTAGAGCAGCTTCAAGGCACTTATCCGACGGAGATGCTTAAACGAGGCGGTCTGCGCATCATTACCACGCTGGACGATGATCTCCAGTTGCAAGCCGCGTGCGCGGCTGCGGCGCAAGTGGAGCGCTTATCTGGGCAGGATGGCGAGGTGCTGGATTTTGAGGGAAATCCCTGCCAGGCGGCGCTATTATTACCCACCCTGGTGCTGGCTCCTGGTGCGTTCCCGGAAGATTTGTCTGCGATGCTGGTGGTATTGCACCCGCATTCAGGTCAGGTGCTGGCGATGGTGGGGGGGATGGCGCAAAATCCGGCGCGCCAACCAGGCTACCCGGCGGGATCGCTGCTCACGCCATTCTTATACCTCACCGGTTTCACACGGGGGTTGGCACCAGCAACCTTGTTATGGGATATCCCACCCTCCAGCCAGAGCACTGGCTTACCGGCCACGTTACCAGGATTTGAAAACCCAGATGACGAATACCATGGACCAGTGAGATTGCGCACTGCGCTGGCAAACGATTATCTGGTGCCGGCTGCACAGGTGATCGATCAGGTTGGTTTGGAGAATGTTGTACGCGTTTCCAGGCAGTTTGGATTGACCTCCTTGGATGAGATTCCATCCTATATTGCCCCTGCATTGAGTTACTTCCAGGCGCAGGTATCCTTATTGGAGGTGACACAGGCATATGGTGTGCTGGCGAACCAGGGCTTGCTGGCTGGGCAGCCGTTGATGGATGTGAGGGCTAACAACCGATCTGGAGCCATTTTCCCCTCCAGTGTGATCCGCATGGAAGACCTGGCGGGAAATGTTCTGCTGGATTGGTCAGATCCGCAGGTGCAGCCGATTGTCAACCCCCAACTGGCATATTTGTTGACCCACATCCTGAGCGATGAGCCGGCGCGCTGGCCCAGCTTGGGGCATCCTAATCCCCTGGAAATAGGCCGGCCTGCTGGGGTGAAGCTGGGCTCGAGTCTGGATGGACGGGATGCTTGGACGGTCGGTTACCTGCCGGAGAGGGTGGTGGGTGTGTGGATGGGATCGGCTGTGGGTGAGGGGAAGGTGAACCCGCTGGCTGCGGCAGGGTTGTGGCATGCAGTGATGCAGTATGCTGCCCGCGACCTGGCAGTGCAAGGATGGAATGTTCCTCCCGGGATCAGTCAGGTGAATGTGTGCGATCCATCTGGCTTGCTACCGACGAATAACTGCCCGCGCGTGGTCAGAGAGGTATTCCTGGCAGGGAGCGAACCTATCCAGACAGATTATCTGTATCAGGTTTATCAGATTAATCGGGAGACCGGACGGCTGGCAACTGTATTCACACCACCTGAACTGGTTGAGGCACGGGTGTACCTGGTCGTTCCGCAGCAGGCTGCTAAATGGGCGGAGAGCGCTGGTTTGGATATTCCCCCTGACTCCTATGATGTGATCTACGCACCTCCTCCGGTATCTCCAGGTGTGCAGATCAGCATGCCAGAGATGTTTTCTCATGTGAGTGGAGAAATATCGCTCATTGGCAGCGCTTATGGGGCTGATTTTTCCTTCTATCGAGTGCAAATCGGACAGGGATTGAACCCGCAATCGTGGATCCAGCTTGGGGAGAGCAGCGCGATCCCTGTGGAAGGTGGTCTATTGAGCAAATGGGATACCCGGGGCTTGAGCGGATTGTATGTTTTGCGCTTGCAGGTGGTTTATGAAGGTCAGCGCGTGGAAACGGCACTGTTGCAAGTGACGATTGACAACCAGCCGCCAGTGGTCAACGCTTTGAATCCCTTCGAGGGGGATAGTTTGCAGGCTCAGCCTGGCTCGTCTGTTGTGCTGCAGGCAGATGTAAGCGACGATCTGGTTTTGGACCGTGTTGAATTCTATATTGATGGGCAGTTGGTCACTTCGCTGCTCCAGCCGCCTTTTACAACGGTCTGGTCGGCAAAATTGGGGGAGCACACGATGCGCATCCGCGCCTACGATCTGGCGGGTAATCTATCGGAGGCGGTAGTACAGTTCGCGGTTAAATAAAATAAGATTGGCGAGATTACCCCGCCAATCTTATCCAGGATGTTCAATGTATTTACAAATCACCGACGATGAAGGTGTTCCACATGTGATCCACCGAGTCGGTGACGCCCTTGGGCACCTGGGCGATCATCAAGATGATCGCTGCGTATTGGTCGGCAATCGGCACGGCTGACAAAATGTAAGCGTCATAACCGCCAGAGCCACCGCAGTTCGAAAAAGCATCGAACTTGCCACGATACAGACCATCGTTGTAATCGTACCTGCCATCGAAATCACAGCCGCTCTTGTAATCCTCGCTGTAAATATCAAGGAATTGAACGTAACCACCCCATTCCGCAAAGGTATCAGAGGCGCCGAAGAACACACCCTCCGCATCCCAGTAGTTGTTATAGTCATACAGGCTGGGGGCGGCAGAGATGGCCACACCGATGATATCTCCATCCAGGGTCCACTGACCGCCATTGTAGTCTGCCCAGTAATCGGGCACTTCAATCATGATGCTGCCGGTATTGTCCAGGCAGTTGATGTACCCTGCGGTGTCAGCATAGACGCAGTTGGGGTCGAGCGCGCCACCAGTATCGCCACCAGTATCGCCGCCGGTATCACCACCGCTCGTATCGCCAAAGTAGCCCACCAGCTCGAGCGTGCGGCCGTTCAACTGACCTTCGTGCAGGGAGAGGTCAACCCAACGGATGATAGTCAAATTCATCGTCGCACCGGCGCTGCGGCTGCGCAGGATATCACAATAATCTGCCATTGTACCATCGGTGGCGAGCACCTCGTTTTCGAGCTGATAGATAATATCGCCGGGCTCAACACCTGAGACATCGGCTGGAGAGCCGGAAGCAACCGAACGCACCCAAACGCCAGAGATGGTGAGGTCGCCGATGTATCCATAGACAGCGCCGCCATTGACTCCGATGTAATCGATGTTCTTGCCGGAGCGCAGCTCGTTGATGATGGGCAGGGCTTCATCGCGGCTGATGGCGAAGTTCTGGTCCGTCTCTGAGACAATGGAGTAATTAATGGCGATCAGGGAGCCGTTTGTATCAACCAGGGGTCCGCCTGAGTTACCTGGGTTGATCTTGGCGGTGTGCTCGATGACCGAGTCTACGGAAGCCCAACTGGTTTCACCACTGGCCTGAGCTTTGGAAACAATGCCCTCAGTGAGGGTATATTCTGGATCGCCCAGGGGGAAGCCTGCGGCATAGACATCCAGGCCGACGCTAATATCACCCTGGTACCAATCCAGGTATTTGAAACCGTCGCCATCTATATCGATCACAGCCAGGTCCGAGCATTCTGAAACGCCGAGGACGCGCGCATTATAGGTTTTGGATGTGTCACCGCCAATCCACACACGCAAGATTGCTGCGCCAGTCACAACGTGGTTGTTGGTGACAGCAATGCCGGATGGATCGATGATGACGCCAGAGCCGCGCTTGCCAACGTTGACCTCCCAGCCAACCTCGGGATCAATGAAGGTGCCCTCTGCCTCGATCTGGATGACAGCCTGCTGAACACCGCCCAGGGTATTGATCAATAATGCTGGCGGGGCGGGGGGCTCAGTAGGTTTAGGTTGTTCTTCCGTAGGGGGCGGGACTTGAGTGGGCTGCTGTTGTTCTGCAGTGGGGGGTGGTGGATTGGTAGGGACGGGGGTCGTTGAACCACCGCAGGCCAAACTAATGATAATGATCAGGGTGGTCAACCAAAGAAACGGTTTGTATGTTTTGGCTTGCATTCTCTACTCTCCTTCTGGGTATAGTGTGGTGAAATCGTCATCTTGGCGATTACAATGACTTTATTTGGAAATTTCCATCAACGATAAAACCCGGCACTAAGATTAGTTTACCATAAAACTAAAAAAACAACCTTAGAAAATATACCACTATCTGTCCTATTTATCGAAGGAGAATGTCTGTACAAAACGTTGGATGATTTGTTCGGTGGAGCGAAAAGCCAGAGGGGGTAAATGGAGAGATGGGAAGAATCGGGCATCTTCAGCATCATCTTGAGGTTGGAGAGTGCCCCCAATCACTTCCGCGAGGTAGACGATCAAAATGTGAGCGCCGCGGGGGTGTTCTTGCCCGGCGAGCACATCTAGTAGCCTGGTAACTTGTACTTGTAAGCCGGTCTCTTCGAGGCATTCGCGCTCGGCAGATTGAGCCGGATCTTCCCCGGCATCCACAAACCCGCCTGGCAGGGTCCATAAACCGCGTTGGGGATCATTGAGGCGTTTCACCAGCAGGATGCCATTGTCCTGCGTAACCAGGGCAGTGGCAGCAACTTTGGGATCAGGATAATAAACCCAATTGCAAGAAGGGCAGGATAGGCGCATCTGACCAAAGTGGATACGCGGCTCCAGCCGCGTTCCGCAGCGTAGACAGTAATTGATCTCTGGGATATTCATCGACCCGATCCACCGCGGCGTAACAAGATGGCAGCCAGGCCGGTGAGGATGGCAAAGATTGCCAGGGCGGCTTCGAGCAGGCGCAGGGTGGTATTTACGCCTGTGCCTGTACCGGTCGAAGGCGTTGGGGGCGCGACGGGCTGTTCAAGCGGTGGAGTATTTTCTGGGGTGCGGGTCGGGATGGGTACGGAGGTGGGAGGGGGCGGTGGGGTCTCTGTGGGCAGCATGGGTACCGCCTCCGTGAAGGTGGGGATGGCAGGCAAGGTGGCTGTCGGTGCGGGGGCTGTCGCTTGGATGATCACTTCACCACCACCGGTAGCATCGTAAGCCTCTTCAGAGGGTATGGCTGTAAATTCGGGGGCAATCCGGGCGGTGTTGGTCATTGTTTCAGTGTAGTAGGTACCTAAAGGAGGTTCTTTGAGTGCCACTTCATCTGGGCCGGTAGCAGGCTGGCTGTTCTCGTCCATTACGCTTGTCTCAGTAGGTAAGGCTTCGGGCGCTTCCATTGCCAGAGGAGCGGCATCGCCTGCTTCTTGCTCGGTGTATGTTTCTGGAGCCATTTCTAAGGCAACTTCTTCTGCAATGGCTGGTTCATTAAATGGAAGGGTGGGAGCCGGGGCCAGCACACCCAGAAAATCGCCAGCAAGCACAACGACCAACATCAACGCTGCCAGCGCAGAGGCCAGGCGCAAGCTGGGCAATAGCACTGGCAGGCGAGGGTGCGCTCCTGCTACAGCAGGTGAGAGTGCAAAGTTCCGTGGCGCTTTCTGGCGCGGCAGGCTGTGCATGAGCAGGCGGGTTTTGCGCAGATCAACCAGCGTTGTGTGTAATTCGGGGTTGGATTTGATCCGCGCTTCCAGACGGGCACGCTGGCGGGCGTTGAGCTGCCTGTCCAGATATGCCGATATCAGTTCTAGATCGCGTTGGGATATGCTCCTTTTCATTTCACTACCTGCTCTTCTTCAAGACGAAAATTCTCTGGTAATAGTTCCCAGAACCCCTGCAGGCAGTCTCGCATGCGTAATCGCGCCCGCGCCAGGCGGCTTTTGATTGTACCCAGTGGTTTACCTATGCTCTCTGCTGCCTCAAGATAATCCATACCCTGGATATCCACCAGGATCACGGCTGTGCGAAAATCTCCTGGAAGTTCATGCAGGCAGTGTTCGATTGCCTGGCGCAACTGATCACGCTCTGTTAAGTCTTCAGGCGCTTCGCCAGGGTCAACCATCCAGCGCGGCGACTCGACCTCTTCACCATCCTCGTCCAGCGGCTCAAGCGGCGTGGTGGGTCGACGCTGGCGGCGGCGAAGCTCATCGTAGCAAGCGTTGGTCACGATCCGTAAAAGCCAGGCGCGGAAGGATCCGCCCCGGTAGGATGCGAGGTGGTGGTAGGCTGAGATGAAAGCCTCCTGGGTAGCATCTTCAGCGGCCTCTCTCTCGCCGATCATACGGTAGGCCTGGTTATAGATCAGGTCTTGATAGGCAAGTACCAGCCTATTGTAAGAGTCGAGGTCACCCTTTTGAGCTGCCTGGATCAGTGCAGCTTCATCCATAGCGATCGCTTCTTCCGGTGACGAATTGGGCGCTCATGAGTTGTATTTTAACGCATGAAGGCGATTTTGTTGGCATAAATTGGCTGGCAGTCTGGGATTGGCCAAATGGTTGTTTAGATTGGGAAAGGCGGTTACAATCGGTGCGGAGGTAGGTATGGATACGACTACAAAGAAATTTCTGCTTGCGTGTGGAATCATTATCGTTGTGATTTGTTTATGTCTGAGTGTGCTGGCTATCGGTCTGGCAGTATGGTTGGTTGTGAATCCTAGCGGCCCATCGTTGGTCAGTCCAGATCAAAGCACGCCCCAGGTTGAGCAATCTGTGGAAGAAATCGAACAGCAGATGGATGTTATCCAGGATCAGGTAATCGCTATTCGCGGTTTGCAGCCCACAGGGCTGGTGGAGCGTACATTGCTCACGCCGGAGGAGCTGCGCCAGCATGTGCTGGATAATTTTTTGGACGAGTATACGGCTGAGGAGGCGGCGGATGACGCGCTGGCACTTTCAGCATTTGGGCTGCTGGAAGATGATTTTGATCTGCACACTTTCTATGTTGATTTGTACAGCGAGCAGATTGCAGGTTTTTATGATCAGGAAGTTAAAGCGATGTATGTGGTCAAAGGGTCAGGGTTTTGGGGGCCGGAACGCCTCACCTACGCTCATGAATATACACATGTGCTGCAAGACCAGATCTATGATATCCAGAATGGCCTGATGTATAGCGAAGAAGCCTGCGAGCAAGATTCAGAGCGCTGCGCTGCGATCAGTTCTTTAATGGAAGGTGATGCAACAATGGTGGAGACAGCCTGGTTTGAGCAATATGCCAGCAGAGAAGACCAGCAGCAAGTGGTCCAGTTTTACAATTCTTTTGAAAGCCCGGTATATGAGAGCGCTCCAGCTTTTATGAAGGAAGATTTTCTGTTTCCTTACTCATATGGGCTTGAGTTTGTCCAGTCATTGTACGATGCTGGTGGCTGGCAGGCGGTGGATGATGCCTATGTTAACCATCCCGTATCAACTGAGCAGATCTTGCACCCAGAGCGGTACCCTGGCGATGTTCCTCAAGAGGTTGTATTACCTGATCTGTTGACGGTGCTTGGCGAAGAGTGGCGAGAACTATACCGGGAAGTGGTGGGAGAGTGGTACACCTACCTGATCCTGGCATATGGACTCGACCCGGATGCACGCTTGGGTACATCCGATGCTGCGGAGGCAGCCGAAG
Organism: Anaerolineales bacterium; assembly: GCA_016932955.1. Next base: position 26,932 of record JAFGBV010000103.1, on the reverse strand, counting down.
GGTGGGGGGGCGATGCGTATGCTGTCTATCACAATCCACAAACACAGGGGGTGTTGCTAGTGATCGATTGGGTTTGGGATACCCCGGCGGACGCCGATGAGTTTGCTGCGGCGTTTGAGGATTATGCGTCTGCCCGTTTTGATGTGGATGCACAGACGGGCACCGATTACCAGGTATGGGACAGCCCTGATGCTTATGTTATTTTCTGCCAGGATGGCACCCGCACAAGCTGGATCCTGGCGCCGGATGCTGCCACAGCCGAACTGGTTTGGACGGCGATTGCGGAGCGCTAAACGATGGCTTTGGAGCCTGAACGGATTCGAGCCCTGTGTTTCGATGTCGATGGAACGCTTTCGGATACGGATGATTTGTTCGTGCAGAAAATCTCATCCTGGCTGCGCATCGTTCGCTTTATTTTCCCCAACCGCGACCCAAGGCGGTTCGCGCGCTGGTTTGTGATGCGCACAGAAACGCCCGGTAATTATCTATATGGAATACCGGACCGGTTGGGGGTGGATGATGAGATTGCCGCGACAGGAGACTTGATCTACCGTTTGGGATTGGGTAAAACGCCGAAGCCGTTCCTGATCATCCCTGGGGTTCAGGAGATGCTTTCTGACCTGGTGGGCCGTTTCCCGCTCAGCGTGGTAAGCGCCAGGGGCCAGAGGAGCACGCAGAGGTTCCTGGAGCAATATGGTCTGGAACCTTATTTTAAGTGTGTGGCTACTGCACAGACCTGCGCACGCACCAAGCCATATCCTGATCCGATCCTGTGGGCGGCGCAAAAGATGGATGTACCGGTAAGCCAATGTTTAATGATCGGCGACACCAGGGTGGATATCCAGGCAGGTAAGGCAGCCGGCGTGCAGACGATTGGAGTATTATGCGGTTTTGGCGAGGAAGATGAATTAGTTCGGGCTGGGGCAGACCTGATCCTGCCGACAACGGCGGATCTGGCAGGGGTATTTCAAACCTAAAGCGCTTGTGTACAATTTGGAGTTGATATATAATCTAATCATGCGACCAAGAATTCGGTGGGGTGTTATCACGTTGATGATGATTCTGGCGATTGCCATGGATCGAGGTACATCAGCAGCACAGGAGAGCGAGGCGCGTTATTTTCCCGTCACTGCCCATTGGGTGACGGGCGAATTCTTGCAGGCATACGAAAGCGCGCCTGACCCAGAACTGGTCTTTGGCTTGCCAATCACCGAGCAGTTTATCTCGCGGGCTGTGAGCCAAGAATCGGGCCTGCTTGTACAGTACTTTCAGCGGGCGCGCTTCGAGCTACACCCTGAAAACATCGCCGATTTGCGGGTGGTGATTTCTCCCTTGGGGGAATACCTGTACGATATTGACCAGCCTGGTACCCCTGCCGAAATCACCCTAAACCAGGCAGCCTGTAAATACATCATTGCTGATAAACCAATGGTGTGTTATTCATTCTTGACGTTTTATGAAGTGCATGGTGGAATATCGCAATTTGGCTACCCGATCTCCGAGGTAGAGCAGCGGGATAATTTATATGTTCAATATTTCCAACGGGCGCGGTTTGAGTGGCATCCTGAGTTGCCTGCGGGAAACCGGGTGGTGCTAAGCAATGTTGGGGAACGTTATTTCGGATACGTGGAAGATACCAACCAACGCTGGGTCTATAAGGATTTCATCCCCACCACACTCACCTTGCGCGTGAATGCGTTTGTAGATCAGGCGATGATGGCGCCGACAGGGATGCAGAATATCTATGTGGTCGTGCAGGACCAAAATCTATACCCGGTGCAGGGGGTGGTGGCGTTGGCGACGGTGAAGCTGCCAGATGGATACCAGACAACGTACATTCTTGATCCGACCGATGAGAACGGTATCAGCCAGTATCGACTGCCCATAAACGACCAGCCATTTGGGTTGGCGGAAATCGAAATCACCGCTACAGCCCCTGTCAGTGGATTGAGCGCAGAAACCAAAGCTTTCTTCCAAATTTGGTGGTAATCCCAGGGGGGGGATTCCTTACTCCTCAGAGTGCAATTGCGTCAGAAGTTGCTGATACTCTCCGGCATTGGGGGGGTTAAGTGCCAGGATGGCCATTACTGCCTCAATTGCAGCAGCGCGGTTTCCCGTTTGCATGTAAAGCTCCCCAGCCGCATCCAGTTGGTCGATGGCTTCGGCGTTGCGACCTAATTGGCGGTAGAGATCTGCCAGGCGCCGGTGCAAGGCTGGTTGTTGGGGGTTTTCCTGAACCATCGTTGTCAGGTAATCAAGCGCCTTTTTTTCCTGGTGTGTTTCTAACAAATGATCTATATAGTTATCCAGTTCAGCCAAGGCCTGTGTGCTTTGCCCCAGACGCAAGTTGAGCTCTACCAGCATGCTGCGCGATTTCTCGTCGTCCGGTTCTAGCGTGCGGATCTGCTCGAAGACCCGCAATGCCTGACGCCAATCCAGGCTCTGCATATCAATATCGGCCATGCGATGCAGTACTTTGACCTTGATCTCACGGTCTACATTAGCTTGCTGGGCATATCGCAGGGCACGGGTATAGGTTTTCCGGGCGGTGCTCAGGTCGGCAAGGCTGTAATACACCTCGGCTAATTTAAGGAATTCATTGATCGTCTCAATTGTTTGCCCACCGGCGATCATCAGGTCAATCAGCCGATTGCGCGATTCCATATCCATCGGGGCCAATTCGCTCACTCGTCGCAGGAGGCCGATAGCGCGGCCTGCCTCGCCGCGCGCACTGTAGCTATCGGCTACCACGGCGAATTTATGCACAGCTTCTTGGGTACGGTTTTCTTGTAAGAGAAGATCGCCGATGCAGATGTGCAAGGGAAGATAGGTGGGGGCATACTTGATAGCATAGAAAGCCTCTTCCATTGCTGTGCGAAGTTTACCTTGCCTGGCGAGAGAGTTGACACGTGCTAAGGATTCAACCACCTGACTGCTGCTAGCTTGGGTTAGCATCTCTGCCAATGGGATTGGCGGTGCTCCATCCATTTGAGCGGGCAGTTGCTGGCGGGCTTGTTTCATGTTCTCGCGCCAATCTCGGCGCACGAGAAGGCCATGAACATTATCACAGATGCGCTTCTGGAGATTCTCATCTCCCTGCTGGGAAAATGCTTCTATTGTGGGTTCGTAAAGCTGGCTGATTTCTTCAGCGTACTCCGGAGAGACGCTTTCTGAGTCCGCGATGCGCAAACCATCCAGATAACAGATCGCGGCTTCTTTCAGATGCTGCAATTTATGCCAGGTTTGTCCAAGCAAGAGACGTGCGCCGAGGGCAAATAACTCGTGCTTGACAGCCCGTTGGAGGTGGCGTGGGACATCTTCTAAGCGGTTCTCTTGCGCCAGCAGGTATCCCAGGCTGAAGCTGGCTGCCGAGCTATCCAGTCCGGCATCCATGGCGCGTTCCAGTTCAACAATTGCCTGACTGTTATCGCCGTGTGACTGGAGGTCGATCGCCTGGCTGAGGTGCAACATGATCTTCGAGTGATCATATTGGTGCCCGAGGATACCCGTTCCACGCATGATGGCAGAAAGTCCCTGCCGGCCCTGTGGTCCTTCGGACTGCTCGGGAGCCTGTTCAAACAACATCTCAGCCAGCATCGTCAGGGCAGCCTGGCGAGCATCCTGTATTGGATCCAGGAGAGGGCGCTTGGCACGATCATCTTTGGGCGCCTCCAACTGGCGCACCTGTGCCATGCGCAGTGGGCCAGTGACCCCGCGCGGCCGCTGAGGCTTGGCCAATAGCTTGCCGGTTTGCAACATGGCTAATGCTTGTTTGGCTTCTTGACTATCGGGGATGATCTGGATGGCATGATTGATCGTCTGAACAGCTTTTTGTACCTGGCCCGCGTGCTGGAGCAGGGTAGCAACTGCCAGGTATTCGGTCAATGCTTGTTGTTTGCGATTGAGCCGCTCGTAAACCACCGCCAAACGGGAGTGCGCAGCCATGTTTTCTGGGTTAAGGCTGACCACACTCGTCCAGTTCTCGATCGCTTTCTCAATATCTTTATTCCTGGCGTATAGCTCAGCTACTTCCATGTAGGCTTTGGTTGCCTGAGGCAGTTTTCCTAATCGCTCCAAGATTTCGGCCACTTTCTCAAGGGGAACAGGGTCATTGGCGGCCACCTCAACCGCGCGCTGGTAATACTGGAGCGCATCTTCGTAGCTTTGCATCTCGTACAAAGCAAGGCCCAGGCTGGTGAGCGCTTTGGGATGGTCGGGGATATATTCGAGGGCTTGGCGGTAATAATCGGCAGCCTTGTCCCAGGCTTGATCCCAGGCAGCGGAGTGCCCCTGGTTCATGGCTTTCTGAAAAAGGTCCTCTTGTCCGCTCATCGTTGCTCCCTAGATGTGAATGACATCCATTTCTCCCCAGTTCAATCCCTGGCGCGCCTCGGTGCGCAGAGGGGCGTTCAGCGCATAGGCGTTCTCCATAACTTTGCAGACCAGCCTAGCAGTGGTTTCCACTTCGCTGGTGGGGCATTCCAACACCAGCTCGTCATGTACCTGTAAAAGCATGCGAGCAGATAGGCCAGCATCTTTCAAGGCGCGATGAACATGCAACATGGCAATCTTCATTATATCTGCGGCAGTGCCCTGGATGGGGGCGTTGATTGCTTCTCGTTCTTGGCGATTGCGGATATTGAGATTACCTTGGGTTCTGAGCTCGGGAAAATAACGCCTTCTGCCCAACAAGGTTTCAACGTGCCCTTGAGCGCTGGCCTGTTGGCGAACTTGATCCAGGTAGCGCTTAATCCCCGGGAATTGGCGGAAGTAGGCTTCAACGAAATCTTCTGCTTCTGCCAGGGTGAGCTCGCTGCTGCGCGTCAGGCCGTAAGCGCTCATTCCGTAGATCAGTCCAAAATTGATCGACTTGGCATGGCGGCGCTGCACTTTTGTCACAGCTTCCAAGGGGATATTATAGATTGCGGCGGCGGTTGCGGTATGGATATCTTGACCGGCCTGGAATGCTGCTAGCATTGCGGAATCATTCGCCATGTGGGCGGCGATGCGCAGCTCGACCTGGGAATAATCAACCGAGAGGAGGCGGTTGCCAGAATAGGGAATGAAAGCGCGCCTCACCTGGCGCCCCAGCTCGGTGCGGATGGGGATGTTTTGCAGATTTGGGTCAGAGGAAGCAATCCGACCGGTCACAGACCCAGTCTGGTTATAGGAAGTATGCACGCGACCGGTCAGCGGGTTCACTTGTTGAGGCAGTGCGTCGACGTAGGTCGATTTGAGCTTGGAAAGCTCGCGATATTCCAGGATTAGATCAACCACTGGATGTTTGCCACTTAGGGCTTCCAGCACCTCGGCAGAAGTAGAGTAATGTCCGCTGGCGGTGCGCCGGGTGCGACCTGGAGGGGGCAACTTCAACCGTTCGAATAGGGCATGCGCCAGTTGTTGAGTGGAGTTGAGATTGAAGGATTCGCCCACCTGCTGGAAAACCTGCCCTTCAATTTCGGTCATGCGCGTATTTAGCTCATGTGAGATCTCGCTCAAGAAAGCGCTGTCCAGCGCAATGCCGGCCATCTCCATCTCAGCCAGGATTGAAACCAGCGGCATCTCAATTTCCTGGAAGATGTGGGTAACATGGCTGACTTGCATCTCGTCCTTCAGGATTGGCATCAGGCGCAAGACGGCAGCAGCGTCTGCGGCAGCATAGGATGCGGCATCGGCAATTGGCCCCTCGGCCATGCTGACCTGGTTTTTCCCGGTACCGATCAAGGCTTCGATCTCTGTCATCTTTAAATCCAACCGCACCCAAGCCAGGTTCTTCAGACCCAGGTTGCGTGAGGCGGGATTGCAGAGCCACTCTGCAATCATCGTATCAAAGGAGAGCGGAGCAACGCGTAGCCCATGACGGGCGAGGAGCACATAGTCATATTTCAGGTTATGCCCGGCTTTGGGAATGTTTGGGTCGGTAAGCGGTGAGCGCAAAGCATCCAACACAAGATTGAGGGGTAGCTGATTGCCCATGAGAGGCTGGTGCCCCACAGGGATATAGTAACCCTGCTGTCCATCGGTAGCCAGTGAGATACCAACCAACTGCGCCTGCATTTCATTTGTGGAAGTGGTTTCGGTGTCGAATGCGATCCACGTTGCGGATTGTAAACGAGAAACCAGGCTTTGCAACGCCTCAGGAGAGTCGATGATTTGAGCGGCGATTTCGCCTGGTACTGGCTGGGCTGATCGTGTAGGGGAGGGTGGAGTATGAGGAGTAAGAAATGAGAGTTGCTGTTGTTGAGGAGCTGTGGTTTTACCATATAGTGGGTATATGGCAGTCAGGCGTTGGAGCAGGGTGCGAAACTCTAGCTCTCTAAATAGGGACTCCACTTGCTTGGGATCGAAGTGTTCAGTGCGCGCCATATCCAAGTCGATGGCGATGTTCAAATCTGTGACGATCGTTGCCAGCTTTTGGCTGAGAATTGCATCCTGCCGGCTGGCCTCCAGTTTCTTGCGCATACCGGCAGCAATCTCATCTAAGTGAGCGTATATGCCATCTAAGGAGTCAAATTGTTCGAGGAGCAGGACGGCAGTTTTTTCGCCAATACCCGCCACACCGGGGATGTTATCAGATTTATCGCCCACCAGGGCTTTGTAATCGACAATTTGATCAGGGCGCACACCCAGGTATTCCTTGACATGTTGGGGAAAATAATCTTTGGCATCCCCCAACGATTTGCCAGACAAATTTACCAGTACGCGCTCTGTGACTAATTGCAGCAGGTCTTTGTCACCGGTGATAATCTTAACACCATATCCCTGGGCAGCCAACTGGCACGCCGCGCTGCCCAGGATATCATCCGCTTCATATCCTTCGATTTCCAGGCGGGGGATGTTGAAGGTATCGACCAACTGGCGAATGCGCTCCATCTGTGGGCGCAGGTCATCTGGCATTTTGGCGCGGGTAGCTTTGTAGGCTGGGTAGAGTGTGTCGCGAAAGGTTTTCCCTGTATCAAAGGCGACGATCAAGTATTCCGGGCGGTCTTGCTCCAAGATGCGGAGCAGTATGCTGGTGAAGCCAAAAATACCGGCGGTTGGTTCTCCGCTGGAGGTTGAGAATCCTCCCGAATCGCCGCGCGTTAGGGCAAAGTAGGCGCGGTAGGCAAGTGCGTGTCCATCAAGCAAGTAGACCGTTGGCGGCATGGTATATCAAGGAAGCGGCTTTGTTTCTATCTCAGGCAGGCCTTGCTGGTAACGAGTATGTTGAATGAACTCATTGACCAGGTGCTCAGGCGGTGGTTTGTGGCTGCTCATAATCAAGTAACCTGGCGCCCAGAAATCACCTGAGGGGTTATCACGCGCCAGGGAGGGATAATCTTCGAATATGTTCTTGGAGAGATGCTGGCGGGTGATGCGCATCAGGTAACCGGGGGATACATTGGGTGAAATCCCAACGATCCATTGTATAGAATCGGGGCGGATCGCTAGATGTTCGAGACGCCAACCAAAAGCAACGCAGAGTCGCTGGATCCATTTTCGCAGATCGCCAACCAGGTTGCCGGTGAGTTTATGCTGAGGCATGCGGGGGATGAGCAAGCATGCGTAATATAAACCTGCCAGGACTGGAGTGGGGGGTTGCAATTGCATGGCATCCGTTGCCGGTCTTTGATCTGGCTTGGCATCTGCCTCGGTGGGAGTGGATAATGGTTGTGCGATTACTGCAGGAATTGTTTGCTCCTCAGGGGATGGCGGCGTTGTTTCTGTGTGTTGCTCAACTGCCCGGCTTTCAACAGGCAGTTCTGGCGGTGGTTGAACATCGATTTGCTGACTGATTGGCATAGCCACAGGCTGGGGGAGTGGAGTTGCGGGTTTCGCGTTCGGCATGGGAGGGGGCACATCATCCAGTAATGGCCTGATCGGTGGAGGTTGAAGTGATGGAACGGAGGCAGCCGCTATCGAGGGGCGCGCCGCTGAGCGTTGTGGATAAGTGGATGCCTTTGATTGCTCGCTAGAGGGAGAGGAGAGCGCGCGCGCCAGCATGCTGGCCTGGGTGCGGATTTTGCTAAAAGGCGTTTCCGCATCAAAAACCAGGGCGAGTACCATCCCTTTGTTCAACGCGGTCGCATACAGCATATGGTCGCCATTGGTTGCTTCCAGGCGAACAAAGCGGACGATATCTCCGCTTTGGGCTGATTTGCCGTCTCGTGCGGTGCCAGCCTGGCGGCCAATGCTCCAAAACTCAGCCACCAATCTGGTTAATTCCAGCGCCGCAGGCTGAGATAGCCCTCCAGCATAAGCCCAGAGATTGTTATCGCGTACAATCAAAGCAGCCTGCGCAGAGGATTCGAGAGATAGGCGGGTCAGGTATTGGGCTGCCACGCTGACATCTTCCAGCCAGGCTGGAGAAGGATCAGGATCGGATTGTGTGGGGATATTCGATGATGGGCTATCTGAAGCAGAGACAGGTTCTTTTTGGCTGCTCGGCTGTTTGAGTACCTCGCTGATCGTATCAAGCAGATCGGGCAGGTAGAAAGGTTTGGTAAGATAGTTGCAGGCCGAGATTTGTGCAAGGATTGGATTTTCCGGATCATTGTCGGGAGGAATAGCGATCAGCCGCAGATCGGGAAGATAGTGTAAGAGGGCAGGGGCGAGAGTTTGCAGCGAGCCATCTTTGAGTTCAGAATCCAAGATCGCTACAGAAAACTTCATTATCTCAACACGTTGCAAAGCCTCGGCAATGCCATTTGCCAGCACTACCTCATAGAGGCCATTTTCTTCCAGCGTTTGCTGGATAAGTTCCCCAAAGCTGGGTGAGCCAGTCACTACCAAGATGGAATGAATTTCGGCCATGTTAAAAGTGTATCACGTGCTGACAGTTGCCGCAAGTCATCATTCTCATCATTGACAATGTTGAAATAACATGTTATTTTTCATTCTGATGGCGATGCGTGCGCGTCTACCTCGTTTATTGCTCGCGGTCATTGTGATGACAGCATCGTTCACGCTGGGTGTGCAACGGGCCTGGGCTGCGGACGGGGATGGCGAAGAGGGGGAGATCGTACGCCAGATCAGTATTGTGATGAGTTATGAACGCTATGAGTGGTGGCTGCTGCGCTGGGCTGACAGCCAGATTGTATGCCGCGCCTTCATTGATCACGATAACTGGCCTACCGCTGATGATATCCTTCTCGATTGCGGGCAGACGGTTTATACGGAATGGGCCAATACGGATGTATGTTTGGGTGCAACGGATGGTTCTGGTGACACTTCTACATGCACTGGGCTGTACCTTTTCTATATCGGCAGCCAGATGGATGAGAAAACGATCGTTGTTGATTTACCTCCTCCTCAGGTATATGTGTCATTGGGAGGGTGCGAACCTACCTCGCCTGAAAATCTTTGCCCATCACTACCTGTGTTGGTATTCAACGCGGAGGAACCACTGCCCAACGAACAGGTGACGGCGATCCATGTTGTCATGAATGATCAAACCTATACCTGCGAGGGCGATGTTTGCGAAGTACCTATGCAAGCCACCCCGTTGAATGGCACAACATTAGAATTTTGGTCTGAGTCCAGTTTTGGTGATGAAAGCGATCATTTTACCGCATTAGTGCGCGTGGTCGATAGCGGAGTAATGCTCTCCCCGGCTGGTACGGGGTGGTATGTAGATGTATTGAGCTCGCAATGGCGTGGCAATCAGGTTGCCTCATGCGCGCAGGTGTGGCAGGCTTTCCCGCCTGTGGGCGGGCCATCTGAGTGGCTGCAAACCCCTGAGGCGCCTGAGTTGCTGGCAACTGTGGAACCGTATAGCTATCTGGCTGGGCGCTTGATTGCCCAGGGGTTAGTGGATGCATCGGGCTGCCCCGGGGGGGGCTTGTTGTTGAATGGGTATGCAGATGCATGCGGAACAGAGGCGGCCATGCCGGTGGTTGAGCAGTGGCAGAATCAGTTCGATATACAGATCCTGGATGTTGCCCAGGCGACGGGTGTGCCAGCCCAACTGATGAAAAATATTTTTGCACAGGAGAGCCAGTTTTGGCCCGGTATGTTCCGGATACCCTATGAATTTGGCTTGGGCCAAATGACGGATAATGGGGCCGAGACGATCTTGCTGTGGAATCCCACTTTTTACGAACAGTTTTGTCCCCTGGTACTGGATGCAAGTGTTTGCCAGAAGGGGTATATCTACCTGGATTCTGAAAGCCAGGCAATCCTGCGTGGCGCGCTGGCTTTAGAATCTAAGGCGGATTGCCAGGGATGTGAGGCTGGGATTGACCTGACAGATATCGACTTCAGTATTAATCTTTTTGCACAGACACTGCTGGCAAACTGCGAGCAAATGGCACAAATAATGTACAATGCGACTGGGAAGATCGCCGGCGAAGTAAGCGGTTATGAAGATCTATGGCGTTTTACCGTAGCCAATTACCATGTTGGCCCGGGGTGTACTTCCTATGCCATGTATAAGGCTTGGGCAGCCCGGGTGCCGATGGACTGGGCCCACGTGGCATCTTATCTGACTGAACCTTGCAGCAGTGCGATTCCCTATGTGGATAGTATTAGCGGAATACCCTGACCAGGGTATGTAGAGTCATCTCCAACACGTTAAACTTAATTGACCCTAACGAGAAATCTCGTTGACAGTACGTGCTACTTGACCTGGCGCATTAATTTGAGCAATTCTTCCCATTCTTCTGCAAAGAAGTGAACGGTGACGTTGTTCACCTCCAGGTGATAGACCATCTCGCCATCCGGCTCTTCGGCTCGCCAAATCTGATAGTGGAAATTGTCGGTCTCGGCGATGACTTCAGTTTCGATATCGATATCTTTTTCGGCCATCGTTACATCCTTTCTTATAAGCGGATTGTTATCCTTGCATGCATTAGGGGGCTGGAAGTACAAACCAGGGATTAATGAACCCGCCTAAATAGCGAACTTCAAAATGTAAGTGTGGACCTGTTGAGTTACCGGTGGAGCCAACCGCGCCAATGTAATTTCCCTGATAGACGCTTTGCCCACATGTTGTGCTGACCGCGCTGAGGTGCGCGTACAGTGTCTGATAGCCATTCCCATGATCGATCATGATCATATACCCATAACCATAGAGCGCCCAGCCAGAAAACACCACCACGCCACTGTCCGCAGCAAAAATACCATCGCCAATTCCACCGGCAATATCAATGCCAAGATGGCCAGACCAGTAATCGTTACCAGACAGATAGTGGCTGGCAGTAGGCCAGGCAAAAGCACCAGAACCATAGGCTCCAGAGTAACTTCCCTCGCAGGCCCCCGCGCCGAGAACATCTTTGCTTACGCCTGATCCTTCGCGCGCAATGGTTGGCACCAGCCACTGGCGAAACTCGCGTTCTCCACCTGGGATGAGCACATAGGTGCCTGGCTCAATGGTGGGATTGGTTAAATCCATGTGGTTGCCCGGCCAGTTCAGGATTTCTTCCTTATCCGCTTTGAAGTAACTGGCAATGCCTTCGAGTGTATCGCCTTCTTCCCATTGATAATACACGCCATCCACGGGAGGAATGTTCAATTGCATGCCCGGGCTGAGCTCGTCGGGGTTGTCGTTCAACACATCATAATTGGACCATAAGATCGTTTCTGGCATAATGCTGAACTTCTGCGCAATACCAAATACCGAATCACCTGTCTCGACGGTGTAATTCATTACATCCTGGCGTGGGCGGTTGGGAATAATTGTATGCAGGCTGCTACGACGCTGGATGGCAGCCAACACATGATTGGCGCTGTATGCAGGTAATTGTGCAGGTTCAGATGAATCGCCACTGGGTGTTATAAGCGGCAATGCAGGGGCGACGGCTGCCGATTCGACCGGGGAGGCCGCCAGGCTGGCACGCGTCTGCCAACCAAGATAGCCTGCGATGAGAACCAGGCAGATTGAAGTAAACCAGGTTGCTGTCAGAAGGAACCGGCTAGATCGCGGCTGAACTGGCAGGCTGTCTGCGGGAAGATCGGGTTCTGGCTGGGAGCTCATACCAGGGTTAATTAGCTTCATTCAATGTTTCCAGGAATTGCCCGTTATCCTCAGTGCGCGAGAGACGGTGCAGGATCGCTTCGGTGGCGGTTCCTGGATCCATACCTGCGCCGAATGGCGGTGCAGCGATCATTTGATCGTACATGCGTCGCATTAACCAGACACGCGGCGTGATATCCGGGCCAAGCAGCAGTTCCTCACGCCGGGTTGAGGAGCGTTCGATGTCAATGGCGGGAAAAACTCGCCTTTCTTGCAGCTTGCGCGAGAGGTGCAATTCCATGTTGCCTGTGCCCTTGAATTCCTCATAAACCACATCGTCCATGCGTGAACCTGTATCCACCAGGCAGGTTGCAATGATGGTGAGCGAGCCGCCGTCTTCGATGTTGCGGGCTGCGCCAAAGAAGCGTTTAGGGGGGTAAAGGGCGGAAGGGTCGATGCCACCCGAAAGAGTGCGCCCAGAGGGAGTAACCACCAGGTTGTAAGCGCGCGCCAGGCGGGTGATCGAATCCATCAAAATGACAACATGACGCTCGATTTCTACCAGACGTTTCGCGCGTTCCAAGGCCATCTCTGCCACGCGCACGTGGGAGGTGACTGGCTCATCGAAAGTGGATGAGATCACCTCGGCATCTACCGAACGATCCATGTCGGTGACTTCTTCAGGCCGCTCGCCGATGAGTGCAACCATCAGGTAAACATCAGGATGATTGGTGGAGATGGCATTGGCGATCTGCTTGAGTATGGTGGTTTTACCCGCCTTGGGCGGCGAGACGATCAGTCCACGTTGCCCGCGCCCAATCGGCGCAACAAGGTTGATCATCCTGGTTGCCAGGGTGTGGCGATCTGTTTCCAGGTCAAAGCGCACATCCGGGAAGATTGGAGTGAGTGCCTCAAATGTAGGGCGATGCCGGGCATCGTCTGGATCCACGCCGTTGACGGTTTCCACCTTAAGCAACCCGTAGTGCCTCTCCGATTCGCGTGGTGGGCGCACATGGCCAATCACCAGGTCGCCATTGCGCAGACTGTAACGCCGGATTTGAGACTGGGAGACATAGACATCGTAAGCTCCAGGCTGGTAGTGACCAGAACGGAGAAAGCCGATGCCATCACTCATGATCTCAAGAATTCCCCCGCGCAGTTCCAGCCCTTCCCGCTCTGCCTCGGTTTGTTGAATTCGAAGAATGAGATCATCTTTTTTGAGGCGATTAGCTGCCTCAATGTTCAGTTCCCGGGCCATTTGTCGCAAGGTGGCCAGGGGCGTGTTTTGCAGTTCGAGGACTTTCATCTTTGTTATATATCCCGTCTTTGTATATTCGTTTTATAGGTTCAAAGGGAAAAATCTGTAATCATTGTGATTGCCAGCCTTATAGCTCTAAACGCAAAGGCGAGGCGGTGCGGGCCAGGAGATCTAAGGCTACCAGAGGTTAAAAGACAAAAGGGGAGAGCTACATGCGCATTATAGCATGCCTGTAGCCAACCTGCAAGTGTGGCTGGAAGAGGAATTTGGCAAGCCCAATCGCTACTTTTGCCAAATTCCTCGCGTTGAGAGTATCACTCAGAGGGTTTCGGTGATACTGAACTTATGCTCGATCTGCATGACTTTCTCCAACATTGCCTGCGCAGGGCAGTACTTAGTTGCAGAAAGCTCGATGGCGCGTTCTACAGCAGCAGGATCAACACTTCGACCCTGGATCAGGTATTCGATGACCGCCTTTGTGAATACCTTGGGGTGTTCCTGAGCGCGCTCTGCGTGCACTTGCACTTCAAACGATGTGATTTCCTGCCGTTTTTTCTGTAGAATGGAGATCACATCCATTGCGGTACAGCCTATCAGACCAAGGGCAAGTAATTCCATAGGTCTGAAGCCATCATTGTCTCCTCCCACAGATGGATCTGTGCCCAGGGGTACGGTGAAGCCTGATTCAGCTTGGCCGAGAAAGCTCATCTTTTGTTTCCAGGTTATTTTTGCTTCCATGTTCAAATGATCCTCTTCAAAGTAGTATCATGCCAAACGCTGGATTTCAGCCAGCAACTGCGCCTCGGGGACACTCCCAACCACAGTTCCCGCGCCATCGTTGATTGTTGTTTGCGGAACGCCGCTTACATTATGCCGATTGGCCAGGTCGGGAAACTCCATTGCCTCGACCATCTCGGCCTGGATCATCGGGCTTTCCATAGCCATCTGATGAGCAAGCACTACAGCAGATGGGCAGTAAGGACAGGAAGGAGTAACAAAAACCTGTAGGTGAACCGGTTGTTCTAATTTTTGTAAGGCTTGCTTGGTTTCAGGAGATAATCCCGAGTCGCGACCAGAAACCAAGATGATATCCTGAATAAGGGAGGTGAATTCATATCCAGAGGGGATGCCAGAAAAGCGGATGCCATAATCCTTGATCTGGTCACCATCCAGTCCGGCAATCACCAGGCCTGGCGACATTGTTACTTTGTACTGTGCTGCCAAAGGAGAATTTTCTTGCAGGTCGTGAACACTCAGGCGTATTTTATCTGAGATCGATGTAACTTCTTCAATTAACTGACGGGTATCCTCGCACTGATCACACCCATCCTGTGAGCCAAAGTACATCACCTGTACATTCTCTTTGAGTTGTGCGTCGAATACATCCTTGACCTGTTTGATTATTTCCTCATTCAATAGTGTTGTCATATTATAAATCCTTTTCCCCAACGGGGAGATGAGATCGTTTATCAGGTTGAGCAACCTGCTAAAGTATATCCGCATGATTCGCAAACCAGATTCAGGGCTCCATCGTAATCGAGTATTCCCTGCCCACACTGAGGACAAAGGCTGCCTGCTTGCGGTGGTGGAGGGTTACCCTGGCTGTTCTGGTTAGGCAAGCCGGGTTTAATGGGACATATAGTTGAGGACAATTGGTTTGTGCCCATATAGCCATTTAGATGCAATCTCTATTGGAAACGTTACAAGGATGGTAGTGATATAATTATGCATATGAATGACGACTGTCCTCTGAAAGAAAACACAGTCAAACCTATGCGCGCACCAGAACACTGGGTATTAATCCTGGGAGCGATTTTACTGCTAGGAGGGCTGATCTTCTTTCCAGCCTTGGCGGGGAGCGCAGCCGGAGACCAGGACAATGGTCCTTTTTCGCCGGCGTTCACAGATGAGGGACAGTATCTGCCAGTTATTTATCAGAGTAAATTTACACCCACGCCTTCTCCCACTCGTTCGCCAACGGTTACCCGTACCGCAACTGCCACGCGGACGGGCACACAGCCAACTTCCTCACCCACGGTAACGCCAACCAGTACCGGCACATTAACCGTGAATGTTACTCTTACAGCTAAGGTAACTCCTACCGAGGCAAAGGTAGGGCAGAAGTTCACGTTCACAATTGAAGTGGAGAACAAAGGAAGTGGTCCCACCGATGATGCTGTCATCGCGGACTCCTTCCCGACCTATATTGATGTTGAAACCGTCACAACCACGAAGGGTTCGGCGCAAAAGTCTGCTCACTCTTTTACGGTTAGCCTAGGACCCGTGATCGGCAATGAGAAGATTACCATCACGGTTGTGGTGAAAGTGAATGGTAACGCCACTAAGACTGAAACACTCCCCAATGTGGTGACGCTCACCTATGGCAACCAAACAAAGACGGCCAGCGTAAACTACAAAGTTGTTGTCACCGGATTGCCAGGCACAGGCGAGCTACCCTTGAACTGGCGTGAAAGCTCTGCTCCAGAGCGCTCTGGGCTGCTGGGTGTGATGTTAATGGGCTTGATGGGCTTGCTGCTCTTGTTGGCAGGCATCGTGTTGCGCGGAAGTGCGAAGACTTCCTCGCGCTGGATGAGTGCAATCGGTGCACTTCTTCTGTTTGTTGCGGTGGCTGCTGGGGTGGCCATTGTCACACAAGGCCCACGACCATCTATAGGTCTGAATGAGATCCTGCCCAGTGTGACAGCGACACAGGACGGCGGTCTGCCATCAGCACTCTCAACACCGCCTCAAGAACCTCCCTTACCAGCTTACCTGTATTCAACTCCTGAAGCGATCCCTGTCGTTACACTTCCTTCTTACCCTATTCCTTCACCGGTTGTTTCAGTAACACCTGAGCCTGGGGAACCGGAACCAGATCTAAGCCCGGTGGTGCGTATTGCAATTCCAGCACTGATTCTGGATACTGAAGTCAAATTTGTGCCTTGGGATGGCTTTTCTTGGTGGATCCTCGGTTTGCGCGAAGAAGTGGCCTGGTTGGGCAATACTTCCTGGCCGGGGTTGGGCAGTAATACGGCGCTTGCAGGACATGTGACCGTGCGCGGGTTGGGTGATGGACCCTTCCGTAACTTGGGCGACCTCCCGCCAGGAGAGGTGATCTATCTGTACACTGAGGAGAATGTCTACACTTACGAGGTGCGAGACACAGAAATTGTTGAGGAAGACAACCTGAAAGTAACCTATGCCACAGATCTTCCACAGATCACGCTGATCACCTGTGTTGAATGGAATGATGAGATGCAGATGTACCTGCGGCGGCTGGTGGTTACTGCAGATCTGGTGCAGGTGCAGCCAATTACCCGCAGCGAAAACCGCTGAAGCAGAATCCCTTTAGTTCAAATCGCCATAAACCCATTCTCCACCCACCATTGTCGCGAGGGGGTGGATATTGGCTATTTCATGAGCCTGGCAAGCAAAAGGGTCTTGTTCCAGAACGAGTAGATCTGCCAGGAAACCTGGCGCCAGGCAACCCAGGCGGTCTTCCATACCAGCCGCGAAAGCCGCTCCGCTGGTAAAGCCGTGTAATGCTTCAGCCAGGGTCAGGCGTTGTTCCGCATACCAACCATCTGGTCCTGGCGAGCCATCCAGGCGGCGGCGGGTGATGGCTGCATGCAAGCCCCAGAATGGATTGGGCGATTCCACCGGGGCATCTGACCCCAGCGCCAGGCGAGCGCCATGGCGTAGTTGCTCACGCCAGGCATAGGCAAGGCGGGCGCGCGAACCCCAATAGCGATCTGCCATGAGCATATCTGAAGGAGCGTGAATGGGTTGCATGGAAGCAATGATATTTAGGGCTGCCAGGCGGTGGGCATCTTTGGCATGGATTAGCTGAACATGTTCGATGCGATGTCGTAGTGGCTTGCTGTTGCCGCGCGTGGTGCGCATAGCCAAGTCGTTTTCGTGCTCGCGCAGTCTGGAGAAAGCATTCAATACCTCGTGATTGGCGCGGTCGCCAATGGCATGCACTGCCAGGCTCAAACCATTCTCCACAGCCATCAGTCCGTGTTCCACCAGGGTGTCTGCATCCAGCATGAGCATCCCGCGCTGATCCACTGAGCCCTCATAGGGTTCCAACATCGCTGCGGTGCAAGGTCCCAAGGCGCCATCAGCAAAGCACTTGACCGAGCCAATGCGCAGCCAATCATCACCGAATCCACTGCGTATGCCCAGGGCTATCGCATAAGGTAGGTCTTCCAGCGGTATGCTTTTCACCACACGCAGCCGGAGCTGGTTACGCTGGCGCAATATCTGCAGGGCGGTAAAACAGGTGCTGTGGTCAAAATCGTGCGCGCCTGTCAGCCCCATTCCCCACAAACGGGGCAGGGCATTTTGGATTGCCTGGACAATGGTTTCTATATCTGGCTCAGGGATTATCCTGCTGACCAGATCCATAGCTGACTCAAACAAGATGCCATTAGGATTGCCAGTGGCATCGCGGCCGATTTGTCCTCCGGCAGGGTCTGGTGTTGTGGATGTGATACCTGCCAGGTGCAGTGCGGGACTATTGACCCAGGCAGCATGCAAGGATTTGGCAGTGAGATAAACGGGATTGGTTGGCGCAATCTGATCCAGATCAGCAGCGGTACCAAAGCCTTCATCCCAATTATTCTGGTTCCAGCCATGACCTAGAATCCACTCGCCTGGCAGGGTTTTACGAGTGCGTTCTGCCACACGTTGCAGGCAATCTTGGCGGGTCGAAGTTTCACAATCCACTTTGAGCAGACTCAGACTGTAATGCTGCAGGTGAATGTGGGAATCGGTCAAGCCGGGGATGATGGTATAGCCGTTCAGATCAAGGCGTTTCCCTTCGCCGGTCGCGGAAATGATATCTGCCTCAGATCCCACAGCGACCACTCGCCCATCCTGGATGGCAATGGCATCTGCGACCGGTTGAGTAGGGTTAAGGGTGTAGATCCTGGCGTGGGTGAGCGTTGTAAGGCTCATGCTACATCATCCCCGATGATTTGCTGTACCAGGGAATTCAGTTCTTCGTCTGAGTAGTAGTGGATCACAAGGGTGCCGCCCTTGCGGCGTGGATTAAGGGATACTTTTGTGCCCAGGCGATTGCGCAGGCGCTCCTCCAGGGAAGAGATTTCTGGGGCAAGGGGAGGTTTCGGAGGGGGTTCAGGCTTTACACCGCTGAGCTTGCGCACCAATTCCTCGGTTTGGCGCACGTTTAAATCCAGGCGCAGGATGGTATGCAAGGTAGCAATCTGGGCCTGGCTGGTTGATAGAGTCAGCAGGGCGCGCGCATGCCCTTCGGAAATTTTCCCCTCCGACAAAGCCTGGTGGACCGCGGCGGGCAGCTTTAGAAGGCGCAATGTATTGGTCACAGCAACGCGGCTCTTCCCCACCTTTGTGGCAATCTCCTCATGAGAAAGGTGGAATTCTTCGATAAGCTGCCGGTAAGCTTCGGCTGCCTCGAGTGGAGCCAGGTCGGCACGTTGAATATTTTCTACAAGGGCCAGCTCCAAGCGCTGCAGGTCGGAAGCCTGGCGCACAATGGCGGGTACTGTGCTTATTCCAGCCAGTTTAGAAGCACGCCAGCGCCGTTCTCCGGCGATCAGGATGTATTGGTTGGCTTGCTCACCGATGGTGACGATGATAGGCTGAAGCACGCCGTTTTCTCGAATTGAAGCAGCCAACTCGGCTAATTCGATATCATCGATTTGGGCACGCGGCTGGCGTGGATTTGGTTGAATGCTGGCGACCGGCAATTCTGTGACCCCGCCGGCAGGTGAGGTTGCAGTGGTTTCAGGGATGAAATCACCGCTAGGGATGAGCGCCTCTAACCCTTTACCAAGTCCAGTTTTCTTGCTCATGCTGCACCCGTCTCTTGCAATGCAATGATGGTGCCATCACCTTCCAGTACTTCACGCGCCAGGTTCGAGTAAGCAACGGCGCCGCTGGAATGCGGTGCATAGGTTGATATTGGCTGGCCGTAAGAGGGCGCCTCAGCCAGGCGCACGGTACGAGGAATAACTGTCTTAAAGACATCATCAGGGAAGTGACGTTTTACCTCGGCAACAACATCACTGCTCAGATTGGTGCGCCCATCGTACATGGTCATCACCACACCACGCAGGCGCAGCTCGGGAAAGAGTGCGGCGCGGATGCGGGAGATGGTCTGGGTGAGTTGCCCAATGCCTTCCAGGGCAAGATATTCGCACTGCACAGGGATGATCAAGCCATCCCTGGCTGCGACTATCCCGTTTAAAGTGAGAATGCCCAGCGAGGGAGGGCAATCGATCAGGATGTAATCGTAGCGGTCCGAGATTGGCTTGAGCGCTTCTTTCAGCTTGCTCTCCCGCGCAAGCTCGGGTACCAGTTCCACCTCTGCGCCAGCTAATGCAGGCGAGGATGGCAATAAGGAGAGCTTGAGGCGCGGATTGTGGAGAATATTCGGCTGGGCAGATGTTGAGCCAATGAGCACATCATAGGTTCCGATCTTCACGTGTTGTTTATCGACCCCCAGGCAGGAGGTCGCGTTTGCCTGGGGATCCAGGTCGACCAGCAAGACTCGCTGGCCAAAATAAGCCAGGTAAGCACCCAGATTGATTGCGGTTGTTGTCTTGCCAACACCACCTTTTTGGTTAACAAGGGTATAGATTCTGCCCATCTAGAGCACCTCCACCAGGCAGCTTTGAATTTCATCCGCTGTGGGAATACTATCCAATCCAGCGCGTGTGATCGATATGGATGCTACCTGGGTGGCGAAACGGCCAGCCTCCCAGGGATCGCGTGTGGTATATAACCGTGTGAAAAAGGCTGCTGCGAATACATCTCCAGCTCCGGTAGCATCGATTTCTCTCAGATGAGGAGCTCGAAAGCGGCGCACATCATTATGCCAGTACACCTTTGCTCCAAGGTGAGCTTCGGTTACGGCCAGCACACGACAGGCAACTGCCATTTCCTCGATGCGGATTTCATCTCCGTCTACATCTTCGGTGCTGATGACCGCAGCGCCAGCCTGTTCGAGCACAAAGGATGCTTCGGGCCATTCTGTGGGGTGAACTTGTCCATTCTCATCCCATGTGCGCAGCCAGCCTTGCGGTGTGACGCCAACCAGGGCGGCTGGAAAATGGCGCACCAGGCCGGGTTCTACTTCTTGAGCTACCGGGCCTAAGTGCACAATGGCAGTCTGACGCCAGGTCTCTGGGATGTGATGGTAATCCAGTTTAGGCGCTACAAAGTGGACTACCTGGCGGCGTGTGCCATCCTGGTAGATGTTTTCGAAAGTTGTGCTGTGTTCAGCAGGGTGGCTGAAGACAGGAATGTGATCTAGAGGTGCAGTCGGCACTTCTGCACCCCAGGCGGTCACAATGCCCACGCGCAATCCCAATGCATGTGCTGTTAGGGCAGCATAGGCAGCGGTTCCCCCCATGCGGGGGCCTTGTGGTGTAAGGTCACGAGTTAAATGACCTATGATCAGATAATCCACTGATTCGAGCGGCGTTAGATCGGGCATAGGTGAATTATACCTGAGAACATTGGTACAACATGCGGGGTGTTTGCAGACAGGATCCTGCCAGCAAACACCCCGCATGTGTTGTTGATTCCCGTGGGGAGGTGCTAAGCCTTGGGAATGATAGTTACTTTACGGTAGGGCTCTTCGCCAAAACTTTGCGTATCAACATCCGGGTTATTACGCAATTCCAAGTGGATGATGCGCCGTTCGTTGGGAGGCATTGGCTCCAGTGCCTGCTTTTTTCCAGTTTTGAGCGCTTGATCGGCCATACGCCGGGCAAGCTGGCGGAGCTGTCGCTCACGACGGTTGCGGTATCCCTCTACATCCAGAACAAGTTTAACGGAATGCCCCAATTCTTTGCTGACGATCTGTCGGGCAATGTATTGTAGGGCATTGAGTGTCTCGGAGCGCTTACCAATCAACAAGCTGAGATCATCGCCGTGGATATCGACCAGGATGGGGTTTGTTTGGCTGTCATCATCGCTCTCGCCTTCGCGGGCAACCACCTCAGCTTTGATCTTCATGTGTTCCAGCAGCTCGCTAACCACCTGCTGCGAAACCTCGGTTTGCAGGCTGGCTACTAATTTTTCCCTTGCGCTTGGTGCGGCTTTGGTATCTGTTTTGACCTGCAGCACAGGCTCTGGTGTTTCTGCAGGCTCTTCAAGCGGGGTGGGTGTCGCGTCGGCTTCTTCCTCAACATCCTTAACCATCAGCCGGATGCGTGCCTGACGTGTTCCCAGGCCAAATAGCCCGCGGCTGCCCTCATCCAGGATCTCAACCTCCACTGCTTCACGCGGAAGGTCCAATTCCTCTAACCCCTTTTCGATCGCTTCCTCGATACTGGCTGCGATCACTTCAAGTGTTGCGCGTTGTGATTTCATATCAGGCCTCTTTGCGATATTCCTTGATGATTTATCATGCCGCAGCTTTCTTTTGAGGCAGCAAATTCTTCCAATTCAAACGGCCCATGGCAGCATATTGGATGATGCCGACCAGGTTGCTGATCACGAAATACAACGCCAGGCCAGAAGCATAAGAGTATGCAAAGTATCCCATCAGCAGCGGCATATATAGATTCATCATTTTGGTCATCTGGGCGCTTTGATCGTTGGGATTGGCAGAGGCAGGTGTCATCAGTTTTGATTGCAAATAAGTGCTGATGACCACCAAGATCGCCAGGATAGGGATGCCAATTCCGAATACATACACACGCTCTGGCTGACCAAGATCCATCCACAGGAATTTACTGTTCATCGGGATCAGCTCAGAAGCATTGATAAAGGAGTAGATATGGTTGGAGAAATCTATCAACTGGATAGGCGCTGAAGCCAAAGCCCGGGTAACAGCCTGATATAGACCGATGATGATCGGGAATTGGATCAACAACGGCAGACAGGAGCCAAACGGATTGACACCCATCTCTTTGTAAAGCGCCATCTGTTCCTGGGCCAGTTTTTCACGGTCGTCTTTATATTTCTTTTGAATCTCCTGCCATTTCTTGGATGCCTGCATTTCTTGCATGGCTTTGGCGCTTTTCATCTGCGAAGCGGTGAGCGGGTATGTGATCAGGCGGGTGAGTATGGTGAACAGGATGATTGCCAGACCAAAATTACCGCCCACAATGGTGTAAATCCAAAGCAAGGCATTAATCATGGGGTTAATGATGAGTGTATCCCACATTTTGTAATCTCCATCAATCCGAGCGATGCGGTCCGCTGAGAGCTACTCCTTCTCGGGCGGGAATGTCCAAAGTAAACTGCCATCCTGCGTCAGGGCGGCAAGGGTAAAATCACCATCTGTCGGGCCAACCATGATCTGGTCTCCGGCAGTAATCGCCGGGCCAAATAACTTGCCATCAACGATCTGCCTCCAAATGATGTTGCCCTCCAGATCCACAGCATAGATGGTATCTGTTTCGGTGGTGGCGTAGATCCGATTATCAAGGATGAGCGTGGTGCTGGCGATATCGCCATCTGGCTGGATGCGCCAGGATTGGGTGCCGGTATCGATTTGGATGGCATATAACCAACCCTCGAGGTCACCGACGATGAGAAGATCATCCGTGAGAGCAGGACCAGCCCATACCCAACCTTCCGTGCTGAAGCGCCAGGTAATGTCCCCATTCTTGGCATCCAGGGCGAGGATTTCATTGCCAAATGTGCCAATATAAAGCACGCCACCACGATAGGCTGGGGACGACACCATCGCGCCGCCCAGGTCCTCGCTTTTCCATAACTGGTCGCCGCTGGCTACATCCAGAGCATAAATGTGGTGATCCATGGAAGGCATGTAGATACACTCGCATTCTGGATCTGATACCGGTGTAGCCCAAATAGGCTGCTCGGTCTTAAAGGACCACAGCGGGTTTCCTTCCATATCCAGGGCATACAGTGTGCCATCAGCCGAGGGGGCAAAAATGCCTGCATCGTTGACAAGGGGGCTGGCAATGTAGCGTTTCTTAGCCTGCTCGAAGACCCACTTCACCGCGCCGCTGGCTGGATCCAGGCTGTAAAGCTTGCTATCATACCCGGCAACAAGGAGCTGACCATCTGCGGTGAGCACAGGGGCGGCGTAAAAGGAGATGTTAGCGGAGGCTTTCTCGGGATAGTGCCAGATTTCAACGCCACTGCTGGCCTTCACAGCAAATACTTGCGAGCCGCCAGCCAGGTAGATTGTATCATCCGATGTAGTAATCCCGGGCCAACTGGTATTGCCAAAGGCCGAGCTGCCTCCACAGGCTGAAAGCGCAGTGGCAAGCAGGAAGAAGGTAATGAGCAGGAGGAAAGTTTTCTTTGTCATGAGGTGCGGATATCCAATTTTGTAGTTTTTATTGTTACGGAACAGGGTCCACTCCCCCTGGGTTGAAAGGGTTGCAGCGTAAAACTCGCCAGCTTGCCATCAGCCCGCCTTTGAGTAACCCATATTTATAGATAGCCTGGTAGCCATAATGTGAGCAGGAAGGGTAAAAACGGCAAGTATTAGGGGGGAGGCCGCGGGAGATGGTTGTCTGATACATGCGGATCAAAGCCAATACAGGCCAGCGTGGTAAGTTTCCCAGCGTGAGCGGGAGGTCGCGCAGGCGTGGTTCGGCAGGTATCTCTTTCTCTAACTGGGCTTCAGTTTCCATCTGATCTCTGTAATAGATCCGCTTTACGCAACAGTTGTTCGAGTGCAGCCTGGATTTGTAGGAATGAAGCGTCTAGCAGGGGCTGGCGGGCGATCAAGATGACTTTCCAGCCAGGTCGAATGTCAGGCAGTAGTGGGCGGAGCGCTTCTCTCAATAAACGTTTTGCCCGGTTACGGCGAGTGGCTATTCCTACGGAACGGCTGGCAGAGATTCCAAAGATGGTTTTTTCGATCTTCTCGGGCAACACAACAAGCACAAGAAGCGGGTGGGCATAGGACTTACCGGATCGCCGCACCCGCTTGAAATCAGAATCCCTGGTCAGGCGGAACTTGCGTTTCAAACACGCGTTCGTAAAACCTGTGAGATGCGTTTCTCTCAGGCGTGAAAACTATCCGTTCCAATTGGTGCGCTTGACATGGTTATTCTTGCGAACGGTCAAGCTGTAACGTCCTTTGAGACGGCGGTTCTTGAGCACTTTGCGCCCATCGGCAGTTGCCATGCGCTGTCGAAAGCCGTGCACGCGCAGGCGACGGCGGATTTTGGGTTGGTAGGTTCTCTTCGGCATACGTACTAATCTCCAGTAGTAGTTCTTTGCTTATATAAAACGAAGTGTGATTATACTCGAACGTCATCGATTGGTCAAACCCGATTCCCGATTTTGGGCGGATTAATGATTATTCGAATTGTTGACCGGTGCGAACAGCTCGGCTAATTGCTGGGCGCCCTGGCGGTTGGTTATTGCCAATACCTCATCTCCGGCCTCTAAAGTGGAAATGCCGCGCGGCAGGATCACCTTTCCCTGGCGGATGATGGCGGCAATCACGCACTCATCTTGCAGCCCTAAATCTTTAATAGCTACACCAATTGATTTGGCGGTAGGCGGAATTTTCTCTTCGATCAGCGAGTACTGGCCCCGGCGAATTTTAAGCAGGGTCATCATATCCCCCAGTGACATTTCCTCTTCGATCAGGCTGGCCATGACCTCCGCCTGGTTGAGAGGCACATCTACGTGAAACTTGCTATCGAAGAGCCAGGCGTTGCGCGGATTATTGATCCGGGCGATGGTGCGGGGTACCTGGTAGATGGTGCGGGTAAGATAGCAAAAGACTAGGTTGTCAGCATCACTGGCAGTGCAGGCTGCCACAACCTGCGCCTGGCTGATACCAGCCTGCTCTAAAACGAGCAGGTCGTTGGGGTAACCTTCGAAGATCACCTCTGTTGGCAGCTCGCGGTGAATGCGGGCAAGTATATCTGGCCGCTGTTCGATCAAGCGGACATCATGATTTTGAGCCAGCAGCAGCATGGCTAATTGGGCGCCGGTCCGGCCACCACCTGCAATGATTACAAACATGGTTCTCTCTCCTACTGTGTACGTAAAGAATGCCGCACCGTTTCAATCCCATTGAAGGTCGCGCTGACGAGAACCACGTCGTTTTCCTCCAGGATCGTCTCGCAGGAGGGCAGGATGGCGCGCCCGACACGTGTTAATCCGACTGGACTGCATTCGTGGCTGGCGACCAACTCTCCAAGCGGGCGGCCTGCCCAATTTTCTGGGACAGAAAACTCATATATCTCAACCTCGCCATTGCCAGCGGAGAAGATTGTCCGCATATCGGAGTGATAGAGCAATTCTTCGACGCGTTGCGCCCCCCAACTGGAAGAGCTGACCACTTGCAAGTTAAATGACTCGAATAATGAACGCCATTGTGGATTATAGTTGCGTACCACAATATTCGATAAGTTATACGAGGTGCGAGCGGCATGGGCAACCACCAGGTTGGTAGAATCGGAACTTGTGACAATCGCCAGACCATGCGCCTCCTCGATGCCTGCGCGATGTAATACATTCTGATTCAAGGCTTCACCCTCAATCACCCGCCCTTGAAAATCATGGGGCAGGTTTTCAAAAGCGGCCGCGACTTGATCGATCACGGCAACATGATGACCTTTTTGGTACAGCCGGTAGGCGAGCTCAGCCCCGACGCGCCCACAGCCGACGACGATATAGTTCATGGCACCTCCATCTTTTTCGCTATCCTGTAAACCATGATAGGGGTAGATTCTTAATCAACCTGGTAAGGGACATCGGTGATGACGATCCCAGGTTTAAAGAGCAGCGCCAGGCGTAGCCAAAAAGCGGCCTGGGTATGCAGGATATTATTTGACCAATGCCGCGCGACAAATTGAGGCACGACGATGGTGATGATCTCGTTTGGCTGGCGCTGGCTGGCTACTTCTTCAATGTACTCTAGCAATGGCTCTACAAGGAGCCGGTATGGGGATTCCAGGATCACCAGGCGCACCCCTTCCCCCCAGGTGCTCCATTTGTTTTCCAGTCGCGCAGCCTCGTCGGGATCTGTGGATACATGTACTGCGGTGACATCATCCGAGAGATTCAGTGCATAGCGCAGAGCAATCAGTGAACCACGGTGTACCCCACTCACCAGGAGAATGACTCTGTGGCGGGCGATGCGCGGCGGAGCGCCATAATTTTCGAGAGATAGTTTATTCGCCAGACGGCGATAATGTCGGTGGATGCTGAAGAGCATTACTACGATCAGGGGGATCAGAATCAGAACGACCCAGGCGCCATCGCTGAATTTTGTGATTGCGAAGATCGTCATCACGATAGCGGTGCAGATTGCCCCAAATCCGTTAATGATCATCTTGAGTTCCCAGCCGCTCTCGTGTTTGAGGGATGAGCCGCGCTCATGAACCTCTTGACCGGGCTTGATGTGCCCAATCTTCCACCAGCGGCGAGCCATGCCTATCTGCGACAAAGTAAAGGACAGGAACACGCCAATTGCATAGAGTGGGATGAGTGCAGTTACACTGGCGTTGAAGAGGATCACCAGCAGGCAAGCGATCACAGCGAGGGCTGCAATGCCGCGTGAATAAACCAATCGGCTGCCGCGGAAAGCAAACTGGCGTGGCAAAAAACCGTCGGTTGCCAAGAGCGCACTCAAACGGGGAAAGTCAGCAAAAGAGGTGTTGGTAGCCATGATCAAGATCACGGTTGTGCCTGCAATCACAGCCAGGTAGAAGATGTTCTGCCCGCCCAACACAGTTCGGGCTAGTTGCGAGATCACAGTCTCGGATTCGGCTGGTATGGCATGGATAGAGCCGACT
>JAFGBV010000102.1 GCA_016932955.1 Anaerolineales bacterium | reverse complement strand
TTGCCGAAGGCGAGCGGCATGCGCGGGCGTATGCGCGTAACTGCCTCGGTGCGAACATTTACCGCGGACGGATAGAACAGTTGTATGAAGGATGTGGTGGTTGTATCTGAGACCTGAACCGTGAAGTCGATCCAACGGTCTACATACCCATTGTTGGTATCCTGTCCACACTCTGCGACGACACCATTGAAATCGGCAATGTTCTCGTCTATCTCAAAGCCATTGGCAGCCGCCCGGCTGATGGCAGTGGTCAATCCAGTCTGGATAGCAGCCTGAACGTTCGAGCTGTTGCAATTCCACTGGGAATAATAGACATGACGATTCTCAAGCTCGAGTGCGGTCAGTCCGGCAGCAGCCAGTGCAGAAGAGTCTGAGATGTTTTGGGCTTGACGCTGGTCAGCCATAGCCATGCCACCGTCGATTGCCAAGCCGACAAAGCCCATGAATACGACGATCCCCAATACTAAGAAGATAATTGCCTGCCCCCGTTCGGAAGTTTGCTTGTTGTCCATCGGGTCGACTCCTTAAATGCAAATAGATCGTGGATTGAGTTGTTCTTATTCGATTGTATGGAGACTACCCATGGAGGAACTAAATTGGGAAAGCGTAAATAAATAATAATTGCGGATAAAATTAATTTTTGTTACTTCAGACGGGTTGTCTCTTGATTCATTATAGCATCTATACCACTAAAATAAATAAACACTTGTGAAAGGTGAGAATTATTTATCAGGAAAATGGTAACAGCCAACACTATTACCATTTGTCCCGATGAACGACTTCGCCCAGTGACCGCCTGCCGCCCTTAACGGGCTGAGTGGTTAGCTTTTCTATATCCGCAGGGAAGCCGAAGGAGATGGCGATGCGCAGATGCAGCTCGGTAGGAAAGCCGAGGATTTGGCGCGCCTTATCGGGCTGGTAGATGGAAGCCAGGCAGGAGCCGACACCCAGCTCCCAGGCAGCCAATTGCATGTAGGCGGCAGCCTGACCGATGTCGAACATGATCTGGAATTTCTCCGTTGGGTCAGCGTGGAGGATGGCAACGCCCAGCGCCGCGCCTGCTAAATGTCCTGCCCACTCGCCGCACTCGAATAGCTGTTGGAGAGTGGCTTTATCGGTCATGGCGATGAAATGCCAGGGCTGGGTGTTCTTGGAGGATTGAGCGCGGCGGCCGGCATTGAGAATGGCGACGATGGTTTCTTCGGGGAGAGGCTGGTCCGTGAATTTGCGCACGGCTCTTTTAAGTCGTATTGCATTAGAGACATTCATAGGATTTTTCCTAGGGATATATAGGATGAACAGGTATTTACTTAACCATCACTGATTAGCCCGCAGCCAGCGCACACTGTTCGAGCGGCATTGCGGACAGGTGCGTTCCATATTGGCGCTGTAGTGGTCAGACCACTGGTGACCGCAGCGTACGCAGGCAAACAAGGCTTCGGATTTTTCGTCGGCAGGTCGGGGCGTGCGCGGGCCAGGCGTCTTGGTTTCTGCCAGGGCTGCCTGAGTCTCTGCCAGTTCTTCAGTGGTGACGCTCTGGCGTCTTCTCTCTGCCTCGATCATGGTATTTTGCCAGCGCGCTCCCTCCGCCGCCGAGCACCACTCCAGCAGCAGCCGTCCGGGGTTCAGGCTATACTTTTCCATCCCGTCCCACAGACCATCCAACCGCCGGGTAGTACTGCGGTTAGCGTCCATATAATGGCAGTCCACGTAATGGCAGCCTGATACCAGCACCACTGGCGCGCCTTTCTTGAAGGCATGCCAGACAAATTCAGGGTCGACACGCCCCGAGCACATGGTGCGGATCACGCGTGCGTTGGGTGGGTAAGCCAGACGGCTCACCCCGGCAGTATCGGCGCCAGCGTAAGAGCACCAGTTGCAAGCAAAGGCGGCAATCTTTTCCTGTGGGTCTTCTTCCAGGATGGCGTCAATCTGGGCGTAGATGGCCTGGTCGGGAAAGTGGCGCATGAGGATGGCACCAAACTTACATTCAGCCGCGCAAGCGCCGCATCCCGCACAGGCAGCGCTGGTCACGCGGGCGGGCTGTTTCTTTTCCCACTGGATGGCGCCAAAGGGGCAGATGCTGGCGCAAATGCCGCATTGCTTGCAGAGCGTCTCGTCTACAACAGCCGTAATCGCCTCGACAGCAAAGTGGCTCTTGTTCAGCAATATTGAAGCGCGAGAAGCCGCGGCACTGGCTTGTGTAACGCTTTCGCGCACGTCTTTGGGGCTTTCAGCAGCTCCGGCAATGAAGACACCCTTGGTGGGGGTGTCCACCGGGCGCAGCTTGGGGTGAGCCTCTTTCAGGAAGCCGCTGGGTGATTTCGACAGGCTGACCATCTGGCGGACTAGCTCAGTGCTGGTGGCAGGGGTGGCACCCACAGCCAGCACCAGCATGTCAAATTCGTAGTTTTCCAGTTGATTGCGTGTAGTATTTTCAATCACCACTTGCAAGTTGCCTGTTTGAGGGTCTTCGCATACCTCGCCTGGAAGCCCGCGAATGTAACGCACGCCGCTGCTCTTGCTGCGCTGAAGCAATTCTTCAAAGCCTTTGCCAAAAGCGCGCAAATCCATGTAAAAGACGGTGCTTTCGATGCCGGGATAATTGTCTTTCAGGTATTGCGTGGCTTTTATCGTATTCATGCAGCAGATGTTGGAACAGTAAGGGTTGCCGCGGGCAGGGTCTTGGGTGCGCGAGCCGACGCATTGGATGAATCCGATGCGTTGGGGTTGCTTCAAGTCCCCGGGTCTGCCCAGCTTGCCCAGAAGGGGTCCGCCGGTTGAGATGAGACGCTCAAATTCGAGGCTGGTCACAACGTTGGGAAAGTGGGTGTAGCCATACTCATCGAGGGCAGTGGGGTCGTAAACCTGCATACCGGTGGCGACGATGATTGCCCCGATCTGGACGTCATGTATCTGGTCTTGCATATCGAAGTCGATACATTTCTTCTCACAAGCTTCGATGCACTTGCCGCAAGCGATGGGGTTCTGTCCCAGGCACTCGTCATGGTCGACCAGGTAGGCGGCTGGCACAGCCTGGGGGAAGGGGATATAGACTGCCTTGCGGGTACCCAGGCCCATCTGGTATTCATCGGGCGCGACCACAGGACAGACAGCGGCGCATTCGCCGCAGGAGGTGCATTGTTTCTCGTCAACATAGCGTGCCCGCTTGCGGATGCGCGCTTTGAAATTGCCTACGTATCCTGAAACGTCCTCGACCTCTGAGTAGGTCAGCAGTTCGATGTTGGGATGTCGACCGACATCCATCATTTTTGGGCCGAGAATTCATATACTACATTCAATGTCAGGGTACACTTTGTCCAGTTGGGCCATGATACCGCCGATGGAGGGGTTTTTCTCCACCAGGTAAACCTTGTGCCCGGCATCAGCCAGGTCGAGAGCAGCCTGGATGCCTGCCACACCACCGCCGATGACCAGCGCGGCGTCGGTGACCGAAATTTGTTCCTCTTCCTGGGGCCAGAGCCAGCGGGCACGCGCCACGGCGACTTTGACGATGTCTTTTGCTTTACGAGTCGCCGCTTCACGGTCTCCAGGCGTCACCCATGAGCAATGCTCGCGGATATTTGCCATCTCCAACAGATAGGGATTGAGCCCCGCTCCCTGGATGCACTTACGAAAGATGGACTCATACGAAGCCGGCGAGCAGGAAGCCACCACTACCCGGTTCAGGTGGTGTTCTTGGATAGCGCGGCGAATCTCCTGTTGACCTGGCTCCGCGCATGTGTACTTGTTACGAACCGCAGCGACAACATCCGGCAAACCGGCGGCATATTGGCGTACCGTTTCGGTGTCCACCGGGCCGGCGATGTTCGAGCCGCAATCGCATACAAAAACCCCGATGCGTAAATTGTCGTTGGGCAATTGGCACCTCCTGAACTACGCTAATCTTTCTGCGACAAATGTCGTCAAATCGTGCATCTCAATGTTGATCTTTTCACCTATGTTGGGGTCGTGCTGGGCGCATTTGAAGTGAATCTGGCATTTGAGACAGGCAGTGACCAGCAAATCTGCACCGGTGGCTTTGGCCTCGCACAGTCGTTCCACCTGGATATTTTTGTTGGCTGCCCCACAGGACGTCCAGCAGCTTGTACCACAGCATAGGCTGGATTGGCGATTATGTGCCATCTCTGCCACTGTGAAACCCAAATCGCCCAACACTTTGCGCGGGGGGTCGTAAATCCCCAGGTGACGACCTAGACGGCAAGGGTCCTGATAGGTAACCAGCAGTGCGGGTTGATCGTCTACGAGCTGCGAGCTGGAAATGGGGAGGCCGCGCTGAGCCAGCAGCTCGCTAATGTGCAGCACCTCCAGGTCCTGACTGCCGGCGAGCTGCGGGTAGTCCAGTTTGAGCGTACGGGCGCATTCGGGGCAGGTGGTTATAATGCGCTTGATGCCTATGTTTGCAAATTGCTCCAGGTTAAGCAAGGCCAGTGCACGGAACGTCTCCAAGTCACCTTGCCAGAGCTGGTCGTGACCGCAGCAGCGCTCATCGGCGAGCACCTGTGGGTGGATGCCCAGGTGATTCATGATTTTGATAGCTGCCTGGGCAATTTTCACTCCTTCGAAGCCAATGTGCCCGAAAAGCGCGTCGTAATAGGGCAGACAGCCGGTGAAGTAGAGGGTATCGGAGCGGTCGGAGACTTTCAGGTCGGAGGTCAACCAGCCAAGCCGGTTTTGGTGCAGGTCGGGTTGGGTCATCATCTGGCACCATGTGTGGACTGCTCCGCTGTGGGTACACGTTCCCGAGTGTCCTTCTGCCCGCCCAAGGCTGCGTAGATCGCGTAC
>JAFGBV010000101.1 GCA_016932955.1 Anaerolineales bacterium | reverse complement strand
TCCCATGAAAGGAGCTGACTCCCTCGGTAACATTTTCTTTTGACAGAACCATGCCCCTTCGGTAACATTATCATTTGACTTGACTAGTCCCACGCAAAAAGCAGTTACATGTCAGATTCGTGGCGAATTTGACATGTGGCCAGGTGTAGGGATAAGAATTCCGTCCAGCCACAGTCTGGACATTTTTCCAGTATGGATTATAAATATAGATAATGGGATTCGTTCAGATCCCGCAAAAAACTGTGATGCAGAGAGTATTCATTACAACACTAGCTGTTTGTTTCTTTGTGATTTCTTGTACCCAAGTCACTAGCGATACCTCTACTCCGATCCTCGCTGAGCCTGAGGCTACTTCAGCAGCTACACTTACGGAATTAAGCGATCCGTATGAGCAGGAGCACCAGCAATTGATCGAGGAAATCAAAGCCATGGGAGTGCAAGATCGGGAGGTGTTGCGCGCCATAGCGTCTGTACCCCGTCATGAA
Organism: Anaerolineales bacterium; assembly: GCA_016932955.1. The sequence goes on along the minus strand of JAFGBV010000101.1, from coordinate 40,829 downwards.
TTTGTACTGCCCGAGTATCTCGACCAAGCATACGAGAATCACGCCCTGCCCATTGGATACGGCCAGACGATTTCCCAGCCATATATTGTCGCCTGGATGACTGAGCTTCTCGAATTACAACCAGGTGAGAAAGTATTAGAGATTGGCACAGGTTCGGGATATCAGGCGGCTGTCCTGGCTGATTTAGGATTTGTTGAGATCTACTCGATTGAGATCGTTCCAGAACTAGCGGAACTTGCTGCTGCGCGTCTACAGGATTTAGGTTACACGGACATTAAGGTTAAACAAGGGGATGGGTACTATGGCTGGCCGGAATATGCACCCTTTGATGCCATCCTTGTGACAGCTTCGCCGGACCATCTTCCTGCTCCGCTAGTAGAGCAGTTGAGTGAAACCGGTCGGCTGGTAATACCAATTGGACCGCAGGGATGGGTGCAAACTCTTTGGAAGTTCGTGTTGGAGGAGGGTGAATTAAGGGGGTACAATCTCGGCGGGGTGCAGTTTGTGCCTTTCACCGGGCTGGGTATCGAAGAGCAGCAGAGCGAAGGAACATCCATACCGTGATCAATGCCACAGCGTAGCAGAGCGCACCAACCCGCAGCACAACGCTAAAACCATAGGTCAGTGCCAATAGTGCGGCCAGGATTGGTGAGACGACCGAAGCCGCGCCGTTAACTGCCCAGATCCAGGGAATGTCAGTACGCGGAGCGGCTTCATTTTCCGAGATCGCGGTCTGAGCCTGAGCCGAGGTGAGTAAGCGCAGGCCTGCCGGGAAAGGGATCCCCATCAGAAAGCCCAAAGGAGAAAGTACCAGCACAGTTACCATCAGCCTGGCCAACAGCGGCAAACCCAAAGTCCAGGAAAAGAGAAACGGCAAGAGCAAAGGCATAAGTAAAATCAACGCAACAAGCGCTCCCAGCGAGAATTCGAGGTTTACCCGCTCGCTCCACCGGCTACCCCACCCTGAGAAAAACAACAAGGAGAATAACACCGTGGTAACTGCATAAGCGGGGTTACCAAGGTAGAGAATGAACCGTTGTAACAGAGGAACTTCCACAAATAGGAAAGCAAAGCCTAGCAATCCAAAATAGACTAAGTTGCGTAAGAGGAACGGAGAGGATGTACCGGGCTGCTTGCGGACGTGCAGTTTCCACAACACAACTGGCAGAAGGACAAGAGAACAGGCAAGCAGGATCGCTAGCAAGAGCAATGCGAGGATAACAAGATATCCACCTCCACCGAAGGGCAGCCATGCCTTACCAATTACAGCCCATATAGCGGGTGTCTGCGCCCATTTGAAGTAATGCCCGTAGAAAGGATGATCATCAGTGGGAGGACGAACATCAAAATCGTAGGCATTGAAAAAAGCCTGGCGCGGAACTGCTCCCAACAATTCAAGATATGTCTGGTAATAATGAGACTCCGGCAAAATATTGTATTGGTTAGTCTCTTCAGCCCGGATATCAGGCGCATATATCAGATCAAAGGCGCGCATGCCAGCAAATTCACGTACCATTGTCAACTCAGCAGGTGAGAAGGCAGCATTCTTAATTAATACTGTAATGGTGTTATATCCTCGATAAGCAACAATCTGCCCTCGCGGATCAGCGCCCGTAGTTTCGAGAGCCGTCACTGCCAGGGCGAACAAGCGCAAGTCTTCACTGGGCGGATCTTGTAACCAGCGCGTGGCTACCAGAATCCCATCAGGCGCCAGGTGCATGAGCATTTCCTGGAATGCCTCAACCGTATAACGATAGTCTTCTGCGAGCGTATATGCCCCAGATTGCACAGGGTGAAATGACGATGTCAGGGAAAGTAAAATAATGTCATATTTCTCATGACTTCGTTGGAGATAGCTGCGCTCAGATTCCTGATAGATTTGTATTCGTAACTCATTGTAAATAGGAGCCGCCTCGATGATGAGAGGATTAACCTCCACACATGTTATCGCTCCTTTACTCAACGACAGGGCGACAAGAACATCAAGACCGCCGCGTGGTCCCAGGAGCAGGGTTTTTGCCTGAGGGCGGAGTTGAAATGCTAGCGCATTGGATAAAAAAGGCACAAAGGAAGGATCAACTGAATGCTGAATGAGAGGGTTGATATCATCGCCATCCACCAAAAGCCCATCCAGCAGGGGTAGTGGTTGCAGGTAGCGATAACTTAAGCCTGGCACAGTATGGATTCCCCCACTACGCACCACATCCACCCGCGAAAAGGCATTCCATTGGCGATAGATGACCTGTGCCTCCGGATATTGCAAAGCATAAGAAAGACTCTTATAGGGAGACAGGCGTAGTTCGAGGGCAGAAAGACCAGCCTGACCGGTAAGCCGAAGGCTAAGATCAAGAGCATTAATGATGAATAGGGTCACGACTCCCAGGCTCACAAGATATCTGATGGGACGCAAGTGGGCAAGAGACACTGTCGCAGCCAGGACGGCCAGAAAACTGCTCAGTGTTACCATCCCCTCACCCCCGAGATGAGCAGGCGCGACCAACGCAATGATACAACCCATGGCAGAACCAAGCAGGTTGATAGCATATGTTGGTCCTGCATGATCCGGATAGTTAGTCAGCAGTAAACCGAGTGCCATCCCGCTGAAAAAGAATGGCGCCGCCAGGGCAATATAGTGTAAGACCAGGATAATAACCTGGCGGCTATCCCAAGCAATACTATAAGAGTCAAACGGTAACCAATTCGTTAGCAGATAGGCAAGCAGAATGCTGATGCCTGTTGCTAACGATAAATGAGCCAGGCGCACTGCAGGTGAGCCTCGTTGGAGCAATGGAAGAATTGTCAAGGCGCTGCCGCTGGCACCAAGTCCGAGCAAGGCAATACTGACGATCATAAAGGCAAAGTGATAAAACTGAGCTACCGAAAAGAGCCGCGTCAGCGTAATCTCAAAAGTCAATGTGGCTGCAGAGAGCAAGAATAAGCCTAACCAAATGTCCTTCTTGATTGGGGAGGTTACCAGTGAACCAGCAAGAGGTTTTATAATCATCGATATGAATCAATTATAACGAAAATTTGACACCCACTCTGTTTCATCATACAATCAATCCATCATGCAAAGACGTATCTCACTCCTGATCGTTCCCATCCTGTCTGCGCTGCTGGTGGTTTGCCTCGTACATATCCTGGCAAAAAATAGTCATAATGCCCTAGCCGCCCAGCCCCCACCAGACTCCATAGATATTATCTTCACCAACTTAGCGCAGCTCGACGGAAGTCAGATTTCCGCCTTCAGCCTCCAGCCACCATCCCTGGCTTGGACTCAACTTGTCGCCCTCGCTGAAACCTGGCAGCCCCCCGAAACCATACGCGTCGGTCTCACCGGCAATCCCCTTGTCTGCAATCCATATGTCACCTACACCGTCCAGATCGTTGATTTCGAAGAATATGTCAAGGATGTCCTACCTAACGAATGGGACCCAGGTTGGCGAGTCGATTCCTACCGCGCGGGGGCAATGGCGGTAAAAATGTACGCCTGGTACTGGATTGAACGCGGTGGCAAGTGGCACCGCGATTGGGGCGATGCCGACGTTCTGGATAGCACCTGCGATCAGGTTTATCGTCCCGGTTGGCGGCGCACTTCCACCACCGCCGCCGTTGAGCACACCTGGCGTTGGAAGCTTACCAACACAGATGGAGCGACCTTCGCAACCACCTACCGCCACGACGAAAGTGGCTGCACCACCGGCACGTGCCTAAGCCAGGTCGGCTCCCAGCAAATGGCAGTTAATGGCGCTACATGGGATCAGATCCTTTTATATTACTACTCCGCACGTAATCCTGTTCTCGCCTATGCCGATCACGATCCTGCCGGCTTTGCGTTGCGTTTTTATGGCACACCCGACCCATATGGACAGAACCGCCTGCTGATCCCCCTTGATGACGCCGGAAATACCCTGTCAGGGCCGCCTGTGGATGTGGGTGCCACTGATTTTACAATTGAATTCTGGCTGAACACCGATCCTGTTGATCTGATCACCAGTACACACCCCATCTCTTGCGGTATGGGCCAGGATTGGATGTACGGCAACATACTTCTTGATCGCACCATCTCTAGCCAGGCTCTGTCTGGTATACTCCAAAGTGCTACCGGCTACGGGATATCCCTAGACCGGGGCCGTATCCTCTTTGGCGTGAACAGCCAGACTTTGACCGACAGCCTGACACTCTGTAGCTCTGAGTCAATCCCCGGCTCTGGCTGGCACCATGTTGCCCTGCAGCGCAGGGTTGCGGATGGCGCCATGTGGATTTACATCGATGGTCAATTATCCGCCTCCGGCGATGGGCCCAATGGCGACCTCTCCTACCCCGACACCCTCACTCCAGCTTTGGAAACCGACCCCTTCCTCTCCGTTGGAGCATGGAAGCAAGATGAGAATTTCCTCCTTCACCCCCTCTACGATGGCTGGCTGGATGAGTTGCGCTTCTCAACGATCTTGCGTTACACCACACCCTTTACCCCCGCAAAAAAAGCCTTTATCACTGATACCTTTACCGTTGCTCTATTCCACTTCGATGAGGGGCTTGGGCTTAATATCCACGACTCTTCCGCTGCCATCGGTGGGCCAAGCAATGGCGCCATCTACTATGGAGGTAATCCAGATATTGCCTATGGCAACCCCAATACCCCAGAATGGTTGCCATCCACCCTTTTCGCCACTTACGACTTTCGGTATACTCTCCCGCTCATTTTCCGTAACCTGCCATGAACCGTCTGATTAGCAGCGTTCGTAAGCCCGTCAAACGACAAAGCGCAGAGACATACCTGCTCATCACCCTGCTGTCGTTTGCCGCTTCTGTTGCCCTCACCCGTCTATTCCTCAACCTCAGCGGCTTTCCCCAGTTGGGCGGCGGCGGGTTGCATATCGCCCATGTTTTATGGGGAGGTATTCTGCTCTTTGCTGGCGCGATTATCCCACTCGTGCTTGCCAACCGTTGGGCTTTCGACGCCAGTGCTGTACTCACTGGGCTGGGCATAGGCTTGTTCATCGACGAAGTGGGCAAGTTCATCACCCAGAACAACGACTACTTCTACCCACCTGCAGCACCGATCATTTACGCCTTTTTCCTGATCGTTGTGATCATCTACCTGCGTCTCCGCAAACAGCCACCACTCGACCCACGTGCCGAGTTGTATCATGCCCTCGATGCCCTGGAGGAGGTGCTCGATCACGATTTGGAACCCCTCGAACGGGCTGAGATCATTGAGCGTCTGCATACCGTTTCTGCCCAAACCCAGCACCCTGATCTGGCGCGTTTGGCAGGTGTATTGAGCGAATTCCTCGCAGACCCCGCCATCCACCTCGCTCCAGAGCTGCCGAATTACTGGCAGCACATCCAAGCTCGCCTGCAAGCATTCGAGCAGAAATACCTCAATGCCTTTCGCCTGCGCGCGGCCCTGGTTGGCGGGATGAGCGCCATGGGCATCGTCTCTCTGATCACCATGCTTCGCTACCTGGCTGCCCAGCACGCCCCAGATATCCTGGTATCTAACCCTGTGGGAGTCTACTGGTTCCTCGCCCGGCTGGGATTAGAGATCTTTGTTTCTATCCTGCTACTCACCTCTGCCCTTTTCATCCTCCTTGGCCGCACCCGCCGAGGTCTTTCCATGAGCTATTACGGCCTCTTGCTCTCGCTGACCACCACCAACCTCTTGGTTTTCTACTTCGACCAGTTTTCCACCATCGGCCCCGCAGCAATCCAATTCACCTTACTACTAGGCGTGATTTACTACCGCAGAACCTATTTGCCCCCGCAAGAGGAACTCTCTGAGCGACAGGGTTAAGCCATATTGAATGGAGGCATAAAATTGATCTTTAATCACCTGTTCACCAACGAAGAGATTAATGCGCAGATCAAGGAATGGGAATCCGCTTACTCCAACTTACTGGCGATTCAAAACATTGGTGCAAGTCATGAAGGCCGACCCATCCACCTGCTTGCCATCACCAACCAGGCCACCGGCGCGGATACGCAAAAACCAGCCGTGTGGATGGATGCCAATATCCATGCGACCGAGCTAACCGCTGCCACCGCTGCCCTCTACATAGCTGCGCAACTCCTCGACGGTTATGGCAAGGATGCCCGTATCACCCGTCTTCTCGATACCTGCGTTTATTACATCGTGCCTCGCGTCAACCCGGATGGCGCCGCCCTGGCATTGGCGCCTAACCCGCGCTACATCCGCTCGGGCACCCGGCCTTATCCATGGCTCGAGCGTGATGATGGCCTCCACCAGCAAGATATTAACGGTGACGGCAAGATCCTTCAAATGCGCCTGCGCGACCCCCACGGTGACTGGAAGATCAGCAGCCTCGATCCGCGCCTGCTGGAGAAGCGCGCCCCTGAGGATCACGGAGGAGAATACTATCGCCTCTTGCCGGAGGGGTTGCTCGAAGATTACGATGGCGACCTGATCAAGGTCGCCCGTGCCCCTGAAGGGCTCGACTTTAACCGCAATTTTCCCTATCTCTGGCGTACAGAAGGTGAGCAGCGCGGTGCTGGACCATACCCCACCTCCGAGCCCGAGATCCGCGCTTTGGTGGATTTTGTCTCCACTCACCCTAATATCAACTTTGCGATCACCTTTCACACCTTCAGCCGCGTCATCCTCCGCCCTTACAGCACCAAATCCGATGATGACATGAAGACTGAAGACCTCTGGGTTTTCAAAAAAATCGGCGAGATTGGCACAAAACTCACCGATTATCGCTGTGTCTCTACTTTTCACGATTTCAAGTACCATCCCAAAGAAGTCACCACCGGCGCCTTTGACGACTGGGCTTACGATCATCTGGGTATATTTGCCTACACCATCGAGCTGTGGGATTTACCCACCGCCGCTGGCATCAAGGATCGCAAATTCATTGAGTGGTGGCGCAACCACCCTCACGAGGAGGATCTCCAGATTCTGAAATGGATTGACGAAAATGCTCCTGCCGGTGCCTTTGCTGAGTGGCAACCCTTTGAGCACCCCCAGCTAGGTCCCGTTGAGATCGGCGGCTGGGAAGTTATGCACACCTGGACCAATCCGCCCGATCAGCACATTGAGGCCGAAGTCTCCCGTCACTTTCCTTTTATGTTAGCCTTAGGAGATATGCTCCCCCACCTGGCGCTTTACAAGTTAGAAATCACCCCCATTGGCGAGGAAACCCATCTCAAGCTCGTTATAGAAAATACCGGCTTCCTTCCATCTTACACCAGCCTCCAGTGCCAGGAGCGCAAGGCCGCCCGCCCTGTGCGCGTTGAGTTGGAGCTTCCCCAGGGCGTGATCCTGGTCAGTGGCAAGCGCCGCATCGAATTAGGCCACCTGGACGGGCGCAGCAGCGACCTCGACCTCACCGCCATCTACGCCGCCAGCCCCACCAGCAACCGACAGCGCGCCGAATGGGTACTGCGCGGCCCGCGCGGCGCTGTCGTCACCGTGAAAGTGCTCAGCGAGCGTGCTGGCTGTTTGACCAAAGAAGTGACTCTGTGAATTAAGGATATTGGATATGGACCCCATCGTCATTGAAAAAACACGCCAAGCCATCGATTTACTGAAAGAGAAGAAAATCGATCTATGGCTTACCTTTGTTCGTGAGACTCCTGCCCATCGCGACCCTGTGCTTCCGCTGATCTACGGCCTGGATCTCACCTGGCAATCAGCTCTCATCTTCACCCGCCAGGGTCAGCGCATCGCCATTGTCGGCAGCCTGGAGGGAGCCGCCGCCCGCCGCACGCAAGCCTATGATGAGATCATCCTATACGACCAGGGCATCCGCCAGGTGCTTCGCCAGACCCTTACCCGCCTGGACCCGCAGACCATCGGCATCAACTATTCTCTCAACGATGTCCACGCTGATGGGCTCAGCTATGGTCTCTACCAGGTGTTGCTCGCCCACCTGGAAGGCACGCCATACGCCAAACGCCTTGTCTCCGCTGAGCATATCTGCGGCGCCCTCCGTGCACGCAAGACGCCCACAGAAATCGCTCGCATGCGTGCCGCTGTGGCGACGACCCTCGAAATATACGAGCAAACCTTCGATTATGCCCAGGTTGGCATGACTGAAGAACGGATCGGAAAGTTCATGCACCAGCAGCTCGCCCGGCGCGGCCTTTCCCCTGCCTGGCAGGCTGAATCCTGCCCCGCCGTCAATACCGGACCCGAGTCTGAAGTTGGTCACGCCGGCCCCACCGATCTCATCGTCCAGCCTGGTCACCTGCTCCACTTCGACTTCGGCGTCAAGCAGGATGGCTACTGTTCCGACATCCAGCGTATGATGTATTTCCTCGCCCCCGGCGAAACCCAGCCCCCGCCTGCGGTAAAGCACGGCTTCGAGACCATCGTGAACGCAGTCCAGGCTGCCGTGAAAGCCATGCGCCCTGGCGTGCGTGGCCGCGAGATCGATGCCATTGCACGCGGCGCGGTCACCAGCGCAGGCTACCCCGAATATCTCTATGGCACCGGTCACCATGTCGGGCGCACCGTCCACGATGGCGCAGGGATGCTCGGACCACTTTGGGAGAAATATGGCGACACGCCCAACTACCCCCTCGAGCCGGGTCACATCTACACCGTCGAGCCGGGGCTGGCGGTACCAGGCCATGGCTACGTCGGCCTGGAAGAAGATGTTCTCGTCACCGAGAACGGTGCCGAGTTCCTCGGCCCGCCGCAGACGGAGCTAATTATCAAATGAGCAGTCCCAAGACGACAACCGTTCCCCTCCCAGCCCAAAAGCATATTGCGCTCGTTGCTCACGACGCGCGCAAACGCGACCTCCTCGAGTGGGTGCAATTCAACCACGATACCCTCGCCCACCACTTCCTCCACGCCACCGGCACCACTGGCGCCCTCATTGCCGCGGAGACCGGGCTGCCCGTGCAGCGCTTCAAATCCGGCCCTCTCGGCGGCGACCAGCAGATTGGGGCGCGCATTGCTGAAGGCGGCATCGACCTGCTGATCTTCTTCTGGGACCCCCTCGAGCCCCAGCCCCACGACCCCGATATCAAAGCCCTGCTCCGCCTGGCTGTACTCTATAACATCCCCACCGCCTCCAACCGCGCTACCGCTGATTTCCTCGTCGCCTCGCCCTTTATGGATCAGCCTTATCCTCGCATCCTACCCGATTACGAGCGCCGCCTGGACGAGATCAGCCCGGATTAACTTCGCAATGTTTCTGTCACGTAAAAGCAGATCCAAATATGATAAGATAACTTTTCACCCAATGAAAGATCTGAATTCGGCCCTTACACCAAAAAAAGGAGTACAAAATACGATGAACCCCAGACGGAATTTTACTCAGGGTCTACAAAAAATCATTGGTATGGTAGTGATCTTGTCCATCCTGTGCTCATTCGCTTTGCCTGCTGATAAAGCACAGGCTGCCCCAGAGGCCATCCCGCTCTCAAAGCTAATACCATATACAGAAAACTTTGATAGCATTGGAACATCTGCAACAGCCACCTTGCCTACCGATTGGCGTGTTTCCAAAAATACAACTTTGCGTACCGTTGATGCATTCCCATCTACCAACGTTACAGAAAGGTTGGGCGGTAATAATATGGCAAGCGATGCCGCCAACGGCATCTATAACTTCGGCGCAGGTGTTCCAGATTCCGCCGCAGACCGCGCAGTTGGCTTTCTTTCTTCCAGTAGCGCCACCAAAAGTGGCAACCTCTATGTTCACTTCTACAATGCGACCATTGTGAATCTTTCAGGCGTCACTATTTCATACGATATTGAGAAATATCGTACTGGAACGAACAGCGCAGGTTTTAGTGTTCAGCTCTACTATTCTTTTGATGGCACAACATGGACATCAGCAGGATCCAACTTTTTGACCAGTTTTCCCGCTGATGCAAGCACTAGTGGATATCCTTCTGCGCCTGGGGTGACGGTATCCGTCGCTAATCAAATCTTGACTGTCGACATTCCCAGTGGTAGTGATTTTTACCTGGCGTGGAATTATTCTGTCACCTCTGGCACAACCACCAGCTACGCCCAGGCGCTTGGGGTTGATAACTTCTCGATTGTCGGTAATGGGGATGAGCATACGGGCCTTGTCATCTATAAGTCTGCACCGAGCCAAGTGAATATTAGCGATACTTATACCTACACCCTTTCTGTAGCCAATGACACTGGCATTACTACAGATCAGGTTGTTATTACTGACAGCCTGCCGATTAGCCTTACCGTCATTTCGATATCGGATGGGGGCGAGTTGATGGCGGGCAATATAGTTAGTTGGACCGTTCCTTCCATTTTGGATAGCGCCGCCATCTATCGTACAGTTTCAGTCTCGACCACCATCACCGGAACTATGCTTAACCATGATTATGGCGTACACGCTTCTAATTGGATCACCTTCACAATGGGGAATCCGGTGACAACTACCGTCATCGATCCATATGCTGCCACACCCATCGCGGTAGCCCGCGCCGCAGGCGTGGGTTGGACTGGCAGCCTGCGTGGCAACGTCACAGTTCCTCCGGACATTTTCCGTAGCAATGTATTCGTCATCCAGGACGACACCGGAGGCATGTATATCTACGATTACCTTTACCGTGATCTTCCCCCCATGGATTTGGGCGACGATGTGTTGATCAATGGAACGATAAAAGATTACAATGGTTTGTTGGAGATCGATCCCCTCAGCACAGTTACCTGGATCGGACCGGGAACGCCGCCAGCACCTTTGATAACTGATACTGCTCATATAGCCAGCACCCAAGGCTGGCTTATCCAGGTGATTGGCACAGCTACCTGGAGTGGAACACCCCCTGCTCCTGGAACCGATTGGGAATTCACCATAAATGATGGCTCTGGTCCGGTGGCTGTCTTTGTAGACAAGGACACGGGGATTGATATGCGCGGTTTCTCCAGCGGCTCGCTCTTGCGTATAACTGGCTTTAGCGGAAATTATTATGATGCCCAGCTAATGCCGCGCTTCCAAATCGATATCATCGATATCACCCCACCCGCAGTGAATGCGACCTATCCACTGAATGGTGCGACCGATGTCAGTCTTTATTATCCACTGACAGCAACCTTTACCAAGCCCATGGCAGCCTCAACCATCACCACGTCCACATTTACCCTGCAGGATTCCATAGGGCTCATCAGTGGAACTGTGAGTTACAACGCGGGCATAAAAACAACTACCTTCACCCCCGACGCGCCATTGGATCCCTTGACAGAGTACACAGCAACATTGACCACAGACATAGAAGACACATCCGGGATTCCTCTGGAAACACCATACATTTGGAGCTTTACAACTGGAGAAGAAGACATAACGATTCCTGCTATCTCGGGGCAGTCGCCTGCTCCGAGTGAGGTTGATGTTGCATTGACTACCAATGTGGTGATTACTTTTACGGAGGATCTACATCCTTCCTCCCTGATCCCAATCAACTTCACCCTAAATAGCCCTTATGGTGCTGTGCCCAACACGCTGAGTTATAACGCATCTACTTTTGCTGTTACTATCAATCCAGATGCCAGACTTCTGCCCACAACGATCTATACCATTACCGTTTATAGCACAACCACTGATTGGGCCGGGAATTCCATGGTTGCCGATGAGGTATGGACCTTCGAGACATCTATCGAACCGCCAATGAGCGTTTACTTTGGCGACATCCACAACCATACCAGCTATTCAGATGGCTCTGGTTACCCTGATCAGGCATTAGCAGCCGGCGAAGCCGCTGGCTTTGATTTCATGGCTATCACCGACCACTCCTACGCCATTGACGATCCCGAATGGGAAGATACCCTGACTGCTGTCGAGGCAGCCACCGATTCCGACTTTGTCGCCCTACGCGGCTTTGAATATACCCAGGGCGCGGAGGGTCATATCAATGTTTACAACACGGTTCGCCATGCGGTTCGCACCGATACTGGCTGCTCGTACTGCGATTACACACCAAATTTGGAGGCAGGCGTAACCGTCCAGGGCTTTTATGAGTGGCTGGATATCACCGGTACAGTTGGTTTGGACGAGGCAGGTACGATCATGCAGTTCAACCACCCCGGTTGGATCAACTTCAACGATTGGACCTATCACCCTGAAGTTTCGGATGTCGCCCGACTCGAGGAAGTTGGCAATGGCTACGGTACCTCCTATGTTTTCTCGGAAGATGAGTACATCCGCTCGCTGGATTATGGCTGGAAGGTGGGTGCTACCAACAATGCTGATACTCACTCTCTCTATTGGGGCACGAATACTGATCACCGCACCGGTGTTCTCATGCCCGAGTTGACCAAAGAAGCCCTCCTCGAAGCATTGCGTGAGCGCAGGACCTTTGCCACCGAAGACAAGAACTTCTCACTGTGGATGAAAGCCAATGGAGCCTGGATGGGCTCCGAGATCGCCAATCCTGGCTATATCCAATTCGAGATCACAGGCTCAGACCCCGATGGTGAGCTGACCATCCTGGTCGAGATCATCACCGACCAGGGTACAGTCGCTGAGTCGTACGTACCAAGCTTGGCTGATTTCAACTGGTCGCCTCTGCTCACTATCACCACCGGCGTTCACTACTTCTACATTAAGGTAACTCAGGCCGATGGCGACCGCATCGTCTCCTCGCCTATCTGGACCCTGGGAGACGAAGACATCGCCATCACCGATGTGGTCATCCAGCCCACTATCCCCACCATTCACAGCCCATCCCTGCTCACTGCCCGCGTCACGAATCGAGTTGAGGAGGCCCGCACCGTCACAGTGACCCTGGACGTGGACGGAGTCTATTTGACCCCCGAAGTAGTGGTCATTGTTCCCGCCAATGGCGATGCTTATGCAAACTTCTCTTGGCACCCAATCATCACCGGTGCTGTAACGGTCACTGCTCACATCATCGGGGCACCGCTCGCCGACAACCCTGATGATAACGAGGGTATTCTAAACCTCACAGTGACGGACGAGCAGCTTCCCTTGATCCTGATCGATGCCGGGCATGGCAATACCAATGCTTTGGGGCGCGAGATGCGCATGTTCATTGCTGATCTCTCCGATCATCAATACAACGTGCTCAAGAATCTAGACGAGCTGACCGCCGGCGATCTAGATCCAGATGTGGTCAAATTACTCATCATCACCGCGCCGGAGTTCGCCTATACCAGTGCTGAGCTTGCTGCCATTGGCGATTACGTCGCTGCTGGCGGCAGCCTCTGGCTCTGTGGCCTGGCTGACTACACTGGTAAGGTCTCCTGGGCTAATACAGTTGCTGGTCGTTTGAACGACATCCTTACTGCCGTTGAGGTAGAGACCGGTCAGGTGGTCAATATGCGTATGAACGATGATGAAGTGATCGATGGCAACACCAATAATGGCTATGTGTTCGGCGTCATCTGGGGTGATTTCCCATCTGAGGATACAACCAGCATCGGTATCAACGTTGACGCTATTGCTTCTTGGAGCCTGAACTCGATTCGCGGCCGTTCAAATGAGCCACTCACCTCCAGCACTCCCGGTGTGCAGATAATTGTCCAGGGTGACCTTGATGTAGGTTACACCTCCGATTACTGGCATAATCCCTATCACACCAGCAACACCGATGCAGATGGAAGCGGCGACGCATATATCTACAACCCCACCTGGTTCTATCCCGCCACGCCACCCCCAAATCCTATCCCCCTGCCTATGGCGGCCGTCACTGATCTCCCCGGTGATGCAGGGAGCATCATGCTCTACGGTGACAGTAACGATCCCTTCACCACCTTTGCCTACACTGCCGGCGACGGCAAGCAGAACGAGCTCTTCAACCTGCAAACGGTGATGTGGTTGCTGGGTGAGCCCCTGCAGAAATCCGACATCGCCGAAGCACGCGCCCAGAGCCAGGTCAACCAGCCTGATAACCTGGATAGGCTCGTATGGATTGAGGGCACGATCACAGCCGCCTATGGTGAGTTCTTCAACGTGCTCTACGTGCAAGATGATACCGGCGGCATCACCGTCCATGCCCCTGCAGGAGATATCGACCCCACCGAGTACACCCGTGGGACAGTTGTACGTGTGGTCGGCACTGTGGGCATCTACAACGGCGATACCGAGATCGAGTTCTTTGAAGCCGAAATGGTGCAGGTGCTTGATCCTGGCACCGGTGAGCCATTACCTATGCCTATGAGCTCTAATCAGGCCTCGCTTGAGGAAAATCAAGGCTGGCTGGCGGTGATCACCGGCACAGTCACTGCTAAAACCGGCCTTGACACACTCATGGTGGATGATGGCAGCGGCCCGGTGCGTATTTTCCTGGATGGCTACAACGGTGATTTCAGCGATATTCAGATAAATGATTTGGTGCGCGTCACTGGCTTGGTTTCAGAGGATGGAGATGGCCCGCGTATCCGTGTGCGTAACTACCAGATGCACCCCAAATATACTGATGATGTGATCATCCTTGATCAGGTTTTAGAACTGGCGATCGCCAAATCTGTATCTGCGCCTGAAATAATCCTCCCCGGTAGCTTGGTAACCTACACTATCGTGCTCAGCAATACCGGCACCGGAACTGCCCTGCAAGTGGCTTTGACAGACACTCTCCCTGACAGCATCACCTTTGGTGCTTTCCTGGCATCTGATGGCGCGTCGGAGCAAGATGGTACCATTAGCTGGGCAGGCAATGTTTCTGTAGATGAGAACGTGGAGGTAATCTTCACCGCCACAGTAGATAGCGATAACCTTTACGGCGAAACTATCACAAATACCGTAGAATACAACTCGATTGCCGCAGGGAGTGGCTACGATGATGCGGCTTTCGTTGTAGGTAAAGCGGCCAATTTATCTATTAAGAAGAACGTCGCACTATCCAACGATCCAGCACTACCCGGTGATGTGATCACTTATACCATTACCATCACTAACAGCGGTGACGAAACCGCATTTGAGGTTCGCATCACCGATACACTACCAGCTGAACTGGTCGGCATGGGCGTGGACGAGACGGTAGATATCCCCGGCAACAGTATTTACGAAAATGTTTTCACCGCAACGATCAATGCCGATGTCTATGGTGCTGTGGTTTTGAATACAGCCCACTTTGAATATGCACTGGGCAGCGATTCGTCACAGGTAATCTTCTATATGGTTGGCGCGCCGGTTCTGGTGATCGAGAAGACTGTCGAGACGGCAAATACGCCTGCGCGCTTTGGCGATGTGGTCACTTACACCATCGAGGTCAGCAACGACGGCGTTGCTGACGCCCCGGATGTTCACGTCATCGACATGCTCCCAGATGGGCTGGTCGGCGATGATGTAGACGAGATCGTCGATATTACCCCAGGTAACGCCTACGTGCTCGTCTTCACCGCTACTGTTGGCCTAGATGCTACCCCCGGCGCGGAGATCGTCAATACCGCTGCCTTCGAATGGGGTGAGGTGACTGGCTCGGCAGAAGCGACCTTCACAGTCATCCAACGTTACTACCTGCCCTTCGTGATTAATTTCCAGACTTGATCTAACAGAGCTCCAAAGGGGGCTGCTGCCCAACAGCAGCTCCCTTTTGTTCTGGAACCTTTTCGCCAGGATTAGAGTATGATAAGATCATACCAGAATGGGGCATGTATTCAACTTTCACAAATTCACATCCACAATCCGGAGGTGAAATCGGAACAACATCTTCCAATGAACGCTTCATGTGCCCGCCAGGGAATAGGTAAGAAAGGGTTGCATCCACCTGATAATCTTCCAAACCCTGGTCCTCTAATGAAACAGGATAACCATTTCACACACAGGAGGTAAGATTAAAGATGAATATTAAGCAAATTCAAAAGCTGGAGTGGCTCTTCCGCCTCTCCTTCGCTCTTCTGCTAGCACTCTCGTTGGCTGCTCCTGCGGTCAACCCCGCCCAGGCCGCAGCGCCGTATTATGTGCGTGGCGCTTTCAATGGCTGGGGCACAACGGATCAGATGTACGATGATGGTACTCATGGCGACGCGGTTTCCGGGGATTTGATCTACACAGCGGATGTCACCATCGCCACTGCTGGGCGTTACGAGTGGAAGGTGGGTGACTTCAATTGGTCAGAATCCTACCCATCCTCCAACGCCTGGATGGTCACCACCAGCGATGGCCAGGTCGTGAAGTTCACCTTCGATACCAATACCTATAGTGATGGCTGGTATCCCACAACCAAGGTCGTTAATGCCCAGGATGGGGTCACCAACCTGACCGCAGTGGGCGATTGGCAAGGATGGAGCAATAACAATCCCGCCACGGCGATGAGCGATATGGGCGGGGGTATTTACGGGCTGTTTACCACAATCGCTAGCGCGGGAACTCATTATTACAAGACAGTCTTTACCGGAACCTGGGATGCAATCGGGCCGCAAGGCACTTCTGGTGGTCGTTCGATCAACACTGATAACCTCGGATTCACGACCACCATAGATGGGCAGCCCGTGCTCTTCCGTGTCGATATGAACATTGGCCGCATCACGGTTGACGTTTTACCACTTATTAACGAGATCCGAATTGATGAAACCGGCACTGATGTCAATGAATACCTTGAGCTTGTGGGCACACCGAATACTTCTTTGGATGATCTGACATACCTTGTGATCGGCGATGGCACTGGTGGAAGTGGAGTCATTGAGGCAGTTGTGAACCTTAATGGACAAACCATCCCATCGGATGGTTTTTTCCTTGCCGCCAAAGATGCCGATACCATGGGGCAGGTTACTGATTTTGTAACAGCTGCGATGAACTTCGAGAACAGCGATAATGTGACCCACCTTCTTGTGTATAACTTTAGTGGGGCCAATGCCCAAGATCTTGATACCAATGATGATGGTACCCTGGATCTAACTCCATGGGATCAACTGATCGATCTAATTGCCCTGATTAAAGAGGACAACCCCCCTTCTACCACAGAATATCACTACGGACCACCTACCGTTGGCCCAGATGGTATTTATGTACCTGGCCATGCCTATATCTGCGATGTAGGCTGGCTGATTGGCCCCTTTGATCCCACTGTAGGCGTTGATACACCAGGTTACGAGAACTACTGCCCGGCTAACCTGCAAATTACCAAAACCGGCCCTGCCTACATGATGGCCGGCGATACCATCACCTACACCATCTCCTACACTAATATTGGTGTTGGTGAAGCAGAGGATGTAGTAATCACCGATACACTACCCGTTAGCATTACCTACCTCTCGGATACCAGCGGGTTGACGTGCAATGCTTGCATTATTGGCGCGACTGGAGAGCTGACCTGGACGGTTGATAGTCTTGCAGTGGGAATAGGTGGCTCCTTCCACTTAACAGGGCTCATTACTGACACCGTTGTTGTAGGAGATATTCTGACCAACAGTGTGGTCATCACCACCACCTCGGAAGAAGAAGACCTATTAGACAACGAGTGGGAAGCCGCTACGGAAATCAGTGTGCCTGTATTGGCGATCGAAAAAACCGTTGAGCTGGTCAACGACCCTGCCCTCCCCGGCGATGTGGTCACCTATGTAATCACTGTAACCAACAGCGGACCCGTCGATGCCCCCGGTGTCCACATCACGGATTCTTTGCCAGGCGAGTTGATCGGCACCGAGATTGATGATATTGTTGACATCGTTGCTGGTGGAACTTACACGATTGAGTTTACCGCCACCGTTGACGCGGACACCTACAGCGCTGTGGTCACCAACACCGCACACTTCGAGTGGGAGGATCAGGGTAACTCCGCCGAAGTCGTCTTCGAGGTGATCGACCCACCCGTCCTCACAATTGAGAAGACGGTCGAGCTGGTCAACGATCCCGCCCTTCCTGGCGATGTAGTCACTTATGTGATCACCGTCACGAATAGTGGTCCCGCTGACGCTCTTGGCGTCCACATCACTGACACCCTCCCGGCAGATTTGATTGGTTCAGGTGTGGATCTGACAGTGAATGTCCTCGGCAATGATTTCTACGCACATGTCTTTACCGCTACCGTCCACGCGCTTGCCTACGGTGCTGTAATTACCAACACTGCCGAGTTTGAGTGGCAGGATCAGGGCGACTCCGCCGAAGTGGTCTTCGAGGTGATCGACCCACCCGTCCTCGCCATCGAGAAGACAGTTGCGCTGGTCAACGACCCTGCCCTGCCTGGCGATGTGGTCACTTATGTGATTACCATCACCAACAGCGGCCCCGCTGATGCCATCGGCGTGCACATCACAGATACCCTCCCGGCAGAGTTGATTGGCACAGGCGTGGATCTGACAGTGACAGTTCCTGGCAACGATTTCTATGAGCATGTCTTTACCGCTACCGTCCATGCCCTTGCCTATGGCGCTGTGGTCACCAACACCGCCCACTTCGAGTGGGGTGAGCAGAGTGGCTCCGCTGAGGTGGTTTTTGATGTCGTTAGTGCACCTGACCTGGTGATCACAAAGGCTGTTGAGACAGCCGAGACGCCCGTACGCTTCGGCGATGTAGTCACCTACACCATCGCGGTTAGCAACAACGGTGCCGCCGACGCACTGGGTGTTCACATCATCGATGTGCTCCCAGAAGGACTGGACGGCGATGATGTACATGAGATCGTGGACATTGCCACTGGCGATGCCTACGTGCTTGTCTTCACCGCCACAGTCGGCCTGGATGCCACGCCTGGCGAAGAAATCGTCAACACCGCCACCTTCGAGTGGGGTGAGGTGACTGGCTCGGCGGAGGCGACCTTCATGGTCATCCAACGCTTCTACTTGCCAGTCATCTTCAAATTCTAAACCCGATCTCTCTGTAATTCTGGGGGGCTGTTGCCTAGCAGCAGCCCCCCAACTGACTCATATGCGCATTGCCCTGATCGCCGATATCCACGCGAACCTTCCTGCCCTTGAAACTGTTTTAGCCCACGCCTGCAGCCAGGCAGCAGAAGCCGTCTGGAACCTCGGCGATCTCGTTGGTTATGGCGCTTTCCCCGAAGAGGTAGTGCAGCGCGTCCAGCAAGAAAACATCCTCGGCATCCTCGGCAATTACGATCGAAAGGTGCTGCGCTTCCCCCAAAAAGCAGAAAAATGGCGCAGCAGCAAGCGCAGTGAGAAATACTTCGCCTTCGGCTGGGCTTACAATCAGTTATCCACTGCCAGCCGCGCCTACCTGAGCGCTCTCCCCCAAACCCTGCGCATCGATATCGAAGGGCAGCGCATCTTACTCACGCACGGAAGCCCTGCTGCCCCGGACGAGCACCTCGGGCCAGATACCCCCTTAGATCGACTAGAAACCCTGGCACTGCTCGCTCAGGTAGAGATCGTCCTTTGCGGGCACTCGCACCAGCCCTTTGCACGCCAGGCAGCCTCTACATGGTTCATCAACCCTGGCAGCGTAGGTCGTCCAGACGACGGCGACCCGCGCGCTGCCTACGCCATGCTGGAGATCAGCTCAGGCAATGTCATCGTCTGCCATCACCGCCTCACCTACGACCTCAAACGTGCCGTCTCAGCGATACGCGCCCGCGGCCTGCCCGAGGTATTTGCACAGATGATCATCCAGGGGTGCGCCCTCGATATGCTGCAAGAAAGATGAGATACACCCATCCTTCTCTCCAAACTTTCCCCCAAAACAGCCAGCTAGTTTTACAGCGAAGCTACAGCTTGCGCGATATACAGGCGTAACTCCGGACGGTTAAAACGCTCCCACAAGGAAGGAAATGAGACGATCAGCCGGTAACGCTCAGCATGCCGGTAAGCCAGGTAACCCACCACCGGCTCCGGGTTCTGGCGTTGGTCGAGCGGCAGATCGATTTGCCTTGCCTCCCAGGTTTGCAGGAAATCATTGAGCATTTGGCACGCCACTTCGGCGTCGTTTAGATCTCCCAGGTGATCCTGCATCCGCTTAAGCTCATCGATCACTTTTTTAGTTTCATTTCCCAACACTTCACGGAAATATTCCATCGTATAGCGAAGCTTCTTAAACTCAATGCGCAACGCGTGCAGTTGCTTCACCGAAGCGCAGTGCAGGATCGCATCGAAAGCGCGCACATTCGCCAAGCGGGTATAGATTTGCACCGGCACCACTTCGCGCACCAGTTGGGGCAATGGAGGCCAGTCTTGCCCCATGCTAGCGCCTTCGCCTGGGGTTTGCACGAACTGGTTGAACCTGCGCTTGAAATCTGCATATGCCCGCCCGTTTAGATATATGAGCATTTCTTCCCGGGCAGAATCGCGTTCTGCCTTCCAGGATCCAATCAAGGGGGATAGCCCCAAGCGGGTCTGCTCTGCCAGTGTATCCAGGTAATGATTGGCTTTCTCCAGGATCACATCCAGGTCGCGCACGCGCCCCAGTGTGCGCCCGGTTTGGCGCAAACCTTTCAGATGAACTTTGAGCACCTTGGGGTCAAATGCATCCGCGAAAACATCAAAAGCTGCCCGCATGCGCCGTGTAGCCACGCGCATATCGTGTAGCGCCTCTATATCTTCACCCAGGCGCGTGCCATCTTCGTGCCGCAGCATCTCGGCAAAAAGGTAGAGCAGCGTCTTGCGCCCCGCCTCCGCCAGGCTATCCTCCGCAAGAACACCGGGGCGCTCGATCGGTTGTGGCATGGGCAATTCAGGTACAGGGGGCTGCTCGCTCGCTTCCAATTCTGTTGCAGCCTTCTTTTTGCGGCGCTTCTTTTTTACTTTCTGATGCGCCACCTCAACCGCCGGCGCAGATTCCAATTGCTCAGGATGCGACTCCAACACTGTTTCGGCTGGTTGCGATGGGGGCACCTCTGGAGTGGCGATTTCCTCCGCATCCGGGCTTTCCCCTCTGGTGAAGATCTCCATTCCGCGCTCCATGAATTGCTGCTTCCAGTAACGCACTTGGCGGCGCGAGAGCCCTACCTGCTTGGAAATCTCGATTGTAGGCAAGCCATCCGCAGCAAGTAAGATCAATGCTGCTCGTCGGCCGATCAGTTTCGAAGGATGGTGAACTAGCTCGTCAAGTGTCTGCTTTTGGTCAGGATTAAGGATCACGGATTGCCTCCTGGCAGTATGCCCGTCTCAATCATATCATACAACATGTGCACCTATTCTCCTCATTCACTAGCCAAACGCGCCTCAGATTCAACCATGATCCGTACCAGCTTCTCAAACGAGGTTCCTGCCTCCCAACCCAATTTCTCCTTGGCTTTTGCAGGATTACCCACCAGCAAATCAACATCCGCCGGGCGCATAAACTGCTCATCTTGCACAACATAGTCGCGGTAGTCCATTCCCAAAACATCAAAAGCCAGCTCTGCAAAACGCCGCACGGTATGTGTCCTCCCAGTGGCAAGCACATAATCATCTGGTGCATCTTGCTGGAGCATCAACCACATGCCTCGAACGTAATCAGGTGCATAACCCCAATCTCTCTGTGCCTCCATGTTGCCCAGGTGCAGCTTTTTCTCCAACCCGTGGTGAATACGCGCTGCGCCGCGGGCAATCTTGCGCGTGACAAATTCATGCCCGCGCCGCGGGCTTTCGTGGTTGAAACAGATGCCAGAACATGCGAAAAGATTGTAGCTCTCTCGGTAGTTGACTGTAATCCAATGACCATACACCTTTGCAACGCCGTACGGGCTGCGCGGGTAAAAGGGAGTATGCTCAGTTTGTGGCGTCTCCCGCACTTTACCAAACATCTCGCTGGAGCTGGCCTGGTAAAAGCGGATATCCGGGTCCACCAGGCGTACCGCGTCTAGAATCCGAGTCACACCCAAGGCAGTTACCTCGCCAGTGAACACTGCCTGCGCCCACGAAGTTTGCACAAAGGATTGTGCCGCCAGGTTATACACCTCCGAGGGACGGTGTTTCTCAATAATATCGATCAGCGACACCTGATCCATCAGATCGCCTGAGACAAGTGTGAGCCGTTCCTGGATATGTTCAATACGCTCAAAATTAATCGTGCTGGATCGGCGCACCATCCCGATCACTTCATAACCTTGCTCCAGTAAAAATTCTGCCAGGTAAGAGCCATCTTGCCCAGTAATGCCGGTGATCATTGCGCGTTTTGTAGTCATTCATTCCTCCAAGGTTGGTATATTTATTCCAGGATACCAGAAAGCCCCTTATTTGTCTGCTAAGCGGCTTAGCAGTTGAAGCCAAGAATTTCGGGTATGATTAGCATATGACAGAAACGATTGGTAAGCGTGTCGCCTGCTTGCGCCAACAGCATGGTTATACACAACAGTCACTCGCTTCTCGGCTAGCGATCTCGCGTGTTGCAGTTTCTCATATCGAAATGGATCTCAGCATACCTAGCGAGCGCACCATCACCCTGCTGGCTGGCCTGTTTAAAATTTCGCCCTTCACTCTGGTCGAGGGTACCACTTACCCAGTGGCAAAGGCTGAGCGTCTGCCAGATGTTACCTGCTGTTATACTGCAATCGAAATGGATATCATATTACTGGAAAACGATCTCGCCTGGCTTGGACGATTTAGCCATCTACCAGACCGGATTGCTTTAGTAGATGAGCTGCGAGAAAAGTGGCTGCCAAAGTTGTACCGTTGGCAAGAGAACATTCTAGATGAGTCCGAGCGCAATAGGCTACAACTCGCTGTGCAAACCTTGTTGGATATATGCGCTGCTGTGCAGACCACACAGGCTAAGAGGAATATTTCCCGTTAGATAGAACTTCTTCCAGGCTGGCCCCATATGGCACAACGCGCATCGGGATGCTCAGAATGCGCAATTTATCTGCCAATAATTCCGCCCCCTCATCTCCGCCAAATGTTGCCGCATCCAGTAATACCATCACCGGTTTTAAGCCGCGCTGGATAAGGAAATCAACCGTAAGTGCAATATCTGGGGAAGTAGATGGTGTCACCATCACCACCGTGCTGCCGCGCGTCATGTGCTTCACCTGGGTTTCAATCAAGCCCCTTAAGGGCAGCCCACCGGTCGCTCGCAATAACGCTAAGGCTTCCAGGATTTTTCCTAATTGCCTGGCGCCGCGATCTGGTGAGAGCAATGCCATGTGGCCTCCTGATGCCACCAATCCCACCGCCCTTCCGCGGCGCAGATAATCACGAACCAGCGAGGCAGCAATACTTACCGCATATTCCTCCGTAGAAGGGGGGAGTTTGATCTTCGTCGTGCGCTCCCAAAATCTTCCCGCCTGTGCTGCTGTTTCTTCGTACGGCAGGGATGCCTGGACCTTCTCGTAAGCATCCAGGAAGATCCAAACATCTGCCAGCGGATCCAGCTCAAACTCCTTGACAATCAATCGATTGCGGCGCGCGGTGCTAATCCAGTGAATGCGGTTGAGTGGGTCACCCGGGGTGTAGTCGCGCACACCAGCGGCATTCGGGGTGATCTGATGTGTACGCCGGCGTAGCGCCTCGCCACCGGGGAGCAAACCTGGCGGATTAGGAAAACCGCTCACCTCAACCATCATTGGATATACCAGCAAAGAATCTTGGGCGGGAAATATATGTTTCACGGGGAAAAGCCCAAAAACATCCCCTGATGAAAGCTCGGTTGGCCCAAGCTCGAATACACCTCGTCTTACAAGGCGCGTGCGCGCCAGGTAAGATCGACCCTGTTTTCCCGCAATCAGGGTTAGTAACCGCGAGCCCTCCGATCTTGGCAGGCTCGTACGGTCATGTACGGCCACCCAAAGGCGCGGGAGGCCATTGATATTTAGGATTTCAAAGCGTTCTTCAAACACCTGCCCTACTTGAGCGCGCAACGTGCGCGTTGTGCGCTTTATCGTGAGCCCGCGTAGTGAAAACTCAGACCAGAGCCAGCCGCCAAAGTATAGCAATGCCCAAACCAGAGACAGCCGGTAATACAAACTCCTGCCTGTCGCAATGCCCGCGGCAATACTAAGCGCCAGCAGGATCAGAACGATGCGCTGGCTTGTGGTCATATTCAGGATTGACTCCGGAAATCCCCACCAGGGGCTGGTACGCGATTCAAGATTTCAACGATAATCTGCTCGGCATTTAAATCCCGCAGCCGGGCTGCGGGGCTCAGAATGACCCTATGAGCCAATGCAGGCCTGGTCAGCGCTTTGATATCATCC
Organism: Anaerolineales bacterium; assembly: GCA_016932955.1. The sequence continues at coordinate 16,856 of JAFGBV010000101.1, read as the reverse complement.
GGCAGAACAAAATCGCGTCCATCTACTGCCGCCATCGCCTGCCCGGTGCGGTATAGTGCCAGGCTACCACGCGGGCTCGCTCCCAAATACACATCCGTGTGATCCCTTGTCTGACGCACCAAGTCGACGAGATATCGCTTGATCTTCGGTGACACATACACCGACTTGACCTCTTCCTGTGCCTGGAGCAAGTCTTGCTCGCTCACCACCTTGCCAAGCTCTGTGACCGGGTGTTTAAATTGCTGGCGATCCAGGATATCCATCTCATCATCCAAATCCGGGTAGCCCAGGCGCAAGCGCAGCAAGAAGCGATCCAATTGCGCCTCAGGTAACGGGAATGTACCTTCGTACTCAATCGGGTTCTGAGTTGCTAATACCATAAACGGGCGGGGTAAGGTATGTGTGGAGCCATCCACTGTCACCTGACGTTCTTCCATTGCCTCGAGCAGTGCCGCCTGAGTCTTGGGTGTTGCGCGGTTGATTTCATCCGACAGTACGATCTGTGCCATGATCGGGCCAGGACGGAACTCAAATTGACTACGCACCTGATTGAAGATTGACACGCCTGTCACATCGCTGGGCAACATATCGGGCGTGAATTGGATGCGGCTGAATGTACATCCCAACGACCGCGCTAAGCTGCGCGCCAGCACTGTTTTCCCCACGCCAGGAACATCCTCAATCAGCAAATGCCCCTGGCATAACAGGCACACCGTTGCCAGTTCTACCACATTGCGCTTGCCAACGATGACTTTCTCAATATTATCGATCACCTTCTGAGCAAAGGTCTGGATATTTTCCATGCGTAACTCCTGAGCACAAAGATAAGATTCGATCAACAAGCAAATATTATCATATTTTTCGGATTGACAGCTTCTTCTGTCTTACTCCCTGAGCAATGTCAAGGTTCACCTGCTTTCCCACTTTTCCCTTTCGTGCTAGAATTAGCTTGACTCCCGATATGACAGCCAAAGTCATTCTCAACCCTTACGCCAACCGCTGGAATGCCAGTAAGCGCTGTGATGATGTAAAGAGCCTGCTTCTTGCAGCAGGTATCCAGCACGATCTGGTGCTTACAGATGCGCCTCAGCGCGGTATCCACCTGGCTTTGCAGGCAGCCAAAGACGGTTTCTCGCCGATTATTGCCGCCGGTGGTGATGGCACCATTAGCGAAATCATGAACGGAATGGTTCTTGCCACACAAGAGATGGGGCTTTCACAACCACCCGTTTTAGGCGTGCTACCACTCGGCTCAGCCAACGACCTGGTTGTCAACCTCAAGCTCCCCACCAATCTAGAATCCGCTGTGACTGTGATTGCAGCAGGGAATACTCGGTGTATTGACCTCGGTGAGGTGCAGGCACACAACCTGGATGGCACACAGAAAATTAGCCGCTACTTTGACAATAATTCCGCCATTGGATTGGAGCCAACAATCACTCTGATTCAACAGCGCATCTCTTTCTTACACGGTACAATTCGCTATCTGGCTGCTACGCTGGTTGGTGTGATGCGCAAACCGCTTTGGGATGCCCACATGGAATGGGAAGGCGGTGAGTATCATGGTCCTACATCACTGGTGACAATTGGTAACAACCCATTGACAGGGGGATTATTTTATATGACCCCTCACGCCGATCCATTTGACGGGCTCCTGAGCTTCGTCTATGGCGCAATGCCCACCCGCCGCCAGATCCTTCGTTTGCTGCCGCGCACGATGAAACCCGGGCCAGGCTCCTATGTAGAGCATCCAGATATCCACGAAGCCCACACGCCCTGGCTGCGCATACAAACTGAGCAGCCCACTCCTGTACATGCAGATGGCGAAATCCTATTCCCCAAAACACGCCAGGTTAGCTACCGCGTGCTGCCCAAATATCTGCCAGTTCTACTACCATGAGCGTGCCCGTCTCACCAGTGAACGGCAAACCTATCCCGCTTCGTCTACGTATCCTGGCGGTGCCATTGCGCATTTTCTTCCGGCTTCTTTATCATCAGATGGCGTGGACATATGATTGGGTAGCAGCAGCGGTATCGCTGGGAATGTGGGATGAATGGGTAAGGGCAGTACTGCCATACCTGCATGGCACAAGCATCCTGGAGTTGGGACATGGACCCGGGCATTTACAGGTATTGCTACATAAGATGGGAAAGCAGGTTTTTGGCCTGGATCGCTCCCCTCAGATGGGGCACATCGCTAAAAAACGTCTACGCAAGCATGGGTTTCCAACAGTTCTGACCAACGGTGATGCCCGCCTGCTGCCCTTTCCTGATGCCTCATTTGACCAGGTCGTTGCAACTTTTCCCAGTGAATATATCATCCATCCTCTCACATTGGCTGAGATCGAACGCGTGCTCAAGCATGGGGGCAGTGCAGTGATCTTGCCCTTCGCCTGGATCACCGGAAAAAAGCCGCTCCAACGTCTGGCTGGATGGCTGTTCCGCTTCACCGGCGAGTCTCCGGAATGGAGCGAGCGCGCCCTGGACCCGCTACGCAACGCAGGCTATGATGCTCGCGCTGAACAAATTCAATTGCAAGCAAGTAACCTCCTGGCAATCATCATCCAAAAGCATTAGTGGCCTTTCAGCCGCGCTGCTGCCGGTGAGGTGAGCACTGGCTTATGCACCGCCTGCAACCCACTGGCCGCCAATATCACCACGCGTTTGATTCCTCCCATTACCCCAAATTCCAGTTTTCGATGTAAAATTATGCCATGGAAATTCGCATTGCTGTCACTAAGATCAACAAGTACGCCTCATCAGAAAGCGGCGATACCGTTGAGGTTGTCGAGCGCCCCAATGGCGGCCTCTCGGTGGTATTGGCTGACGGTCAGAGCTCTGGCAAAGGCGCTAAGCAGATCTCATCTCTGGTGGTACGCAAGGTGATCTCCCTGCTTTCAGAAGGCGTTAGGGATGGCGCTGCGGCTCGCGCCGCCTCAGACTACCTCTTCACCGAGAGGCAAGGCAAAGTCTCTGCTGCCTTGAATATTCTATCGGTGGACTCCCAAACCAATACCCTAGTAATCACACGCAACAACCCCGCCCCGGTTCTTGTTGCGCATGGGGACGAGATACGCACTTTGGCGGAGGAATGCCGTCCCATCGGGCTCTACCGCGATACCCGTCCCCTGATTAACGAGCTCCCACTGGAACCGGGGTTGACCGTGATCATCTTCTCGGATGGCATGGTACACGCTGGCTCTCGCTATGGCGATGTAATGGATATCACCACCTGCCTGCAATCCATGCTGGAGGACGAAGAACCCACTGCACAAGAGATTGCAGATCTCCTGCTCCAACACGCTTTGCAGCTCGACCAGGGTCGCCCAGTGGATGATATCAGCATCGCAGTATTGCAGGTCATCAGCGGCGGCGAAGATCTGGTGCGGAGGATGAATGTGCGCCTTCCACTGCCCTGAAGGGTATGGCATCCTTTTCCACTCTTGAAAACTCATATCGCTTACAGCGATCCTCGAGGCGCTGGCGTCGCGTTCGTGCCAGCTTGCGTGATACCTGGCTCCTCTTGCGTCAATTTCGGTGGCCTCTCCTGGCTTTTCTAGTGTCAGTGCTTGGCGGAGGGATCTTATATTATTCTCTAGCGATTCAAGCCAAAGAACCATTAGGTAACCTGGCTGAGTCGATTTATCTGGTTTTATCCATGACCTTTATGCAGGCTGGCGTGGAATTCCCGCATACATGGTACCTGGAAGTCTTTTTCTTCGTGATGCCGGTGATCGGTGTGGTGATCCTAGCACAAGGCGTGACCGAGTTCGGTGTGATGCTCTTTAACCGCCGGGCACGCAGCAAGGAGTGGGAAATGGCTGTTGCTTCAACATTCAATAGTCATATCGTACTAATTGGCTTAGGCCATTTGGGATTCCGCGTAGCGCGCAACTTACATGCCATGGATCAGGACGTAGTGGCAGTCGAATTGAACCCTAAGGCTGACCTGGTTGCAACCGTGCAGGAAATGGGCATCCCTGTACTCCAGGATGATGCCAGCCATGATGCCGCCCTTGAGGCTGCTGGCGTACGACGAGCCAGATCGATCATTCTGTGCACCCAGGATGACAGCCTGAATCTAAAAGTCGCTCTCAAGGCACGTCGCATGAATCCGGCAATCCACGTGGTGCTACGCATCTTTGACGATGACTTTGCCCAGGCGTTGGAAGAACAGTTCGGTTATACAGCCTTCAGCGCTACGGGCATGGCTGCCCCTGCCTTTGCCGCCGCTGCGACGGGCGTCGATATGACACGCCCGATCACGGTAGAGGGTGACATGCTAAGCCTGGCGCGCCTCAAGCTAGCCCCCGGATCCCACCTGGCGGGGATTGAGGTAGAAACCATCGAGCAGCGCTTTAATGTCAGCGTTGTTCTCCTGCGACGGGATGGCAAATCAGACCTCCATCCCGCTAGCGACCGTGTCCTGGCGGTAGGTGATTATCTGGCTGTTCTAGGGGGAGCACCAGAGATCAGCCTTCTGGCAGAGCAAAACCATTAACTATATGTGCAGTCACACCCCGCCTAAGATCGGCATTGTAGGCCCCTGTGGCGCGGGCAAGTCAACCCTGGTAACAAACTTGGAAAGGTATGGAATCCAGGCGCGCCACATTGCCCAGGAACATTCCTACGCCCCGGCGATGTGGCAGCGCATCACCAATCCTGACCTGTTAATCTACCTGGATGTGTCCTACGAGAACACCCTGCAGCGGCGCAGGCTGGACTGGACACCCGCTGAATACGCCGAGCAGCTCCATCGCCTACGCCATGCCCGACAGCACGCCGACATTTTTGTCGACACGAATCCCCTCACCCCTACAGAAGTTTTGCAGAAGGTGCTAGATTTTCTTCAAAAAGCAGGGGTTGTCCAAAAAGAATAAACCAAAAGAAGAATATGGACTCTCCGCCATTACGATCGCCTTCATAATTGACCGTGAAGACAAGCACCGGCGCATCCACCGATCCATAGGATAGTTAGTCCGGGGATACGAACGCTACCCGGTATGCACAGAACGGAAAGCTAAGCGACGGGCGGGTACTGGTCGGGGGGCAAGCCAGCTTTCTTTCCGCTGATCTGGTACCACAGCGCGCCACCAGCCGCGCCGATCCCAGCACCGAGCAGAACATTGAGCAGACCAGTGCAGCACCCGGAAACCAATTGCCCCACCCAAATCGTTGTCGCGTCTGTGCTCATTTCCACGCCTAACATCTCTGCAATCGCGGCAAGGTCTGCAGGGTCCAGTGTGGCGGCATTGATTGCAGAGGCGATCAGGCTGCCAATGATGCTCACACCACCAGCAATCGCGCCAGCAATGGCGCCAGATTTTGTCGCCTCGCTAGAGATGGTGGGTTTGGCAAATAATCCCGCCAGGTAACCTGCCGCCAACCCAGTGAGAAGCCCTGTACAGATCCCACACCAAGGAGATACTGTAACTCCTGCGATAAGAGCAAAGATCGCCGCAACCACACCGATGATAAGACCAGACTTGATCATGGCACACTCCTCCGGAGATAGATTATCTCATCCTGCGCTAATTTTATCAGGAATTGTATTTGAATCAATGCAGAAATCAATTCGATTATCAGAATGGTGAATAGAGGGAGTGGGAAGAAAGGGGGTGAGGGAAAACAAAGAAGCCAAAAATCATTGTCGCTAGGATGTTTGAGTAATCCACATAATTCCGGGCTTGTAAAACTCCGAATAATGGCATAAAATTTGGATGTGCAGATCATTGCCTTTATCCCCTATTCGATGCTATACTTCCCACTATGACCCAGGAAAAATTTGGCCGCTACGTTATCAAAGGTGAAATTGGGCGTGGAGGCATGGCCTCCGTTTTTCATGCCTATGACCCTCGTTTTGAGCGTGATGTCGCGATTAAAGTGCTACCGCGCGAGTTCCTGCATGATCCAGCATTCCGCGCCCGTTTCGACCGCGAGGCGAAGATGGTTGCCCTTCTCGAGCACCCAGCCATCGTGCCCGTTTATGACTTTGGCGAGGAGGAAGGACAGCCTTATATTGTTATGCGCTTTATGTCAGGGGGGTCGCTCTCTGATTTGTTAAAAAAGGGGCCTCTACCACTCATCGATGTTGTCAAGCTCATCAATCGATTAGCACCCTCACTGGACGCCGCGCACTCCAAGGGCATTATCCACCGCGACTTGAAGCCAGGCAATATTCTCTATGATCAATATGGCAATGCTTTCCTCTCCGACTTTGGCATTGCGCGCCTAGCCGAAGCCGGCTCTGGCACTCTCACTGGCGGGGCGATCCTGGGCACACCGGCCTATATGAGTCCCGAGCAGGTGCAGGGCGGGACAGATATCGATGGAAGATCCGATATTTACGCTATGGGTGTGATCCTCTACCAGGTGCTGACGGGTAAGACCCCTTATCAGGCCGATACCGCAGCCAAATTGATGATGATGCACATCCTAGAGCCAATTCCCAGCATCCGGAGCGAGAAGGACGACTTACCCCCTCTATTCGATGAGGTGATCGAGAGGGCAATGGCAAAATCGCCTGATACGCGCTACCAGACCACGCAGGAGTTGGCGGACGCCGTCGAAGAGGCAGCCAAAAATCTTTCTGCAGCCACTACGGCGCGAAAAGCATCCGCAAAAAGCACTTCTGCACCGACGATGGTACGCCCCGCTGCCACGGTGCTCTCACCAGGCAAGAAAGGCCAGGCGCAAGCTGTACCTGCTCAAGGTGGTGCAGCGCAGGCGGTTGCCGCGCCACGCAAGGGAATCCCTATCTGGCTGCTGATCGTCGGCGGCTTGGCTTTGCTGGCCATTGTGGCGGGCGGGGCGCTGGTGGGAGGTGGGATTATCGCCTTGGGGTCAAAACCCACGCCAACTATTCCCCCAACTGCGACAATCGAGGTGATCGCACAGGCAACCCAACCCCTCCTCACGGATACACTGGCACCTTCTCCCACGGCGCCTCCCAGCGACACGCCTGTCCCTGCACCCACCGATACATCAGTGCCAGCGCCTACTGACACCATGGTTCCCACTGCCACCGAGACCCCCATTCCCGAACCGGCAGTGCCGGTTATTGGAGACGGGGATAAGATCGCCTTCATTCGCGATAACGATGTCTATGCAATGAACCTGGATGGCACCGAGCTGGTGCAACTAACCAATGATAGCGGCGAAAAGTACAACCTGCAATGGGCACCGGATGGCAATTCCCTGATCTATATCCTCGGTAAATGCGTCATGGAAGTGACCCTGGCCGAAGGGCGCGTCAATACCATCGTATGCATCAACTTCATTTCCACGCTGGATGCATTTGAAATCTCACCCGATGGCATGCGCGTGGCAATCAGCATGGACAAAGAGCTGTATGTGATTCCTTTCAATCGAGAAGCGTTAGCACAGGCCACCAATCGCAATCACATCAAGGAAATGGCTGACTGTGAAGCGCTGGCGCCTTACTCCAGCAGCACTGGCTCTCCATTCGCAGTCAGGCAGGCGCGCTGGGCAGACGATATGCAGAAGCTATCTTTGATCATGCTGGCAGCAGAGCCAAATGGAACGCAGGCGGATAAGGCCTACATCCTTGATATTTCCACCTGCACCGCACCTTTAGCCCGCCTCGACGAATTCCCCGGCGAGGCGCGCTTCAAGATCGCCAACTACAATGGGCGCATCGAAAACCTAGCCTGGGATGGGCAGTTCAACTATGCAATGATTGGCTTTGTGCGGAACCAGGGATTTGGCGATCTATATTTCTACAATTCGGATCTGCGCAAGGCGCAGGTGAAGGTAAATCCACTTGGCAACTGCTGCTATCGTGACCCTTCCTTTAGCCCGGATGGCAGTCACCTGGTGTTCGCCTATCAGGATCTGAACCAGGGAGAGAACGCCACTATTCAATTATACGTGATCAACTTTGGCATGATTGGAACCGGTGTGAGCTTTAACCCTCTCCCACTGCCAGAGGATTTCTTCACCGATGTGCGGGAAAGCCCGCAGCCGGTCTTACGCCCTTACACAGGGCAGTAATCAGCATGAAATGCCGCAGATGCGGCGGCAAAGCCGTGATCAACATGCGCCAGCACAAACTGGCGCTTTGCAAAGACGACTACCTAGCCTGGGTGCCTGAGCAGGTAGAGCGTGCGATTCATAAATACCGAATGTTCACCCGCCAGGAGCGTATCCTGGCGGCAGTTTCAGGTGGAAAAGACTCACTATCTTTGTGGGATATCCTCCACCGCTTAGGGTATGCGGTCGATGGATTGTACATCGGTCTGGGTATAGATGGCGGCATCTCCTACTCTGCTGAGTCACAACGATTATCGGAGCAATTCGCTGAACAGCACGGTCTAAAACTGCACGTGGTAAATGTTCCAGAAGAATATGGCGCATCCATCCCAGAGATAGCCAGCCGCACCCAGCGTGGCAGGTATAAACCTTGCTCGATCTGCGGACTAAGCAAGCGCCACATCATGAACCGAGTGGCGCGCCAGGGTGGATACGACGTTCTGGTGACCGGGCATAACCTGGATGATGAAGCTGCAGTGTTATTTGGAAACACCCTGCACTGGGCAGGCTCTTATTTGTTACGCCAGGCACCAGTATTAGAAGCAGACGCGCCAGGATTGGTGCGTAAGGTCAAACCGCTCTGCCGGATGTACGAACGCGAGATGGCTGCCTATGCACTGCTAGCGGAGATCGCATACATCTACGATGAATGTCCCTATGCACAAGGTGCCACCAGCATCTATTACAAGGAAATCCTCAACCGCATGGAATCCGACAATCCAGGTGCAAAACTGAGCTTCTACCTTTCTTTCCTGCAGGCAAAAAAAGCGGGTTTATTCTCAGAACAGGTCGACCAACAGCGGGCTGAGTTGCACACCTGCCCTTCCTGCGGGCAGCCCACAACCGCGCCAGGGATGTGCGCCTTCTGCCGTATGGTGGAGAGGCAATGAAACGAGCACGATACCGTTATCTCGACTTGATCATGGCTTTCTTCGTTGCGGTCCTGGTGGTGAGTAATATCGCCTCCTCCGCTAAGATTGTTGACTGGGGATTTGGCATCCTGGGAGTGCGTATGGCTTTCGATGCCGGCACCTTGCTCTTCCCGATCAGTTATATTTTCGGTGATATCCTCACCGAAGTATATGGATACAGGCAATCCCGTCGAGTGATCTGGACTGGCTTCGCCTGTCTGGCATTCAGCGCTTTGATATTCTGGCTGGTAAGCATCTTGCCAGGTGAAGCCACCTGGCAAGAATACGCCGGGCAGGCTTCCTACATGGCAATCCTGGGGGGGATGGCAAGCGGAGGGATTGTGCTGGCTAGCCTGCTGGGCTATTGGACGGGAGAATTTACAAATTCATTCACCCTGGCAAAGATGAAGGTACTGACCAATGGGCGCTGGTTGTGGTCGCGCACCATCGGCAGCACGCTGGTGGGCGAGCTTGTGGATACCCTGGTATTCGTGCTGATCGCCACATTGTTCGGCATCTTCCCCTGGAGCCTGTTCCTGACCCTGTTGCTGACCAATTACCTGTTCAAAGTAGCAATGGAAGCGCTAATGACACCCATCACCTATGTTGTGGTGCGGGCGCTCAAGAAGGCAGAGCAGGAAGATTATTACGACCGGGATACGGATTTCAACCCGTTCCGTTAATCCCGCTTATGCCGATTCTAAGTAACGCTCTAACTCCCAGTCTGTAACACGCATGCGATATTCTTCCACTTCCGCCCACTTGGCGCGCACAAAAGCCTCATACACGCTGGGACCCATGGATTCTTTAATCACAGTATCCTTATCAAGCTCACGCAGGGCTTCAGAGAGCGAGCCAGGCAGCTCGGTTACGCCCAACGCAGCGCGTTCTTCAGATGTTAGATGGTAAACATTGATATTGTTCAACGGTCGCGGGCAGGGAAGGGATGCATCAATGCCATCCAAGGCGGCAGCCAGCATGGCACTGAAGGCCAGGTAGGGATTTGCAGTCGGATCAGGGCAGCGTAATTCAGCGCGGATTGCCTTCTCCATTCCTGGATTTCCGCGCGGGATGCGAATAAGCGCAGAACGGTTGATTGTCGCCCAACCAATATAAACCGGTGCTTCATAACCGGGCACCAGGCGTTTATAAGAGTTCACCGTAGGAGCAACAACAGCCGATAGGGCGCGTGCGTGCGCTAACTGCCCAGCAACGAAGCCGTACGCAATAGGCGAAAGTGTGAACTCATCATTCAAATCATAGAATAGGTTTTTACCCTGATCAGTGAAAAGGGATTGATGACAGTGCATTCCAGAGCCATTGATGCCAAAGATTGGCTTGGGCATAAAGGATGCTACGAGATCGTGGCGTGCCGCAATCGCTTTGATGGTGTACTTAAGCGTAAGCACATTATCTGCCGTGCGCAGGGCATCGTCAAAGCGGAAATCGATCTCATGCTGGGCGAGGGCAACTTCGTGATGCCCCATCTCTACATCCAATCCCATACTGCGCAGCGCATCCATCAGCTCCGTACGCACTCGCACCGCTTCATCATTAGCAGAAAAATCGAAATAGCCGCCCACGTCATGAGGCACTGGATGGATGCCCTGGGTGCCGTTGCGCTTGAAGAGGAAAAATTCCGGCTCAGGGCCGACATTGAATTTCCAACCGCGGCTTTCTACTTTTTCGAGCATGCGCCGCAACGTGCCGCGAGGATCGCCAGGGAAGGGATTGCCGTCCGGCTGGTAAAGATCGCAAAAGATGCGCGCCCGGCGCATTTCTGGCGGCGACCAGGGTAGAACAGCGTAAGTATCAGGGTCAGGGATCAGGCGCATATCACTTTCCTGGATACGAGCAAAGCCTTCTACAGATGAGCCATCGAACCATACGCCATCATCCAGCGCCACCTCCAGACGCGCTACTGGCATGTCGACACTTTTCACCGAACCAGTAACATCAGTGAATTGCATCGAGATAAACTTAACATTATCTTCACCCACACGGGCTAATAAATCGCTTTTTTTCATGATGATACCTCCAGGAGGATTCAGGGAATAAAAACCAGGCAAGGGTGCTGGTAAAAACCTTGCAATTTTAGCAAGTATTCGATTGTTTGTCTAGACCTGTTTAAGGAATACTAATATAGTTCAGGGCATTTCCCGACGTTTCAAACCGCGCCGAGGGGATCGCGGCCGGTTCTTCTTGCGCCGTTCTGCTTTCAGTCGATGCGCCTGCTCTAAATAATCTTGCAAGCCAAGCGCAGCAACTACGGGGTCACGCAAGGGAAATAATTGCTCCGCTTGCTCATTTTGTTGGGGTTTCGAGGTCGCCTTGCTCATTTTCCCGGATCAGTATCTGGCGCAGGTTTGCCAAGGCCCGCTGTCGCAAAGCCTTCACAGCTCCAACGGGTCGCTCCATCACGCGAGCAATTTCTTCATTCGTACAGTCTTCCAGGTACCTGAGCACAATTACCTGCCGTTGGGCAGGTCGCAAACGACGCAGTGCCCGTGCAATACGCAAGCGCTCAAAGCCTTGCTCCAGATCAGCCAAGAGATTGTCTTCAGCCAAGAGGATCATGTCCAGCTTGTCATCCAGGGCTTCAACTGGCTTACGGCGGCTATGATCCACCACCCAATTGTGGGCAATTCGATACAGATAAGCCCGCAGGTAATCCTGCGGGCCTCCACCTCTGGATAGTGCTTTTAGGAAACGGCTGAATGTTTCCGCCACACATTCCTCAGCCAGGTCTGCGTTTCCCAGCAATCGTAACGCGTAGCGGTATACCCTGGAACTGTACAAGGTATAGATCTCAACCAGAGCATCCTCTTCCAGGTGGCGCGCTCGCCTTAGCAAGGCCTGGTCTGTGGGCATACCTTATTATATGATATCCAGGCCTTTTTTGGAAAACTGCTTTTTGATGCCCATTATCACGCTGTAAAACGCCACTATCCTGGAATTGTTACACGAAACAGGGATTTTCCTGACGGGGTAAACCCCGCCAGGAAAATCCTGAAAGGAAAATGAAAGAGTGATTACTAGATCGAACGCCTACTTGGCAAGCTCGAGGGAAGTGGGCTTGCTATACATATTTTGTTCCTGGAAATTGACATAGGTATCCGCAGTACCACCCACCTCAACATTCCAGCCGATGATCTGCGCACGAAAGGCATCTACCGAACCAGTGCCTAATACATCGATGGTGGCTGCTGTGCCAAGGACTGTGCCCTCAAAATAGGAGCTGGAATTCCCATTGATCTGAATCCGGTTGCTATTGCTTGGCGGGATATAGAACAAAATACCCGGCACCGCCGGCCAGGGATCAGGATTGCGGGGTGGAGCATCCAGTTGGACTTCCGCGTTACCATTGATCTTCATATCCCCGTCCAAGATTACAATGGTCACATCCGAACCCCTGAGCACGTCACCACCATTGATCTTGATTGCACCGGTAACACAGTACAGGCCAGGACTCAATGGGCTGTGATCTAGCAGCCAGGAATCGGTCACATTGTTGTAAGGAGTCTGCGAGCAGTCAGGTGCATCGATCTCATATGACTCGGGCGGCAGGACGAAATCCTCATCTTGTGGCGCAGGCACAAACGAACCTCCCCCATCATAATCAGACACGTAGTGAATACCAGGCTCTGGGGGATCTACAACCACATCGATATTGCCCACACCGCGCAAGCAGCCGTTGGTCCAGATACCACCGCCAGTAACGTAAACAGCCGGGTCACCGTGGAACTTGGCGCCGTTCTGGTTGCCGGAACAATCAGCGGGGTTGAGCGCTACAATGGCATTGCCAAAAGCCAATGGCATACGTGGGCGGACGCGTGATACCGCCTCCGTATTGATCTGCAGCGCATCGGGGATGAAGAGATGCGCAAACGATGTGGTGGTGGTATCTGAGATACGTACCGTAACATCAATATAGCGGTCAGTGTAACCGTAATCCGTCGTGAAACATTGCGTCTGTACCCCATTGCCGTCAGCGTAACTGCTATCGATGGCGAATCCATTGGCAGCCGCCCGGCTGATAGCAGCTTGAACACCACTTACAATCGCCGTCTGCATCGCGCCACTATTGCAGTCCATCGATGAGTAACCCACCGATTGATTGTCCATTTCCAACGCCAGCAAACCAGCCGCAGCCAGGGCTGCAGAGTCGGCAGCATTTTGAGTGTGGCGGCGATCGGCATAAGCCATACCACCATCAATTGCCAGACCAACAAAACCCAGAAAGACAACCAAACCTACAATCAGAAAAACAATTGCCTGGCCTTGCTCCTTACTTTTTCGAATATTCATTATGAACTCCTCTCACAAAATAAAAGATAATGAAACTGAAGAATCATTTACCGCGGAAAATATAAGGATTTAGAATCCCGCTTAATTATACGACGTTGATGACATGATAGAAAAACGGACCTAACAAATTTGTCAGGAATATCTCGACATGACCCCCCAACACCTTTAACTTTTAATGTTGAGACGCTGCGCCTGGCATGCGCAGCGTCTCAGGTAAGGAGAGAACCTGCATGTGCAGGGGTTTGTGATTATTTGTTGCCGCCTCCGCCATTTCCATCATCGTCACCATCGCCAGGACCCTGACCGCCATCACCACCACCTGGGCCCTGTCCGTCGCCCGCGCCTGGTGTAGCTGTGCCCTGCGGCTGGCCGGGGCTATATCCACCGGGTGTTTCCTGGGTATCGCCATAACCTGGGCCATAAGAGCCTGGCGTCTCTTGGGATCCACCCGGACCATAGGGACCTGGAGTTCCCGTTGCTCCTCCTGGACCCGGGCCATATGCCCCAGGTGTTTCCTGCGCTCCGCCAGGTCCGTACGCGCCTGGCGTCTGCTGACTACCACCAACGCCTGGTGTGGCGCTTCCACCAGGACCACTCGTGAGCCGCAATCGCTCCTGCATCTCCAGCCGAAAACCGCCCGGATTCACCTGACCCATCACTGCCAGGCGAGTTTGCTCGCGCAGGCGCTCGGTGATCTGCAAGAGCAAGGGATGGTCAGGGGACGAGAACATAAGGCCAAGCATCAAATTCTGCTGTTGTTCGGTGTGCTGCTGAACCTGCACCATCGCAGCAGCCAATTCACGATCGGGCATGCGTAACGTGGTCTGCAAGGCTAATTCCAACTGCTCTTGCAAACGCACGGTCAACTCCGCTGGTACAGGATCCCCTTCAGCAATCAAAGTGGAAAGCTCGCTCAGGCGCACATCAGTAAAATTCAACGCCAGGGCTAGATCATCCTGGGGCTCAGTTGCCAAAAGAAGTTGCGCGTCCTCTGCCCAGATCTTCAACGAGTAGAGCGCATCTCCCGGCAATGCATGCTGGGCAAATGCCGTCATCACGCCACCAGTCACGAATAAAGCAACCAGAATAACCAGCGCGCCAACAACTAAATGCAACCAGCGATCCGGCTGCACAGCCGTGCGGCGCGGCCCCTTTCCTGGCTGCGATCCCCTGCTCGCTCTCAGGAAACGCACCTCAGTCATAAAACGGTCACGCCCACGGACAATATTCTCCTGGCGTCTAGGTTGGATATCACGGAGTGGGTCTAGATATTCCAATACCCACAAATCGTTGCGATCCATCCAGATGTTCATCATCGTTTCCTTTCTTCATGGAGCATCCGGCGTAGTGAAGCCAGAGCTCTGTGTTGCAAAGATTTAACCGCTCCTACTGGTTTATTGACCGATTGGGCAATTTCCTCATTGTCCATGCCCTGCAGGTATTTGAGAACAATCACCTGCCTTTGATCAGCAGTAAGCCGAAAGAGCGCTTGACGTAATAAGTTTTGTTCAAGGTGCATATCCAGGCTGGCTTGTGGTCCTGGCGATGGGTCAACCACGCCCGGCATGTCTCCCTCCAATGATAGCGCTGCATGCCTCTGATAGTCATCCACAACCCAGTTATGCGCCACCCGGTACAGGTAAGCCCGCAAGAAGTTTTGAGGACCTCCACCCCGAGAGAGGGCTTTCAGGAAACGGCTGAATGTTTCCGCAACGCATTCTTCCGACCGCTCAGGATCACCCAATAAGCGCATCGCATAAGCATAAAGCTCATTGCTGTACGCATCATAGATCTGACCCAGAGCACCCTCGTCTAACTGGCGCGCCCGCCGTAGCAGGTAGTGTTCATCATGCATTCTTTAATGATACGACATCTACGGCATTCTGGTGCACAAAATTAAGGTGCAATTTTATCCAATAACCGTCCCAACGGCGCTTATTTGGCCAACTCTAATGAAGTGGGGCGCAGGTAGGTTAGTGAGTCATCGAAATGAACATAGGTATTAGCGGTACCACCTACCCGCACGTTCCACCCAATGACCTGGGTGCGGTAGGCGTCAATGTACCCGGTTCCCATGATCTCGACATCTGTGCTAGGCGCCAGAATGGTACCCTGCCAGAACGAATCTGCGGTGCCGTTGATATGGACCGTATGGGGATCCTCATTGGGCACATACAGCACCACCCCCGGAATAGCAGGGGATGGATCAGGGTCTGCCGGAGGCGCGTAGACCTGCATTTTTGCATTACCGTCAATACGCACATTGCCGTTGGGTATATAGAAGGTTACACCCTGACCGATCACCACGTCGTTGCCATTGACATTGAAGTTCCCTGTGATGCAATACAACCCGCTCAAGGGCTGGTTATCTGGATCGGTGATGTAGCCATCATCAACCCAATGCCCGGTGCAATCGGGAAGAGGCACATGATATGACTCTGGCGGCAAGGAGAAATTCACCTTCACCGGGGTCGGTTCAACCGTCCAATTGCCCATCGAATCCCATTCACCGACATAGCTTACGCCGCCATTGGTTACATGTACATCCGGGTTGCCATTGGAACGCAGACAGCCGTTGGTCCACACCCCGCCGCCATCAACATAGATCGCTTCGTCCCCGGAGAACATAGCGCCATTCTGGTGGCCCAAGCAGCTTTCCGGGTTCAGCGCCACGATAGCATTCCCATAAGCAAGGGGGGAGCGCGGACGCACGCGCGTGACCGCTTCCGTGTTGATCTGCAGCGCATCTGGGAAGAATAATTGGGCAAATGAGGTCGTCGTAGTATCCGATACCAGCACGGTAACATCGATCCAGCGCTCAATATAACCGTAATCCACCTCGCTGCAAGTTGTTTGTACGCCATTCATATCCATTGCATCTTCGTCTATGGCATAACCGTTAGCAGCAGCGCGCGTGACCGCCGTTTGGCGGCCCGCAGCCATCGCCGCCAGAATTGTCACGCTATTGCAATCCCAGGCCGTATAGCGCACGTCATGATTATCCATTTCCAGCGCCAGGATCCCCCCTCCCGCCAGCGAGGCGGCGTCCACCGAGTTCTGTGCATGCCGGCGATCTGAGTATGCCATTCCCCCATCGATCGCTAATCCCACAAAACCCAAAAAGACAACCAATCCCACAACGAGGAAAATGATCGCCTGTCCACTTTCCTGTCGATTCTGTGCTTTCATATGAGTATCCTCCATTTCATATGCAATAAGACATCAAGATACTCTTTTGGATACGGCCTTCTCCCAACAATAATGATAGGTGGGGGATGATGATGTTATACTTACCTTAAATTGTTCAGGAGGTCAGAGATGACATGGCGACGAGTTGAATCAGAGTTCGAAGCGGATCTATACAAAGTCCCCCCGCCTCGTTTCTTTCTATTTCGCGGTTCGGTCGGCGAAGCGGAGGTTAAGCGCTATAGCAGCGGCGAGGCGCGCCTGGAAGTGAAATTCTATGGCCTCAAAGTCCCCGATGGAACGACGGTGAGCGTGTTGATCGATGGGGCTTTGGTCACCGAAATGCCTATCCGGCGGCAACGGGGCTACCTGGATGAGACCGCGCCCGAATCGGAGCGC
>JAFGBV010000100.1 GCA_016932955.1 Anaerolineales bacterium | reverse complement strand
TTTCCAGGATATCTTGGAGTTCAGCGATGGAAAAGTGCTGAGGATTTTCACTTAATTCAGCGCGGAGGGTTTCAATCCTACGGGTGAGGTCATGAAAGGCACCTTTAACCCAATAATTGACATCGAGGAGTAAGGGCAAAGGATGCCCTTGTAAATCCATGGCTGAGATTTGTGTATATTTATGCGCTTTCTTCTCCAGGCGGGATGCATACTGTGAGGCTGCTTGGAGCAAGGTGTGGAACTGGAGCTGCCTCTTTTCGAGAGTCACCCTAATCTCTGAAAGGTCGAGAAAGATCGCCTGGGTGAGTGCAAGTGTGGTTTCTGGAATGGATTGTTGGTATGTCAAATCAGCCTGAGCAATGCGAGCCTGGATTTTCTTCATTGCGCCAGGCAGATAGCGTTGATGGTCATAGATACTTGTAATTGATGCGAACATACGATTGACCATCTCTAGCCATTGGTGCGCGAAATCCATTTTCTGTTGATCTCGGGAACTCGCCTGATTGTATTGGTCTGCCAGCCATTGCAACTCGTCTCTATGCAGTGAGGAGATGGTTTCAATGTGCGACCAGTAAGCCTGCTCAACATTGGAAAGGGCTTCGCTGGTGTGTTGCCATAAATCACCGGCAAGGGAATCCATTTGAGCCTGGATTTGTTGCTGTTGATCCAGGATTGCCTGGCTGGTTTGGATTTCGAGATCGAGCAGGCTCTGGTTCACACCATCGAATGTATCGAGATAATCCATTTGTCGCTGCTCCAGATCATGTACATAGGCTTGAAGACTGGCACGCGTCTGAATGCTAGCCTTTTCCACCATACCGGGTAGCTCTGAATTGAGGAAACGGAGCTGTATTTCCGTTTCATGCAAGCGGCGATATTCCTCCTCAGAGATAGACACTGTGGTGTGCTTGTGTCCTGACATCTTTTTCTGCCTTTCTGATCCCATTCAGGATATTAAAACCGACACCTATTGGAGGAACTCCAACAACCCATACGGATCCATTACGGACATAGATTTCAGCCTGGCGAGGCTGATTTTCAAAATCAACCTCATTTATCCGAGTGGTGAGATGGTGAATCGTTTGATTAGAAGAACCACGTAGGCCACGATTGTCGTTTTGGCTCGCAATATATGGTCCATCGATGAGTACGTCAATTTGAGAGAGGAGATCTGAGACTCCGCTGCCAACAGGCATCTTACTGAGCTGGCTGAGCAAAAAACCGGTGTAACAGATCACATTGAGATTCCTTTCATTACGAATGATGCGAATTAACTCGGCTAATTGTTTGGCTTGCAGGAATGGCTCGCCACCGCTGATGGTGAGACCGGATACATCCGGATGGCTGAGCAACCCAGGAGCGAGCTCGCGGGGTGTAATCAGGATATTGGGACGGATCGGTATCCATTGGGGGGAGATGCAATCCTGACAATGAAATGGACATCCCTGTACCCAAACGACACTGCGGAGACCAGGTCCTAGGGCTCTTGTTGCGAGGCAGGTTGCGGCGATGTTCAACACAGCAGGCAGGTCTGAGTGGGGGATGGGGGCAGCTGAGAGGGATGATTGATTAGTAGCAGAAGCCATTGTTACCTCTCCTGGTAGGGGTGGAGAAAACTAGCACAAATGATCTAGATTGATATATTATAGAACAATTGTTCGATTCCGTCAATCATTTGAACTACTTAGTAAAGGACTTTCTTAAAGGCGAATTACACCCCAAACCCCGACTTTATGAAAAGCGTGCCACTTAGTATGCACAAAATAGAGGTTCGTGTGGGGTGCGTGGGTGGTAGATACCGATCTGAGGCAGAGCAGCGATGGGAAGCTACCAAGTTAGGCGGATCACACCTGCTATCTGTGTGAGAAGGGAAAGCGTTATTACGAGAAGTGGAGTAAATGATAATTCTTTAATCCTAAAGGCTTCCAGCAAGCTGGACATAATCTTGACAAAAATACTCTTTTTCATTATCATCTATGCACATCACTTATTTGAAGGGTGATTGGGAATTTCCGTGATAGATGGCAGGAGTGACACCACCACAGATCGCCACGTTCCAGGTATTCCCAGAAAACCAACTACAATCTAATACTCAGGAGGAAAAAACATGTTCCATCAATTCTTAACCATGCTAGATCAATCTTTTCACTTTCCGCGCGCTAAAGCACACTGCGACATCCCCTGCGGAATTTACGATCCGATCGTTGCGCAGATCTCTGCGCTCACAGTAGTACGGATGATCGATCTGATGAAAGACCTCGAAGCAAAAGGCAGCGAAAAGAGCCTGGATTACCACAACAGCATGGTACGCTACATCACGGTTAAGGAAGAGCACGCTGAAAAAGCCAAGGCTGAGGTGCGCGTGATCTGGGGGGATTTTCTCAAAGCCCAGCACCTGGAAAAGCACCCCAACACTCACGAGCTGGTGCACAAGCTGATGCAGCTTGGCTCGAAAGTGCGCCAGACCACCGACCGCGAGACCGCCGTGCAATTCGTAGAAGCAGTGAACGAGTTCGCGCAGATCTTCTGGGACGCCAAAGGCATTGCCACCAAGCGCGCCAAGGCTCCCTACGCACCCGCATTGGAGCTGGTTTACCCTGTGCTATAATGCTCCGGGTACTCAGAATCACAGGCCAAAGCCTGACCCCAGAATACCAAGAAGGGGATTTTGTGATGATCAGCAAAATCCCCTTTTTTTTCATTCCTCCAAGAAAAGGCGATACGATTGCCTTCCGGCATCCAGCCTATGGGCTGATGATCAAACGAATTAACGAGGTAGAACCTGCCAGCGGCAATCTATTTGTACTCGGCACCCACCCATCCAGCGTGGACAGCCGTGAATTCGGTGCAATCTCCAGTGGATCTGTGCTGGGCAGGGTCATTTGGCATGTGCGACGCCCACGCTCAGCATGAACGCAGATAGACACCCCCGTGTTCCCCCACAATTGGCAATTGCCTTTGGCATACTGGCAGTATCCACTGCATCGATCTTCATTCGCTATGCCCAAGAGGAGGCGTCTTCGCTGGTGATTGCGGCATGGCGGTTGAGCATTGCCAGTCTTGTCCTGGCACCGCTGGCACTCAGCCGACGCCGGGCGGAGCTGGCTGCCCTTTCGCGCAAGCAAATAGGGCTGGCGCTGCTTTCGGGGATTTTTCTGGCAATCCATTTTGCTACCTGGATCACTTCGCTCGAGTACACTTCGGTGGCGTCGTCGGTTGTGCTCGTCTCGACCACACCGCTGTGGGTGGCTTTGCTCTCCCCGATCACGGTACACGAGCGTATCACCCGCACGATCCTGATCGGCATGCTGCTGGCACTTGCTGGGGGGACTATCGTGGGCTTGAGTGATAGCTGCACCTGGCAATCAGGCGTTCTTGCCTGCCCTGACCTGGGTCAGTTCGTACGCGGCAAGGCATTCGTGGGAGACTTGCTGGCTATCGCTGGGGCGCTGGCCGCGGCCAGCTATATGCTCATTGGGCGCCGGCTGCGGGCGAACATATCGCTGGTCGGTTATATATTTCTGGTGTATGGCATGGCAGCCATCGTACTGGTGGTCATCATGTTTGCGGCAGGGCTCAGGCCTTGGGGTTACCCGCCGCAGACATATCTCTGGTTTGTCCTGCTGGCACTCATTCCGCAGTTGATCGGCCACTCGACGTTCAACTGGGCGCTGGGATACCTGCCGGCGACGTATGTATCGATCACTTTGCTCGGAGAGCCGATCGGCTCCACGATTTTGGCTTATTTTCTGCTGCGCGAAACTCCTACCTGGCTCAAGATCGCCGGGGGTGTGCTGATCTTGTTTGGGATCTACGTAGCATCGCTCAGGCAGCAAGCCAGGGACTGATCTCTATCTCGGCGCACAATATACAATGATTTATAAAGAGAGGAACCTATGCCCGGTCTTGGTGTAAACGTTACCATCATTGAAGATGGACGCATTTTGCTGACAAAACGCAAGGATTTTGAGGTGTGGTGCCTGCCTGGCGGGAGCGTGGATGACGGGGAGAGCATCGCCCAGGCGGCGAGGCGGGAGGCGCGGGAGGAAACCGGCCTGGAGGTGCGCCTGGAGCGGCTGGTGGGAATATACTCGCGCCCACACTGGCTCCATGGCGGGCTACATGTGGTTGTTTTTACGGGCCAGGGAATCGGCGGCAGGTTAACACCACAACCCAGCGAGGTGATCGAGATGGGCTATTTTTCTGGCGAGAACCTGCCGGAAGAAATGTTGCTGGGGCACCGTCAGCGCATCCTGGATTCGCTGGCGGGGACGTGCGGGGTCACCCGACTGCAGGATGGGGAATGGGCATTTCCAGCGGAGATGACACGCCAGCAGTTATATGATCAGATGGAAGGCTCAGGACTGAAACCCGCAGAGTTTTACCTGAAGCGGGTGGGCAAGCCAGGCTTGCTGGGGGATGTTCTCGAGGTGCGCGGGATCGAATCCGGTTGACGGCGCTGGAAAACTATGCTATTCTCACCGCTATGAGCAGCCAAAAGCCAGCCCCACGACCTTCTGAGGCGCAGAAGACCCTGCGTACGACTCTGAACCTGGTGATGCGTTTTCAACGCTTCTCGTGGGATGTTGCCGGGGTGTTGCTGCTTGCGCTTGCGCTGCTCACGCTGCTTGCCATTGTTTTCCCGCCGCTGGCGGGGGAGGGGATTCTCAAAAACTGGGGCGGCTTTGTGAGGCTGATGTTCGGCTGGGGGGGCATCCTGGTGGTGGTAGGCAGCGGACTGGCGGGGCTGGTGGTGCTGCGCCAGCGCGCTAACCGGGCTCACTCGCTGAGCGAGCCGGCACAAAGCGCTATTCCTCAGGTGCGCTGGGGCAGGGTCATTGCGCTGGAGCTGAGCGCGTTTGCGGGATTGGCATTTCTTTCTCTGCTGGGCGGCAGCTCGGTGACGCGCGCTGAAGCCAGCCTGGACGGCGGACTGGTGGGGTGGGGCCTGGTGGAGATTTTGGGTATTCTGTTCCAGCGTTTCGGCATACTCGGCTGGTTGGTGCAAGCGGCGATCCTGGGGGTGGCGATGCTAGGCGGGCTGGTATACGGGTTGGGATTAGCAGGGCCGCTACGACGGAAATTCCAGCGCTGGGCGCAGCCCCACATCGATGCTGTGGCGCTGGCTTCTGAGCCGGTGATCAGCATGGCACCGGCGGGCGAGCAGGCTGCGCTGGCGGTGGGGGATGCCAAGAAGCGCCGCGCCTTGCTGCCAGCGGAATTTCGCAAGAAGTTCCAGGTCTCGCGCGAGGATGAGAGGGCGGCCCCGCCGCAGCCGCGCGATGAGCGCCTGCCGCCGCTGGAATTGCTGGTGTACGAGGCCAGCTCGCGGCCTGACGAGCGCAACATCAACCAGACTGCCGGGCTGATCGAGAAGACACTGGCCGATTTTGGTGTTCCGGCCAAGGTGATCGGCTTCCGCATTGGGCCGACGGTGACCCAATTTGCGGTGGAGCCGGGCTTCCTCAAGAACGGGAGCGAAGACGAGGCCAAGCAAAAGGTGCGTGTTTCGCAAATCGCCTCGCTGCGCCGCGACTTGGCGCTAGCGCTGGCAGCCGAGCGCCTGCGCATCGAAGCGCCGGTGCCGGGGCAATCTTACATCGGGATCGAGGTGCCCAATCTGCGCACAACGGTGGTGCGCCTACGCCCGATCCTCGAGTCGGAGGCGTTCTACAAGATCAATTCCCCGCTGGCGATTGCATTGGGGCGGGATGTGTCGGGGTTGCCGGTGGTGGCGGATCTGATGAGCATGCCCCACCTGCTGATTGCCGGCACCACTGGCTCTGGCAAGTCGGTGTGTATTGCTGCGCTGACCACCTGCCTGGTATTCAATAATCCGCCGGAGGATCTGCGCCTGGTGATGATCGACCCCAAGATGGTGGAGTTGGTGCGCTTCAACGGGCTGCCTCACCTGTACGGCAAGGTGGAGACCGATATCCAGCGCATCCTGGGCGTGTTGCGCTGGGTGGTGGTGGAGATGGATCGGCGCTACAAGCTGCTGGAGGTGATGAATGCCCGCCACCTGGACGCCTACAACCGCAAAGCCCGCCGCCATAAGGGGGCGGAGGTGCTGCCGCGCATCGTGGTGATGATCGACGAGCTGGCGGATCTGATGATGACAGCCCCCGACCAGACCGAGCACAACCTGATCCGCCTGGCGCAGATGGCGCGAGCGACGGGCATTCACCTGGTGGTGGCGACCCAGCGCCCGAGCACGGATATCATCACCGGGCTGATCAAGGCTAACTTTCCAGCCCGATTATCCTTTGCGGTGGCCTCATCGGTGGATTCGCGGGTGATCCTGGACAGCGGGGGTGCAGAAGCGCTGCTGGGTCACGGCGACATGCTGTTCCAGCCGCCAGAAGCGCCGGCCCCGCTGCGCTCTCAGGGGGTGATGATCAGCGACCAGGAGGTGGAGAAGGTGATCACTTTCTGGCAGCGCACCCATCCGCGCGATGAGAATGCCCTCCCGCCCTGGGAAGCGCTGCTGGAAGAAGAGGCGATCCTGGCGGACC
>JAFGBV010000099.1 GCA_016932955.1 Anaerolineales bacterium | reverse complement strand
CCATGAAAGGAGCTGACTCCCTCGGTAACATTTTCTTTTGACAGAACCATGCCCCTTCGGTAACATTATCATTTGACTTGACTAGGGATCGATCAACGAGGTGTTATTGTTTAGCGAACCTGGTTGTGCACTTCGGCAGCCAGGGTATTCAAGTCAGCAAGGAAAGACGGGATTTTTTCAGAGGTGAGGGTAGGGAGATAAAAGGATTGCAGGGCATCTTGAAGCAACCAGCGCGTTACCTCCCATGAGGCATAAACAGGCTCTGGTTGCGCCAGGGGGAGCAGCTCTAGCGCAACAGCCCAGGGGGTGTCTGCCTGTGCCAATGCTCCCAGGTAATCGATGGTGGTGGTGCGCGTGGGCAGGTAACCGCCAGATTGCACCCAGCGCGCCTGATTGGCAGGGGAGATTACCCATTTGAGCAACGCCCAGGCTGCCAGTTGTTCTTCGGGGGTGGAATGAGAGATAAACAACGAGGGGCCGCTGGTGATGATCACTGGGGCGGCGTTCGGCGATGGAAAGGGAATCACCGTCCATTGATCTTCGACACCAGCCTGTTCCAGCGCTTGCAGGTAAGCGGTTAGATCTGCCAGGCTGGCTGGATAAAAAAGCAACCGATGCTGTGGGTCTGGCAGTGCCGCTCCATCCTCCGTCACCTGCCAGGCACAGCCATTGTCTTGCAGATTTTTGAGGAATTCCAGCGCCTGTGCCGATTCGGGCGTATCGAATTGATAGCCATTCCCATCCGGGCGCGCCACCTGGCCCCCAAACGCAGCCACCCAGCCCAGGAAAGATTGCGGCTGTGTGGTCAGCGCCCAACCGCCTGGGCTATCTTGTTGTGCACCTTCAGCCGAGGCAGCGGCACGCGCCGCTGCGCAGGCTTGTGCAGACAAGGAAGCGGGATTGGAGGGCGGGTTTGCATAGCCCAATTCTTTTGCCCAGGTGGTGTTGTAGCCAATCACGTATGCAGAACGGTGGAGGGGAATCCCAAGGCGCTTTACATAGCCAACCTGTTCGCCGGGGAGGGTCACCATATCCGCGTCCCAGAAGACGGGGTAGAATTCCTGAATTTCCGATTTTGCCAGGCCCCACTCTGGGTCAATGGTGTAAGACTGCAAGTCAACCAGGGTGGAGCCACCAACATCCCAATGCATTGCCTGCGAGGTATAGCCAGCAAGGAGATCTGGCAGATCAGCATTGTAAAGCGCAGTGCTGACCGCATCTTGCAGAGCACCTAGACCTTCGAAGGTTGTCACCTGTGCGGTGATGCCCCAGGCATTGTTGCGGTTAAAATCGGCAATAATGCTGTTCAAGGCACGCCCGGCCTCCCCGCCCCAGGGATGCCAAAATTGAACAATAAGGCCACGCAGATCTGCGGGAGACACTTGCGGTAGAATAGGGGGGACGGTTGTTAGACGCGCCGGGGGAGTGGTAACGGCGGCGGTCGATACACCGGAGGGAGTGCGAGTGCGTGCAGGCTGCGGGGCAGCAGTACGCGTGTGCGCTGGGGTTCCTGAGGCCTGTAGCGTGCTGGTCGGCGTGCCTTCACAGGCTGTCAGGGGCAGCACAAGCAGGAGGACTAGAACAATCCGCCAAAACGCGGTAAGATAAATGCCTGTGCGCCGGGATGGATGATGGTGCTTCAATCAATACCTCCGGTCAATGCGTCATTATATCAAAGCCCTCTATCCTTTGGAGATCAAATGCCTGACATAACCACTGACCTGTTGCCCAAAATACGCCAACACCGCCTGCCAGGGTTGGATTTAGGGGAGACATTTGTCTATCCCAACTATGATGGCCTGTCTATCCTGAACATCCCCGGCAGCATCTGCCGCATGCTGGGTGCGCCAGAGATCGGTACAATGGCGCTCGATCCGGCGGTCACTGCGCTGCTAGGCGAGACATTTCGGCGGGTGATCCTAATACTGGTGGATGCGCTTTCACTGGAACGCCTGCGACGCTGGATGCAGGATGGTACGGCACCGGTATGGCAGGAGATGAGCGAACGGGGCCTGCTTACACCACTCACATCGATCACTCCATCAACTACCTCAGCAGCGCTAACCAGCCTGTGGAGCGGGCGCAGCGCCGCCGAGCACGGCATCGTGGGGTACGAGCTATGGCTGAAAGAGTATGGGGTTGTCGCTAATATGATCACCCATGCGCCAATCAACTTCCGCGGGGATGTGGCAAGCCTACAAAAGGCCGGGTTTGACCCTGAAACATATCTGCCTTTCCCCACAATGGGCTCACATCTGAAAGGGTATGGGGTGAAAACCTATGCCCTGCAACATTCCAGCATCTTGCGCTCGGGGCTATCGCAAATGTTCTTCAAAGATGTAGAAGCACATGCCTTCAGCACCCCCACCGACCTGTGGGTGAACCTGCGCCACCTGGTTGAGAGCACCCGCTATGAGCGCCAATTTATCTGGGTATATTGGGGGGAGGTGGATCACTTTTCGCACTTTTATGCACCGGATGACGAGCGTACAATCAGCGAATTTTCTGCCTTCAGCCGAGCGTTTGCGGAATCTTTCCTAAGGCGACTCTCAGCGGCAGCAGGGCGCGATACACTGGTGCTACTGACAGCAGATCATGGGCAGATAACAACGCCCAAAAATGCTCATTATGAGATGAGGAACCACCCGGAGCTTGCACGCCACCTGCACATAATGCCCACGGGGGAGAACCGGCTGATCTACTTCTTTACTCGCCCCGGCGAGACTGGTGCAGTGCGTGAGTATATGGAGCGCACCTGGCCTGGGCAGTTTGCCTTCCTGGACCCAGCGACTGCTGTACAGAACGGCCTGTTTGGGCCGGGGGAACCTCACCCGAGGCTCAGCGAGCGATTGGGCGATCTCATCGCTACCGGGCGCGAAGCAGCCTACATTTGGTGGGCGGATAAGGAAAACCCTCTCATTGGGCGGCATGGGGGGTTATCGCCAGACGAGATGCTGGTACCGCTGCTGGGAGCGAGGCTATAAGAAGGCGGTTACAACAAAAACAGCGACCGTGAGGCCGCTGTTTTTGTTGACCTGTTTAGGTTATGGCAGGAAATCGTGGGGGTTGACCTTGCCGTAAACGTCGTGCATCATTTCAAAGTGCAGGTGGGGGCCTGAAGAATTGCCCGTACTGCCCAAGGCGCCGATCACGTCCCCCTGGTAAACACTTTGACCACAGCCGACACCTACATATGACAGGTGAGCATAGAGGGTCTGCCAGCCATTGCCATGGTCAACCACAATAACATTACCATAACCCCAGTCATTCCATCCGGCATAAACAATCACACCATTGTCGGATGCGTATATTGCATCGCCAAGTGAGCCGCCAATATCAATGGCGCGGTGGTTGGTGGCAGGGGAATAATCATAGCCAGAAATCCAATGGCTGTTGGTAGGCCAGATAAAAGCGCCAATGCCGACTGCGCCATCGACAATAGTGCCACAGTGCCCTGGACCCAGGATGCGCGCTACGCCGGGGTTATCGCGGGTGATACGAGGGGCGCTCCAGGTAATGAAGTCGCGCGAGCCCCCAGGCACAACCAGCATAGTGCCCGGTTCAATGTTGGGGGTTGACCAATTGCCCAGGGTAGCTGAATCCAGATTATTCCCGGGCCAATTAATAATCACTTCGGGGGTGACATCGTAGCCTGCGGCGACGCCATTCAATCCCTCACCAGCAGACCAACGATGATAGGTGCCATTCATCGGCAAGATATACAACTCCTGCCCAGGGCTCAGGTTGTGCGGATCGTCAGCAAGGGTGTAATAATTGCCCCACAGGATCGTCTCTGGCAATATGCCAAACATCTCGGCAATGCCAAAGATGGTATCGCCCGACTGGACGGTATAGGTGATCACTTCGGTACGCGGGCGGGTTGGGATGGTCGTATGCACCAAAGCCAGACGAGGAATACCATCCACAAAGGTCAGCACAAACTGCGGGTAATCTGGCAAATCTGGCGGAAGGGGGGTGGGCGTTTGGGTAGGGAGAGGAGCAGCCAAAACAGCACCCCGCACAGGCTCGCCATCCTGATTTTGAAGATGGGCATAAAAGGCGCGCAAACCCCACACAACCAGGAGCACCAAGATAATAGAGAGCAGATGAGTGCCGGCGCGAATGACTGTCTCGCCTAAGCCAGCATGCGTGATACCCTCCCAGATAATCCAAAGTCGGTTTTCCCTGGTTGTTCTCTGACTGGCCTGTTGCGCAACAGCAGGCTGATCAATTTCCCCCTCAGCGCCAGGAAATTCATCGAGATATTGATTACTAGACATGGTTTATGCTCCAAGAACAGCTTACAAAACGAGGTTCTTGTAAGCTACCACCTCCTTGTAAAACCATCATATCATTCCATCTACGGTACGTCAAGCGGTTTTGGATTAGGGCTATCTCATTCTTTCAGGGCTGCAAGAGCCTGGCAAGGGCCTGCTGAGCAGCAATTTGCGGGTCAAGCTGCTGTTTGAGCACCTGGATGATTGCTTCTTCAACCACGGGGCCTAGGCTAGAGAGGATCTCTGCTGGAGGGGAGAGGTGGGCAGATGCGCCCAACTGATCTGCGAGGCTGCGAAGGGATGGATCGGGCCAGTTCGCAAGCATGTTGGTTGCGGGAGGCAGGTATCCGGCAGCCAGTGTCCACTCTGCCAGGAAGCGCTCTTCAACCAGGAAGGTCGCCAGCCGTGCGCTCACTGCACGCCGCGCTGGGTCAGGAGTGGCAATAGCCCATACCCAGCCCGAAGCAAGGGTAAACGGTCTGCCCTCAGGGGTGGGCAAAGGCGCGGCGGCGGCAATGATGGGCAATTCTGAAGATTGGCTGGCATAACGGGAAAACCAGGCAACGGTCATCGGAGACTGGCTTTCGGCAAAGGCCGTCCATGCCTGGTCATCGGTCTCATACTGGGTGAGCCAGTAGGGCATCACGCCTGACTGCCCCGCTTGCTGGTAAAAGGTCAGAACCTGGGCGAGGGTGGTTTGATCTAAGGCTGGGCGGCCCTGATTATCCTGAATGGCGCCGCCGGCGGCTTGATATAAGGCCAGGGTATAGAAAGCAGTCGGGTCGGCTGCGGGGAAAGCCAGAGGTAAGCCCAGAGCGATCACAGCCTCCCAATCTGCTGGAGGTGTTTCCAGCAAAGCAGGACGATAAGCCAACATCAGGGCATCTCCGGCGAACGGCAGGCCAAAGAAGCTATCTTGCAGATAGGCAAGCTCGCGGATATAAGGATACCAATCCGCATCATCCAGCGCGCCAAGTTGTGCGGCATCATAAGGGTAGAGCAAGCCTTTCAGGGCGGCAGATTCCAACAACGGGCGCGACAAGGCAATCAGGTCGGGTAAGGCTAAGGGAGCAGCCGCGCTGGCTGATGCCAGGGAGTCTAGTAAACCGCCGGGGCCGTCCAGCGCCTTCACGCGCACATCCAGGCGAATATCTGGATTCTGGGCCAGGAAGGCCTGGAGATGGTTCTGGATCAGGTCTGCGGCAGGGGTACCGGCCTGGGGGTTGAAATAAGGCGGCAACCAGATGCGCAGCGTCAGCCCGCTGGAAGAGTCTGGTGGGGTAGAGACATTTTGCGGAGAGCTGGTGTCATCGGGGGTAGCTAAACCGGACGGGGAAACAGCCGTGCCCGGGGTGGGGAGCGGCGTTTGCTGCAGCGTAGGTTGTGCCTGGCAGCCGACCGACGGCAGCAGAAGGAGGAGCAGGATTAAGATAGCTCCAAGAATGGAGAGCCTGGGATGGACGCTATTCTCAGGTTTCAAGGGGTTGCTTGAGCAGTTCGAGCAGTAATCCAACCGCGTTCTGCACATCTTTATAATCAACCATTTCAGAAGGAGAATGGATGTAACGGCAAGGGATCGAGAGGCAGCCTGCCGGCACCCCAGCGCGAGTTAGCTGAATGGCGCGAGCATCGGTTGAGCCGCCTTCCAGCACTTCCAACTGATAGGGAATGCGGGCCTTCTCAGCAGTGCGCGCCATCCAATCCACCACGCGCGGATCAGCCAACATGCCGGCATCACGCACTTTGATGGCTGGGCCTTTACCAAGGCTGACATCCATCTTGCGCGCTTTGGGCGTATCGCCTGTGGCGGTAACATCGACCGCCAAGCCCAGGTCGGGGTCCAGGGAAAATGCTGCTGTGGTAGCACCGCGCACGCCAACCTCTTCCTGCACGCTAAAAACGAAGAAAAACTGATGGGGGGTTTCAGGTAACTGGCGTAACACCTCAATCAGCGTAGCTACACCAACGCGATCATCCATGGCTTTGGAAACCAGCCGATCTCCAAGATCGGCGAAGGGGCGTTCAAAGACGGCGATATCGCCGGTGTGCACGGGACAGTCCTTCTGGCTAGTGTGACCAAGATCGATAAACAACTGATCCATGGAGGGCAGACGGGTGAGGTCGTCCAGGCGATCCACGCCGATCACGCCCTGGGCGCCATTGAGGAAGCGCACGCGCCCACTATAACAGGTACGTGTGGATACACCACCAATGCCGGTGAAGCGTACAAAGCCATTCTCGTCGATGTGGGTAACCATCACGCCAATTTCATCCATGTGGGCAGCCAGCATGATCTTACGCCCGCCTTGCTTGCCTTTGCGGACAATCAGATTGCCAAGGGGATCAACCTGAATTTCATCCGCATGTGCCGCTACTTCGGCGCGGATCACTTCACGGATGGGTGATTCATATCCGGATGGGCCAAATGTTTCCACTAGCTTCTGGATCAATGGTTTCATGAAAGAGCTCCTATATTCGTTATGCACGCTCGCCCGAGAGTACCAGCGGGTTCAGGCGAGTGAGGGCGGCATGGATCAAAGCCAGCTCATTTTTCCAATCTGAGAGGCGGATGATGGCTGCCGGGGTATGATGGTAACGCCCAGGCACCGAGACGGAGATGCTGGGGATGCCAGATCGCTGCTTGTGGATAGCCCCGGCATCTGTGCCACCACTGCCGGGCTGGCGGATCTGATAAGGAATACCCAATGCCTCGGCAGTGTTCACCATGTGGCGGATCAGGCGAGGGTCTGAAAGTGTGCCGGCATCTGCGACATAAATCGCCGGGCCTGCTCCCAGACGGGTATTATAAGCGCTGTTTTCCGAGTCATCCCAGGCAGGAAGATCACGGGCAGGCGTAGAATCCAGCACAATCGCTAATTGCGGGTCAAAAGCGTAGGCCGCCACCCGCGCCCCACGCAAACCAATCTCTTCCTGGACAGTGAAGGCTGCCAGCAAGTCGATGTTATTAGGGGCATTCTTGAGCAGCTCAATGAGGGTGGCAACACCCAGGCGATTATCCATTGCCTTGCCGCACAGGCTGGGGCCTAAGCGAACAAAGGGTGTGGCAAAGACGGCGCGATCGCCCACTTTAATCACATTGGCTGCCGGGCCGACATCGATGCGCAGCGTATCAAGCGCGATCGGACGCTTGCGCTCATCGGCATCGGTGAGATGGATGGGCTTGAAGCCGATCACGCCGGGGGTATGGTCTTTGCCCACCCAGACAGGCTTACCCGCCAGGATAGAGGGGCTAAGACCGCCCACGATCTCAAAACGATAGATGCCATCGCCCTCATCATGGGTGATCATAAGCCCGACCTCATCCATGTGAGCTGCGAGCATCACCCGCAGGGGCTGTTTCTCTTTCCCGCGACGGGTAACAAGCATATTGCCTAGAGCATCGACAATGATCTCGTCGGCAATTGCCTGAACTTGTTCTCGAACAATCTTTCTGATTTCCCCCTCATCCCCCGAAACAGCATTTGCTTTACACAAACGCTCTAACAGGCGAATCTGGGCAGGCCCAATGCGAGGGGGCTGATATTCTTTCTGTTTGGATGTTTTTGCCATCCTCTACTCCATTTATCTTCTTCAATCATCCCAGGTCAGTTGATTGACAAAGTCGGCATCCAAGCCTGCGATAAACTCTGCCAACAAGCGACCTGTGCGTTTGATGTCTTTCAAAGAAACCATCTCTACCGGTGTATGCATATAACGCAAGGGGATTCCCACAACCATGCAGGGGATGCCCTCAGCGGTCACTTGCATGGCAAAGACATCAGTGCCTGAATGGCGGGGGGTAATCTCCAGCGAGTAGGGTATCTCAAAGCGGTCAGCCGTATCCTGTAAGGCTTTGAGCAAAGCAGGGTGCATATTGGGGCCCATTGCCAGGGTGGGGCCTTTACCCAGCGGATATGTGCGGTGGCTAGGACTACCGGGGCTGCTGGCGAAAGTCACGTCAATGGCAACCCCCACGCTGGGGTGGAGCTGGAATGTAGAGGTCATTGCACCACCCAGGGTCACTTCTTCCTGGACGGTAGCTACCGCCCACACATCCCAGGCATGGGTACGGTTTTGTAACTCGTCCAGGCAGAGGGTGAGTGCAGCAATCGAGGCGCGGTTATCGAGGGTATGACCCACCAGTGTATCAGCAGCCGCCTCGAAAGGCTCTTGTGCAAAAGAAACCGGGTCACCCACGCGCACCAGGCGCCGCAGGCGCTCTGGTAGCAAGCCGGTATCGACTATCAAATACTCAAGCGAGGTGGCGCCATTTTGTACGTGGTGTGGCAAAAGCTGGTCGGGCAACTGGACGATCATAGCGGGCAAATCCTGGCGGCCGTGCACAATAACGGGCTGCCCGGGGAGGATACGCACATCAATGCCTCCGACGCTGGTCACGCGCAGGAAGCCGTCGACCATGCCAGTAACCATCAGGCCAATGGCATCCATGTGGGTAGCAATCAAGATGCTCGGGCGCGGCTGCAGGCCGCTGCCGCGGCGCAAGCCATGCAGGCTGCCTAAACGGCTGACGCTCAATTCATCTGTGAGGGGCTTCCAGGCTTCTTCAATCAAGGAGCGGATAGGCGCTTCGTGACCTGATAAACCTGAGGCAGAGATCAATTGCTTGAGGAATGGTAAGGTGTCTGTCATTGTTCCAATTCTATTCTAAGGCGCGTTCTCTGAGGTTGGAGAGACAAGCGGTGTATCGGTAAGTGTGGGAAGAGGCGCAGTTTCGCTTGGTGGAGGCACGCTGGTGGTGGGAATGGGGGTTATAGTGTCAGAGGGCAACGGGGTGAAGGTCAACGTGGGTGAGGGGGTAAACGTTTCTGTAGGGGTTTCCGTGAGAGTTGGCGTCTGGGTTGGCGTCTCTGTGGATGTGGGGGTGAGGGTAATGGTAGGGGTATCTGTTGGCGTTGCAGAGGGGTATTGTGTATAGGTTGGCAACGGCGTATAGGTAGGGTAGAGCGTGGAAGTGGCGGTTGAGGTTGGGGGTAAGGTTGGCGTAAACGTGCTGGTGGGAGGCCGATTCGCGTTGGGAGCAAGCAACGCGGCCAAGATGCCTGCACAGTAACACGGTAAAGTTGCCAGGATGATCAAGAGAAGAAAGTGACGTAGCCGAGTACGGCCTTCAGTGTCAGCTGCCATGCCAGGTTCCCTAAACGATTAGATGATAACACTAGGTGGGGAAATGGGCAAGTTAGTGATTCAGAGGTAGAATCTCGCCATGGGCTGGATCTATTTGTCACCGCATTTTGATGATATTGCTCTCTCGTGCGGAGGCCTGGTCTGGGAACAGGCTCAGGGAGGTGCACATGTCGCGGTGTGGACGGTGTGCGCAGGAGAGCAGCCGCCGGGGCCGTATTCAGCCTTTGCGGAAATGCTGCACAACCGCTGGGAAACCGGCCCAATAGCCACTGAGCAGCGACGGGAGGAGGATATTCTCTCTTGCAAACGGATGGGAGCGGATTACCTGCACTTATCGATTGCCGACTGCATCTACCGCCGGAGTGAAACCAATGGAGAACACCTTTACACATCGGACGAATCCATCATGGGCGCGCTCCATATTGATGAAATGCCTTTGGCAGTACGCCTGGCGGGTGAACTCATGGAGCGGCTCCCAGAAGAGGCAACTCTGGTTTGCCCGCTTGCGTTGGGAGGGCATGTGGATCACCGTTTGACCCGCACGGCTGCTGAGCGCACCGGGCGCCCCTTGCTCTACTATGCAGATTATCCCTACGTGCTGAAGCAGGGTGTCATGCTGGAGCAGATGCGCAGTGAGGGATGGCAGGAAGTAGATTATCCCGTCGCCGAGGAGGGGTTAGCGTCATGGCAAGAGGTGGTTGCCGCACATGCATCACAGATCAGCACCTTCTGGGCAGACCTTGCTGAGATGCAGGCTGCCATTGCAGCCTATTGGGGTGAGATACAGGGGGTGAGGTTATGGAAACCGCCTGCTGGGCTGCACTGAAGGCAGCAGTTCTCAATATAGCAAAAAGGACAAGGCCTTTGGCTGCAGAAGGGGGTAAGGCGAAGCACCCCAAGGCACGGAAAAGGTTAT
>JAFGBV010000098.1 GCA_016932955.1 Anaerolineales bacterium | reverse complement strand
TCGAGAAGCGCGTTGGTGGCAACGGTGGAGCCGTGGATGATGACGGCTGGCATGTTGCCCAACACCTGGGTCAGCCCATCCAGCACCGCCCGCGAGGGGTCATCAGGGGTGGAGAGCACCTTGAAGGTGCGTATCTTGCCTTCAGCCGGGGAGAAAACAACGAAATCGGTGAAGGTGCCGCCGATATCGATGCCTATGCGCAAGGGGATAGAATGCGTATCCATAGCAAACTCTTTCCGCCCGGCTTCAGCCAGCCTGCGCCGCGGGCAACAGGCTGCGCAGGTTGAGTTCCGCTTCCAGTTGGGCGGGGTCGCAAAAATGAATCGTCTGGAAGCCGATTGATTGGGCAACCGCGACGTTGATTGGAGAATCATCGATGAACAAGCATTCTGTGGCAGGGCGGCCTACCCGCTCCAGCAGAATGAGAAAGATACGCGCGTCGGGTTTGGCAATCCCAACCTCCCCCGAGATGACAATACCGTCGAACCAGTCCAGAAAGGGGTAACGCGGACGCACAAGGGCAAACTTCTCGGCGGGCCAGTTGCTCAACGCATACAGGGGATGCCCGAGGTGCTGCAGCCGGCGCAGGATATCCACTGTTCCCTGGATCGGGCCGTTGAGAGATTCGGGATAGCGCTGATCATAGGCGGAGATCAGGCTGCAGTAATGGGGATAGCGGGTACAAAGTTCAACAACGGCCTCGGAAAAAGGCCTACCAGCATCCTGCAGGTGGTTCCATTCGGTGAAACCAACCTCAGCAAGGAAAGATTCCATTCCTTCCTCGTCTCCGGGAAAGAGCTTGCGATAAAGGTAGCGCGGGTTCCAATCCAACAGAACACCACCAAAGTCGAAGATTATGGCTGGCGGGGGTGTGATCATGGCGGCTATTGTACCACAGGCAAAAATGCACAACTTCTCCCTAAAACATCGCCTCTGCGGTAAACTTAATCATCTACACAAGGAGAAAAGCCCAGATGAGTGCCACAACCCTTACCCTGCACGAGACGAAAGATCCCGAAAAGGCAATGTTCTTTGCCTTGGACGGCGATTATTTCACCATGGACCTGAGCGACATGTTCAAGCCCAAAGAGCCTGCCTCTGACGCGCCTCCACCTGACCCAATGGCTGGGCGGATGGACGCCATGGTGGCGAAGATCGTCCAACCCTTCAGCGGACCGACCCACGTTAAGGATGTCACCTTCCTGGTCGAGGGGGATAAGCTAACGATCCAGATATGGAAGCGGACACGCGGCTTGCGCCTGGCGCCGATGGTGGCGACGATGAACGGTATCGACGATCCGCAGGCAGCGGCAATCTTTGCCGCGCAACTGAAGGAACGCTCCCTGGCAGCGAGCCATCCCGGCAAGTACAGCGGCGCGCTGGATTACTGGGGCTCGTGGGCGCTGATGGTGCTCGGCGCCGTCACCGGGGTCGCTGTAGCAACCTACTACCTCAGCCGGAGCAGAAAAAACCGCCAGGCGGCCTGAGTAGCCCATTGGTTTGCCCCTCTGGTGGTATGTCTGCTTTGTCGTCTGATGTCTAGCATTGGCTAGCACTTCATAGATCTGCTCGCCCCTCAGGAGGTTTCACCTTGAAATCGATTCACTTCACCATCATCTTCATCACCCTCATCCTGGCATTGCAAGGTTGCTCCAGCGTTGACCATGGGACACCCACACCGATCACACCCGCCGTCGCCGCTTTAAACACATCTATTCCCACCTCCTCACCTACTGCCGCCAACACCCAAACGCCAAAGCCTCCCCTCCCCCCCTCCGCAACCCCCTCTTCTACATCCATCCCGCCCACCAATACTCCCCTGCCCACCGCCACTCCCATCATCCTGCAATACGATGATTTCAGCGACCCATCCAGCGGTTGGGAAAATTACTCCGAAAGCGATGGTTTCCTCGGTTATTACGAATCCGGCTACCGTATGTACATTCCCGTAGAACAGAACACCTATTGGGTAAACTATGGTGAAGATTTCAATGATATCCGCATTGAAGTAGAAGCTGCCCGTCTGGATGGCCCCGAAGCCAATCTCTACGGCCTGATGTGCCGGCTGGATCACACCACCTACCGCTATTATGCCTTTGTGATCACCAGCCAGGGTGAATACGCCATCCTGAAGCGCGATAACTTCTCTGTTGAATACCTTGGTAGCGACGGGCTTCAATTCAGCCAAGCCATCCACACAGGAATCGAAACCAACCTGATCCGTGCGGATTGCATAGGCAACACACTGCGCCTATACGTGAACAACCTGTTACTATTGGAAACCATGGATGAGGAATTAAAAGTGGGTGATGTAGGCCTGGTAGCAGGCACCAGCGGTATAGCAGGCACCGATATCTTCTTTGATAATCTCACTCTCATCCAACCTTGACCCCGGGCAGGTTCGTCGTATAATCCCCTGTCAGCCAGAGCCAGCCCTATATTCCCTGCAAGGATCCACCATGCTAAAACTAATCCGATGGCCAACTCTTATCTTTGCGCTGATCCTGCTGGCATACAGCGTTTACGCCGCAGTGTACATCTACCAGAGCAGCTTCGTGGTCAACGGCGAGCGCTACTTCGTTCTCTTCGATGATGCCATGATCTCGATGCGCTATGCGCGCAACCTCGCAAATGGCAATGGCCTTGTCTGGAATCCCGGCGAGCGCGTAGAAGGCTACACCAACCTGCTCTGGGTGCTCTACATGGCGATCTTTCACCTGCTGCCAATCCCCATTAGCAAGATCAGCCTGGCGATCCAAATCAGCGGCGGTATCTTTTTCATGAGCAGTCTTTACTTCCTTAAGAAAATCGTCGAGGAACTTACCTCCTCCACCCTTGCTGCCCTGGTGGCAATCTTCATCACCGCTTTTTACTCCATGTTCACCACCTGGAGCCTGCTGGGTATGGAGGTGAGCCTGTGCCTGCTGATCACCAACGTGGCGGTGTGGCGCGGTTTAAGGATGATGAAGGGTGGGGCTTTCTCACCGTGGCTGTACGTGATCCTCGGAGCAAGCACCTTGCTGCGCATGGACATGGTGGTGATATTCCTGGCCATCTTTGCATTTCTCTTCATGGCGGATGCGCACAACCGCCGCCGTCACATGGCTTGGGGCGCGGGAATGCTTGTGCTTTTCCTCGGCGGTCAGACACTCTTCCGCCTGGCTTACTATGGTGAGCTGCTGCCCAATACCTATTACCTGAAGGTCACCGGCGCGCCCCTGCTGCTGATGCTCCAGCGCGGCGTGTACGTCTTTTTCAAGTTCGCCTGGAACTTCAACATCGCCCTGTTCCTGATCCCCTTTGCCTTCGTCCTCATCCGGCGAGAGAAGCAGACGCTTTTCCTGGCATGGGTATTCACTGCGATGTGCGCGTACAGCATCTATGTAGGGGGAGATGCCTGGGAATCAAAGGGGGGCGCCAACCGCTTCATCTCCACCACCCTGCCTCTCTTCTTTGCCCTCTTCACCCTGGCCCTGGATACCGTGCGCAGCCTGCTCGTAGATACCTACTCAGCCCCCGTCCAGGAGGATACCAGCCCCAAGCAACCCGCACACAAAGGCCCCCGCTTCCCCTTCTCACCCCGCCTGCTCACAATCCTCTCCCACCTGATCCTGATCGCCTTTGCCATTGTCTCGCTGGTGAACTTCAACGCCCTGCTCGATACCTCTTCACTCAAGTTCTGGCTGCTGCTCAAAGAACAGCCCCTCTTCGTCTCCGGCTCTGAGCGTTACGTGCGCATCAGCGAAGTGGTAAGGGATATCACCACGCCAGAAGCCACCGTTGCCGTCGTCACTGCTGGCATCATCCCCTACTATTCCGAACGCCCCGCGATCGACTTCATGGG
>JAFGBV010000097.1 GCA_016932955.1 Anaerolineales bacterium | reverse complement strand
CTGCGCCAGTTAGGTACACCCTGCCTGATCCACCAGCCGGTGTATAACATGTTCAACCGTTGGATTGAAGATGGTCTGACCGCTGTCTTGCAAGAAGAGGGTATCGGCTGTATCGTTTTTTCACCGCTTGCCCAAGGGCAGCTCACCGATCGCTACCTGCATGGCGTGCCGGCTGGCGCTCGCGCCTCCAAAACCGAGCGCGTCTGGCTGACCGCCGCTGATGTCGAGCAGAATTTGCCCAAGGTGCATCGCTTGAACGAGATTGCTCGTCAGCGCGGGCAGGCACTGGCGCAAATGGCCATTGCCTGGGTGCTACGCCTTCCCCAGGTCACCTCCGCCCTGATCGGCGCCAGCAGCGTCGAGCAGCTCAAAACTAACCTCGCCGCCCTGGAGCACCTGGATTTTACTTCCCAAGAATTGCAGGCTATCGATGAGGCATTAAAAGATTGAGTTTACGCATCTTCTATACTCCGTAACGCTGTCTAAACAGAACCAAAGGAAGGGAATTAATGTGCACACTCTGATTAGGCAGCAAGCATGCCTGTCTGTTCGCAGTACGCAATGTGGGGTAACACCAGTGCCTTAAGACTCGCTGGCTGAAAATGAAGGTGCTTATCTATTAGATTTAGCTAGTTCGTAAATCACATCAGTGGGCAAATCTTTATTTCTTGCCGCATCCGTTGCTAATTGGTCGCAGCGCTCATTTTCTGCTGTATTGTTATGACCTTTTATCCATCGGAACTCCACGTTGTGATAGGAACATAACTCTAGCAATTGTTCCCAAAGGTCGGGGTTTTTGGCTTTATCTTTGCTATTTCTCATCCAACCCTTTGCTTTCCAGCGTTTAGCCCAGCCTTGTGACATGCTATTGACCACATACTGCGAGTCACTAAAAATTACAACATCAGATTTATGCTTCAATGCTCGTAAACCTTCGATACAAGCCAAAATTTCCATACGGTTATTGGTTGTCAGACGAAAACCCCCCGACAGCTCCTTTCTATGTCCTTTATGTTTCAGAACAACCCCATAACCACCTGCGCCAGGATTTGTAAGGGCGCCGCCATCCGTATATATTAATTTTTTTTCGAGACTCAAATCATCATGATTTGTTTTTCCACTTTGGGCTACTGATGCTGGACCTTCAATAAGTGCGGGGGTTTCGACTTTGTTCGAATTAACATACTTAACAAGATTGGGAGCAAGTGTCATTAGTGTTTCTATTGGAAATTCCTTTAGCCAATTGATTGCTTCATTGCGAGTATAAAAGCCTTTGTATATTGCTTCAGCGAACCCTTTAACCTGTTCGGATGCCTCGCCAATGCCAAACCATTTTGAGTAAATTCCGGGCTTGCGCCCATTGACTACGACGTAATACTGCTTTTTCTTGTTGCTCATCGTATTTTATGTTCTTCCCTGAAGTCGCCAACGATTAATTATGCGATACCTCTTTGCTGCATCGTTGCAGTTCATCAATTTTACATCGAACTGTTAGGACGCACAGTTTTTCTTTTGATATTGCCCTTGACAATTGAGAATATTCAAGATAGAATATTAAAGATTATACGGTTTGGAGAACACAATGACCACCCGATTGGTATTACTCGGTTTGCTGCGTGAACGGCCCCTCTACGGCTACGAGATCAAACAGATCATCGAAACACACATGGAAGACTGGACTTCCATTGCATTCGGCTCGATTTACTTTGCCTTGGACAAATTAACCAGCCAAGGCTTCCTCGAAAACATCGGCGTCGAGCAGCCCGGCAGCCGTCCGTCGCGCAACATCTACCAGATCACTGACGCTGGGCGAGATGAGTTTCTGCGCCTGCTGCGGGAAACGTGGCGTAACGTCGAACG
Organism: Anaerolineales bacterium; assembly: GCA_016932955.1. The sequence continues at coordinate 9,181 of JAFGBV010000097.1, read as the reverse complement.
GCAGTATTTCAGCCTGGATATTGCTATTTTCTTCCTCGGAGCGCTGCCCATCAGCGAAGTGCGCGCGTATCTCAGCCAGCGCGCTGCCGCTTTGCAGGGCGCGTTGCAGCACATTGCTGAACACCAGAAGCAAACCGCTGCCGAACCCGAAGTGCCACTTCAGGCCGCCGCCATCTTTCGCCACTCGCTGATGCACACCCAGGCCGAGTTAGCCTGGACGCAAGAAGTGTTGGCGCAGATCGAGGCAGGCGCGTATGGGTAACTGCTGCTAATTTCCCCGGTTGGTTGGGGTGCGTTTCCTAATAGAAACCACCCCATCTTTTGGGGCCAATATACAACATTATATATTCTATATGAAATAAAGGAGCACAATATGCAACGCATTCCTGAAACAGAAGTTATTGGACAACTTGCCGATGCACGGCGCTTCAACGAGGTGATGGGCAAGGGGCTGGTACAGGCCGAGTATCGCCGATTGGCGCAGGATGTGGCCACCATGCTGCCTCACGGCGGCAAAGTGCTGGATGTGGGTACAGGGACGGGCTTCGTGGCGGTTGAGATTGCCAACTTGCTGCGTGAAAAAGGCCAGGTGATCGGGCTGGACTTATCAGATGCAATGCTCAGCCTGGCTGCTGAGAACGCTGTTGCCAGAGGCGTGAGCGCATTCATCACCTGGCGGGTGGGTGATGCCAAGAATATGCCGTTCGAGGTCGGCGAGTTTGATTTCGTTGTTTCGTCAGGGTCGCTACACCATTGGGATGAGCCGAGGCGCGTGTTTAGCGAGATCGCCCGCGTACTCAAGCCGGGCGGCGGCTGCCTGGTGCGCGATTCCAAGCGTCTGCTCAAGCGGTGTGAGCGCTTGTTTGCATGGCTGATCGCGCTGAGCATCCCAGCGGATTTCCGTAAGCACTACTGGGCTTCGATCCGCTCATCGTACACCAGCAATGAATTGCGCCAGATGTTGCAGCGCTCGCGCCTGCAAGGCTGGCGGGTGATGGAAGATTGGATGGATATTGCTGTTTTGAAGGAGAAAAGCCATGTCTAAAAATCGTTTGCAACTGACGATCACGCTGGGTATCTATGTCGTGTTTGTGGCATTGTTTGCATTGGCAAATGCGTTGATGCTTCATGGCGAGCGCAATGGCACAATCGAGAGCATGGAGCCGATTGCAGGGATGATCATGGGGTTAGTGATGTTCCCGATCTTCAGCATCGGGCTACCGCTGTGGCTGGCGCGCAAATGGAAGCTGGAATTTTCGTTTTGGCCGCGCGGCAAAAATTGGCTGGCCGGTCTGGCAATCATTGCCGTTTACATTTATCTCAGCCAGATGTACGCTATAACCGAGATTGCCAGTCGCGGCATCCTGCTGAGTGAGTTTGCCGTGCATTTCGTCTCAACGATGCTGTTTCACATTTCATATTACCCGCTGTTTGCTATCCTGATGCTGCCGGTGTTGCGCAAGAATTTTGGTCTGGCGGCGGGGCTGGTTATCCCGGCGCTGCTGTTTGCCCTGTTCCACCTGGCAGGCTTCTACTATTTTCCAGGCGGTTTGAAGCCATGGATGCAGGCCGGTCTATTTGCTGCCTTTCTGGTGGATTTATTCTTGTACTTGTGGACCGAGAACATTATTCTCGTGGCAATCGCCCACAATGTCGGCGGCAGCGTGGGCCTGGCAATCAATGGCACGGTCTTTAGCAAGGTGGATGAGATGCTGATCGTGACGGTGATCATCATGGCAGGCTTGTTCGCCTACATGATCATCTACGAGATCCGCCACCGGGCCCGGCCCTACGATCAGGGATGGTGGCTGTGGGTAGGGTTTAATCATCAAGAAAGTCAAAGGTAAACGGATTGATCATCACCTGAATCTATCTCTACGAAACCCTTGACAAAACCCTTATATTTAGTTAGTATTAAGTAAATATAAAAGGAGGCATCCTTGAGAAAACCAAGAGACGGTGATGACACCAAACAGCGGGTTCTACTAGCCGCACAGGCTCTATTCGCCGCCAAGGGCTTTTCTGGCACATCCCTGGCGGATATATCGCGGCGCTGTGGCATTTCAGATGGGCTGATCCTCCACCATTTCCAGAGCAAGAAGAATCTCTACCGGCAGGTGTTGGAAAATCTGGCTGAGCAATATACCCGGCACCTTGTCCGGGTCAGGGAATCAGCCACATCACCACAAGAGATGATGCAACAGACTCTGACCGCGTCCTTTGATTTTTGGAGGCAAGATTCGACCTATCAGCGGATCTCATTGTGGGCTTACTTAGAGGGACAGACCGAACTGGCGGAGAAAGAAGCTTATTTAACCGCTGGCTTATTTCAAGAAGTCCAGCGGCTGCAAGATCAAGGCATCATCGATAACCGCTTTTCGCCCGTTGTTATTCTCACTCTGGTCATCGGGCCGATCCATTTTTGGCTGCGTTACCGCGAACAATTCAAGGTCATTCTCAACTTGTCCGAAACATCAGAGGCGCTGGATCAGCTCTTTCTAGGGCAGTTGATCCAACTGGTTATGGAGATATCGGCCAGACCCTCGTGATTTGCATAAAACCTGTTATGAAAGAATAGTCGATGACAAACCGGCGAATCAAAACCAAATCCTCGCAGACAGCAGCATATACTTGTTTTTCGCGCGGTTGCGCCACTCGCGAAAGAGATCCTCGCTTTCAGGGGCCAGATCACATGGCAGAGCTTCTGTTTCCGCCCCTTGCTAGGTTCGTGCTCAACGTTGCTCCATTGCGAAAACTCCTCAAGCATGTGATGTTTCCCCCTGGTATCTATGAGTACGTTCTTGCTCGGACGAAGGTGATGGATGCGGCCTTCCTGGATGCCCTGGAGTCGCGCTTTCCCCAGATCGTCCTGCTGGGTGCTGGTTTTGACACGCGTGCCCTGCGTTTTGCTGATCGCAACCGGGGGACGAAGATCATCGAATTGGATGTTGCCACCACGCAACAAGCCAAGATCGAGGTCATGAGTAGAAAAAGGATTGCGCTGCCCAAAGAACTGATCTTCGCTCCCATTGATTTTGATCATGAAGACATTTTTGATGTACTTATGAAAGCCGGTTACCAACCAAATCAGAAAAATCTATTTCTCTGGGAGGGCGTCACCATGTACCTTACCGCCCCGGCAGTAGATAGCACGTTGAAATTTATACACAACCACTCCGCTCCTGGAAGCCGTGTGGTTTTTGACTATATTTACGCCTCGGTGTTGCGTCAGGAGAACCGTTATTATGGAGAACAGGGAATTTTTGAGAGAATCTCCAAAACTGGCGAAGGCTGGACTTTCGGGCTGGAGGATGGGGAAATCGAGTCTTTCCTGTCAGGGCGGGGATTCGAGATGGTGGCTCACTATGAGCCGCCCGAATTGGAAAAGCTGTACCTGACCACGGAAAATGGGACATTGCATGGGCGTGTCAACGGCACCCATTGTATTGTCATTGCATTGGTCAAATAATTACAGCCCACACACGGGATGTAAAAGAGAAAGGAAATAATGGATGAAAAAGTCGCAATATGAAACACCTGATTACGGTAACTGGGTTTCCACCAAATTTGTTTACATACCTGCTATCCTTGGCTTAATACTGCTGGGACTTGCTGTTTTGCTTCCCGTCCTGGGAGTTTTGTCCGGATTGTTTCTGATGGTGGCCGCGTACTTTGCCTATGCGCGTTACCTATTCGCCCCTGGAGGGAAAAACATTCAAGAAAAGATTCGCACCCTGGTACTGGAGCACCTGGAGTGGGGCGGATTCGGGCAGCTCCTGGACATTGGCTGTGGCAGTGGAGCCCTGACCATCGAAATGGCAAAGAAATACCCAAAAGCGTCTTTCACGGGGATTGACCATTGGGGAAAAGGCTGGGATTACTCACCCACCGTTTGTGTGCGTAATGCCCAGATTGAAGGGGTTGACCAGCGGGTTACATTTCAGAAGGCCAGTGCTTCCAATCTGCCCTTTTTGGATGAGTCTTTTGATGCTGTGGTCAGCAATCTGGTCTTTCACGAGGTGTCAGGTACCATAGATAAGCGTCTGCTGCTCCAGGAGGCGTTGCGTGTGGTCAAGAAGGGTGGCAGGTTTGTCTTTCAAGATTTATTCTTAATTGAGCAAATGTACGGCAAGAAAGGTGATTTACTTCAAGCGATACGCAGTTGGGGTATCGACCAGGTAGAATTTATCGAAACCCGCCACGCGCTATTCATCCCGCCTGCTTTGAAACTGCCTTTCATGACCGGAACAATGGGGATGCTGGTAGGAATGAAGTAGAAAACACTGTGCTATATCCAGCGCAAGGCCAGGAACTTCTTTCCACTGCTCCTGGTGGATGATCTGCACTCGGCATAGGCAATAAACGCCACTCTGTTAAGTCTCGTCGCGGAGTGCCATCAGCCGCTTTCCAAAATCATCCCTTGCCAGATAGATATATGACAATAGCTTCCCATCCAGAACAATCCCGAAGACGCCGTAGGCGCACGGAGCGGTGGTCTGCACCTCCCGGGCGGTTGTCAACTCGACCTGCCGGGCAGGGATTCCCTTCTCGGCGGCTAATTTCAATGTGCTCACGACGGCATTCTCGATATACGGGCATTGCGGGGTTCGCACCACGGTCAGGCCGGGGCCAAAAGCTGCCAGGCGGCTTTCCCAATCGCGGGGAAAAGAAGGCGCAGGCGAATCGTCAAAACGGTAAACCAGCATCTGGAAGCAGGGCGGGGCCTGATCGACTTCCACGAAACCATTAGCTAAAAAGAACTTTTTCTTTGGCAACCAGGTAGCATCTGTGGTTACGATGGCTACTCCCTGTTTCCCCTGGGCGTGGGCATCATCCAGGCAGGCTTGTAAAAGCTGCTTGCCATAGCCCTTTCCTTTACCTTTCCCGACTACCCACAGGCAGTGAATGAAAATGTAACCAGGCGCATGCATAGCCCGCCATGCGTATTCGCCAGGAATGTATTCGATAAAAGCTGTGTCTCGCCCGCCGTGCTCGTGGAGGATCTTCAATTTCAGCCCTTCGGCAAAGCGCTTTTCAAGCCAGTCTCGCTTTTGCAGGTAGCCGGGTGTCTTGGGCTTGCTCATATAACAGAAAAAACCTCTCTGCTTGAGGTTGGATGGGTTCACATCGATGATATCGAAGTTGGGATTCATACTTTTCCTCCGCGGTAAATAATGTAATCCTATCGCTTGGTGAGAAGTAGCATTGGCGTGTTCAAGTAGTCTCCTGGCTATTTGGGCCGACTAGATCCCACAGATTCCCATACAAATCCTCGAAAACAGCTACAGTTCCATAGGAGGAGGTTTTCGGAATTCTAATGAATTTTATTCCAACGGAGAGCATGTTGTTATAATCACGCCAAAAATCATCCGTGCTTAGGAACAAGAAAACGCGGCCTCCAGTTTGCCTGCCAATGAAGGCCTCTTGTTCATGTGTTGACGCTCGGGCCAACAGGAGGGTGGTGCCGCTTGAGCCAGGAGGGGCTATAACAACCCACCGTTTATCCTGTTCGGGTTGATAAGTGTCTTCGATGAGTGCAAAATGGAGTTTATTGCAAAAGAACTCGATGGCTTCGTCGTAGTCGCGGACAACCAATGCAATATGGATAATTGACTGTTTCATATCAAGTCCTAGTGGTGGTATTGGAACCTGCCCCGCGAATCAAAATGAACCAAACCTAATAATTGTACCCCGGACTTCTTGCGGCGTGCGATTTTCTGCCTCTTACTCCGGCTCCAGCGTAAACTCCAGGGGATATCCTGCCAGCCTGGCAGACATATGCGCTCGCGCAACGCGGTTTTGCGCTTCACCCTTCGGCAGGGTGCAGACGTAGGCGGAGCCGTGATAATGCGCAGTGTACATCACCTGCACCGCCCTGGGTCCTGCCAGCAGGAAAACCGTCAACAAGATGTGCACCACAAAATCCATCGGCGTGACATCATCGTTGTGGATGATAACCCGGTAGGGCGGTTCTTCTGCCGCTTTTTGCTGAATATTTATCTCGGGAAGGATTTGCCGATCCATGCCCTGCAGTAACTTCGGTGCCACAACGATCTCTTTTTCTTTGTTTTTTTCGACGGTCGTTTGCATCAAGACAGCCAGGTACTCACTGACAACGACTTTCAAATCATCGCCAGTGATTCTATCAATCAACACCCGCCGATGGGTACTGTGATGTAATAGAAGTTTACGCTTCAGCTTCAAATCCAGTGCTTCGATCAGATATCCATTGTGCAGTTCTACCCAATCGGCTATCCTATACACTTTCTGTTCATTATACAGCTTTGCCAGGCTGAGCTGTATGAAGAAGATACCTAACGCTTACGTATCTAGCGGTGTTCGCGCTCATCTTTGACCTGTTTCAGCTAATCCAGCACATGTGCAACGCTGAAAATCCTTGCGTTCGACTGATTCATTTGCTGTGCTGGAGTAATATTTGTGATAGTATATAACATCTGAATAATCAGGATAAGAGATAGATTGACCTATGCCAAAAGTCATTATTATCGGTTCGGGCATGGGCGGTCTGGCAGCAGCCATGCGCCTGGCCCATCAGGGTTTTGAGATCACCGTTCTGGAGAAGCAGTCCCGTCTGGGCGGGCGCAGCAATATCATCCAAGAGGCTGGCTTTCGGGTCGATACCGGCCCCACCATCCTGGTAATGAAGGATACCTTCGAGGACACCTACCGGGCCGTCGGTTACCACCTCGACCAGCGCATCCAGTTCACCCAGCTGGATCCGAATTATCGCATCTACTATCACGATAATACCCACCTCGATCTATACAACAATATGGGTCGCCTGGCTAAGGAAGTCGAACAGGTTGCCTCCGGCTCGGCTGAGCGCCTGTTCCGCTTTATCGGTGAAGGCGCCAAGAAGTTTGAGCTGGGCATGGCCTTCGTGGATCGCAACTTCGATCACATCACCGACCTGGCCAACCCCATTGCCCTGTACCGCCTGCTATCTACCGGCGCGCACGAGAACCTCTACCGCCAGGTTGCAAACTTCTTCAACGGCAACGATAAACTGACCAAAGCCTTTTCCTTCCATTCCATGTTCCTCGGCCTATCTCCCTTTGACGCCCTGGCCATGTACAGTCTCATCACTTATGCCGACCTGGCCCTGGGGATGTGGTATCCCAAGGGTGGCATCTACACCATCATCGAAGATATGGCTTCCCTGGCTGGCGAACTGGGTGCCACCCTCCGCACGAACGCCCCCGTCGAAGAAATTCTCATCCGCTCCGGGCGGGCCGTAGGCGTGCGTCTGGCTGACGGTGAGAAGCTGTTCGCTGACTTGGTCATTTCCAACGCCGACTTGCCCTATACCTACCAGAAGCTGATCCCGGCTGCCCAGCGCCGTCGCTACCCAAACAGCCGCTTGGAGCGCATGGAATACGCCTGCTCCGGCTACCTGCTCTACCTCGGCCTGGATAAGACCTATGCCCACTTGCGCCACCAGGCCTTGTACTTCTCCAAGGACTACCGCGCCAACCTGGATGCCATCTTCAAAACCAAGACCCTCCCAGCTGACCCATCTTTCCACATGAACGCCCCTACTGTAACTGACCCCAGCCTGGCCCCGGCTGGTCACACCCTGCTCTACATCCTGGCCCCTATGCCCAACCTGAGTGGGAATGTAAACTGGAAAGAGGCTGCTCCCCTCGTGCGCACACAGCTTTTGAGCCAGCTTGAAAAATTGGTGGATCCCGATCTACGCCGCCACATTGTCTGGGAGCGCGCATACTACCCCGGTGATTTCTTAAGCGACTACAACGCCGTCTATGGTACAGCCTTCGGCTCGCTGGCGCAGGGCTTTTTCCAATCTTCTTACTTCCGCCCGCACAATAAGGCGCCCGACGTTGATGGCCTTTATTTCGTTGGACAAGGCACCTACCCTGGCATTGGCATGCCGATGGTACATTTGTCAGCCAAACTGGTCACAGAAAGGATCCTTGGCGAATGGAAGAAAAGCATCTCTATCGCAGTTTAAACGCTGACGATCCAATGCACCACAGTATTGCCGCACCCGAAGATTACCAGATCTGTCGCCAGGTGATGCACAGTGCCAGCAAGAATTATTCATTTGCCAGCGATTTCTTGCCCAAAAGCAAGCGCCACCATGTCGAAGCGCTGTATGCCTTCTTGCGCGTGGGCGACGATCGGGTGGATGTTTCACATGATGGTTTTGCCTCGCCGCTGGCCGCGGTTGAAGATTGGGAACGCATGTACTGGCAGGCCTTTGAAAGCGAGAACAGTCCGCACCCGGTAATGCGGGCCTACCTGAATACTGCTCACGAAAACCGCATCCCTGCCGATGTGATGGCACCTTACTTCCGGGCAATGAAGGAAGACCTGACGATCACGCGCTTCCAGACCTTTGCCGACTTGCTGCATTACATGGAAGGTTCAGCTATGACTGTTGGGCGGGCGATGACCTACATCATGGGCGTTCGACCGGGATACAACTTTGCCCAGGTACTGCCCTATTCCGACGCCCTCTCAATTGCCATGCAGCTCAGCAATTTTTGGCGCGATATTGCCTACGACTGGAGCCTCGGGCGGGTGTATATCCCGCAAGAAGATCTGGTCCGCTTTGGCGTCCGCGAGGCTGATATTGCCGCTCATTGCCTGACACCGCAATTTATTGATCTGCTGGAGTTTGAAATCCGGCGCACAGAGAGCTATTACGAAACTGCCCGCCATGGTGTGCCAATGTTGGCGGCCGGTAAGTGGGGGGTAATGAGCGGGTTGGAAGTCTATCGCTCGATCCTGACTATCATCCGCCGCCGGCACTACGATGTTTTTGGGCGGCGGGCCAGCGCCACTAAGCTACATAAGCTGGTCTTGGTTGGGCGCGCCTGGTGGCAGACGCGCAGCCTATGACCTATTTGGGTGTCCTGCTGACATTTATTGCACCGCCCCTGTTGGCTCTGGTGCTCTGGGTTCCACAAGACGTCTGGCGTTGGCTCTTCAAGCGCGGGCCGCGCCCAGACTTGCTGCCTTACCAATTGATCCTCCTGCACGTCGGCATTGCTCTGGTCTATACCACGCCTTGGGACAATTACCTGGTGGCAACGGGGGTGTGGTGGTACAACCCAGCCCTGGTGACCGGGCTGCGCCTGTGGTACGTGCCGGTTGAGGAGTACACCTTCTTTGTGCTGCAAACGTTGCTGAACGG
>JAFGBV010000096.1 GCA_016932955.1 Anaerolineales bacterium | reverse complement strand
GCCTATCTCTGCCTCGGCCTGGCGGGCTTGTTGCAATGCCAGTTCGGGAGTGCGGGTGATGAAGCAGTTCAGGCGCGGTTCCAGTTGTTCAATGCGTTCCAGGAATGCGCGCGTCAGCTCCAGGGGAGAGACCCGGCGCGTGCGCACCAGGTCGGTGGCGGTGTGTAGGGTCAGGGAGGTCAGTTCCATAGTGCGATTATACCAAGTAGCGAGCGTGAAGTTGCTCGGCGGTGGTGTTACAATTGGTGCCATGTTTGCTCTCAAACGCCTTCGACGCCAGTTCTTCGCCTGCCCAACGCTGGATGTGGCGCGTGAACTGCTTGGCATGCGCTTTGTGCGCATGGAAGACGGGCAGCGTATCGCTGGGGTGATCACGGAAACAGAGGCGTACATCGGTGAAACCGACCTGGGTTGCCATGCCCGGGCAGGGCGCACGCCGCGTACTGCAGTGATGTACGGCCCACCGGGGCATGCTTACGTTTATTTTACCTATGGCATGCATTGGATGTTCAATTTTGTCACCGAGGCAGAAGGCTTCCCGGCAGCAGTATTACTGCGCGGGATTCATCTCGTAGAAGGGAGTGTTGTGGTAGCCACAAGACGCGGCGGGCAACACCCCGCGAGCTGGACCAACGGTCCGGCTAAGATTTGCCAGGCTCTGGCGATCAATGGGGCTGATAACGGCATTGATCTGTGTGCTCCAGATGCGCCAATTTTTGTGGAATCTGCTTCCCCAATTTCTGATTCCAGCGTGACGATTGGCCCGCGTGTGGGTTTATATAATGTGCCGGAGCCTTGGAAGAGCATGCCCTGGCGTTTCCTGGTCAGAAACCTGAAAGATGAATTCACTGACCTGTGATCAATTGTTTTTGGGATAAGGTGGACGAGGTTGTTTGGGCGGTATTGCTGTCTAAGCAACCTAAAAAGGACCATTTTCTATTATCCCAAATTCAGGTAAGTTGCTTTGGAGGAATTATGCCTTATCGCTCGATTGTGCTGGTGAAACAGGTGCCCGATACGCGCGCCATCAGCGGGGATGTGATCACCGCGGATGGCACAATGAACCGCAGCGCGTTGCCGGCAATTTTTAACCCCGAAGACCTGCACGCGCTGGAGATGGCCCTGCAGGTCAAAGAACAGCATGGTGGCACTGTAACCGTGCTGACGATGGGACCCTTGCAGGCTGCCGATGTGCTGCGCCAATCCCTCTACCGCGGTGCCGACCGGGTGATCCTGATCAGCGACCGCAAGTTTGCCGGGGCAGATACCCAGGCTACCTCCTATACGCTGAAATGCGCCATCGATAAAGTTGGCGGCTACGACTTGATATTTTGCGGACGGCAAGCAATTGATGGCGACACAGCCCAGGTGGGGCCGCAGGTGGCAGAAAAATTGGGCGTGCCGCAGATCACCTACGCCGAGTCCATCCTCAGCCTGGAGCAAGGCCAGATCACCGTGCAGCGTGCTTTCGAGTTGGGCACGGAGATTGTCAAATGTTCGCTGCCCTGCCTGCTCACTGTGGTAGGCGCCGCCAACCAGCCGCGCCCCCCATCTGTGCGCCGCATCATTGCATATAAACTGGCTGCAACACCTGCCGAGATCCCCACACTGTTCGAGGTCTGGCCTGAGTTTGAATCGGCGGAGGCGCTGCAGGCTTACCTGGCTGAGCATGGCCTGGCGATCACCGTCTGGGGCGCCGCCGACCTGGATGTGGATGAGCGCCTGCTTGGGCTGGGTGGATCGCCTACTCAGGTGCACAAGGTCAATTATGTTGTCCTCGAAACAACCGAGAGCAAAGAGGTTCTTCCCACCCCAGAGGGCATCCGGGCGTTGATCGAAGAGCTGGTGCGCGAGTACATCGTGGGGTGAGATCATGGCTGAAGAGAAGATCATGAGCGAAGAAAATCGGGATGTGTGGGTTTTTATCGAGCAGATTGATGGGCAATTGGCCGATGTCAGCCTGGAGCTGCTGGGAAAAGGCAGCGAACTGGCCAACACATTGAACGGCCGCCTGTGGGCACTGCTCTGCGGGTATGAGGTAGGTGAGTTGGCGCAAACCGTGATCCACTATGGCGCACAGCGCGTCCTGCTGGCTGATCACCCTGAGCTGGCCCTTTACCGCACGCTGCCGTATGCCCACGTGGCGGTGGATCTGATTCGCAAGTACCGCCCCTACATTTTCCTGGTCGGCGCCACCCCGCTTGGGCGGGACCTGGCTCCGCGCATTGCCAGCGCGGTGCAGGCAGGGTTGACTGCCGACTGCACCGACCTGCAGATTGGCGATTACCTGCTGCGCAAGGAGAACAAAACCTACCGCGATTTGCTCTATCAAATCCGCCCTGCCTTTGGCGGCAACGTGATTGCCACCATCGTCAACCCCAAAACGCGCCCGCAAATGGCCACGGTGCGCGAGGGTGTGATGCACCGCCCGCAACTGGATCCACAGCGCCAGGGCGAGGTGGAAGTGATTACCCCGCAGTTCAGCGAATCGGATCTCGCCTTGCAGGTGCTCAGCCGCCAGGTGCGCACAGCTACCGTTCATCTCAAAGATGCTTCTGTCATTGTTGCCGGCGGCGGTGGGGTCGGCAGCCAGGAAGAATTCTCTCTAATCCAGGACCTGGCGAACCTGCTGGGAGGCGAAGTAGGCGCCTCGCGCGCCGCCGTGGATGCCGGCTTGATCTCGCGCGAGCACCAGGTTGGACAGACGGGTGTCACCGTGCGCCCGCGCTTGTATGTTGCCGCGGGCATCTCTGGCGCGATCCAGCACCGCGCGGGGATGGATCAATCCAATAAGATCATTGCCATCAACACCGATCCCAACGCTCCCATCTTTCAGGTGGCGCATTACAAGATCGTGGGTGATCTGGAGGAAGTGCTCCCACTTCTGATCCAGGCCTTGCGAGAGAAGGCTAAATAAGGAATAGCGATCATGGTCGATAATTTCTTTCTCGATAATCAAGATCTTCAATTTCGCTTGGACCACCTGGATTTGAGCGAGGTGGTTGAGATCAAGGAAAAGGGATATCGCTACAATAGCCAATATCCCACTGCCCCGCGCAGCTACCGCGATGCGATGCACAATTACCACCTGATGCTGGAAGTGCTGGGCGAGATTTGCGCCCAGGTGATCGCCCCCCTGGCAGCCGAAGCCGATGAGCAGGGAGCGCAGTTCCATGATGGCCAGGTTGAATACGCCCTCCCCACCCAGGCGGCGCTGCGCGCCTTGCAGCAGTCTGGCTTGAACGGCGCCATGCTGCCCTGGGAGCACGGCGGACTGAACCTGCCGGAATCGATCTACCAGATCATGGTGGAGCTTGTTTCGCGGGCAGAGGCCGGGCTGATGACCATCTTTGGCTTGCAAGAGATCGCTTCTGTGATCGAGGAATTTGCCGATGAAGAAACCAAAGAACGCTTCCTGCCCCGTTTTTCGCGCGGCGAGGTCAGCGGGGCAATGGTTCTCACCGAGCCGGATGCTGGTTCCGACCTGGGTGCCGTGCAGACGCGCGCCACCTTCGATGATGCTACCGGGCAGTGGCACATCAATGGCGTCAAGCGCTTTATCACCAACGGCAACGCCGCAGTGCACATGGTCCTGGCGCGCAGCGAGGAAGGCTCCAGCGACGCCCGCGGCCTGTCGCTTTTTGTGTTGGAACGTGATGACAGCGTGCGCATCCGTCGCATTGAGAACAAGATGGGCTTGCATGCCTCGCCAACCTGTGAGGTGCAGTACAGCAATACCCCTGCCACGCTGGTCGGTAAGCGGCGCTATGGGCTGATGCGTTATGCAATGGCGATGATGAACGGTGCCCGCCTGGCGGTGAGCGCCCAGGCGGTGGGGATTGCTGAAGCGGCATATCGCGAAGCCCAGCGCTACGCCAGCCAGCGGGTGCAGTTCAAACAACCTATTTGCAAATTGCCGGCAGTCTCGCGCATGTTGGTCTCCATGCGCACTGAGATCGAGGCAGCCCGGGCACTGCTTTTTGAGACGGGATTGTGGGTCGACCGCATGAAATCATATGATCGCTTGCTGGCCGATGCCGCTGCGCCTGATGCAGAGCTCCGCCAGCGCCAGAAGCAGGCTGCTAACATGGCAGAAACCCTCACCCCGCTGAGCAAGTACTTCGCCACCGAGATGGGCAACCGGGTCTGCTACCTGGCCATGCAGATCCATGGCGGCGTGGGCTATATGCGCGAGTTCAATATCGAGCGCCACTACCGCGATATCCGCGTCACCAGCATTTATGAGGGCGCCAGCCAGATGCAGGTGGTGGCTGCAACAGGAAAACTGCTTGGGCATGCCCTCGACCCGCTGCTGGAGACCTTGTCCTCGCAGGACTGCCCGCCTGACCTAGCTGACCTTCACCAGAAGCTGGTGGAAGCCAACACTCTCTTCTTACGCGCAACCGATGCGCTCAAGGAAAAGGAGCGCGAGATTATTGATTTCTTTGCCATTGACCTTGTGGACATGGCGGCCTATTTGCTGACTGCCTGGCTGCTGCTGCAAGATGCCGCGAAAGCAGAGCGCAAGAAGGGCGTTGTCCGCGCCTATCTGGCTGAACACCTGCCACAGATGCACAGCCTGGCAGAGAGGATCCTTGCAGCAGATGCTACGCCGCTCCAGGTGAGGGAGACGGTTCTTTCTTGTGAGTGAGTTTGCAAGTTCTTATTGTTAATCAGGAGGATGTGATGAGTTTAATGAATGGAAAGACCGCGTTGATCTTTGGCGTTGCCAATGAGCGCTCCATTGCCTGGGGCATTGCCAAAGCGTTCCACGAGCAAGGCGCCACCCTGGGGTTCAGTTATGCTGGTGAGGTTCTCGAGCGGCGCGTGCGCCCGCTGGCGCAATCGCTTGGCAGCACGTTTATCGAGGCGTGCGATGTCTCGCAAGATGAGGATATCTCACGCATAGCAGAGAAAGCCGCCCAGGCTTTTGGGCAGATCGACATCCTGGTGCATTCGATTGGCTTCGCCAACGCTGAAGAATTGGAAGGCCCCTATTACAACACCAGTCGGGCAGGCTTCCACCTGGCGATGGATATCAGCGTCTATTCTTTCACCGCCCTGGCGAAAGCCTTTCAGCCGCTGCTGCGACCTGGAGGCGCTCTTCTGACCCTCACATACTACGGCGCAGAAAAAGTGGCTCCCAATTACAACGTAATGGGTGTGGCGAAGGCCGCGCTGGAGGCCTCGGTGCGCTACCTGGCTTATGATCTTGGGCCGCGCGGCGTGCGGGTGAACGCTATCTCAGCCGGCCCTATCCGCACCCTGGCGGCTGCCGGTGTGTCGGGGTTTAAGGATATGTATCGCCACTTTCACCGCCTGGCTCCTTTACAGCAGAATATCACCATCGAGGACATCGGCGGGACGGCCCTCTTCCTGTGCTCGAACCTGGCTTCGCGGGTAACCGGGGAGGTGGTTTATGTGGATTCGGGGTACAATATTCTTGGTTTCCCGATCCCCCCGTGTGATTGAGGCGAGGAGTAAGCATGTTTCGCAAACGCAGTGAAGCCATACCTGCCCCAACGACAGTTGCGGCGCCGACGACCGAGCGCATCACCTCCGTGTTGAGCACCGGCATTGCCTGGAAAGGCCACCTGGGCGGTAGCGGAGGGGTGCGCATCGAAGGCACCTTTGAGGGCGATATTGCCCTGCGCGGCCTGTTAGTGGTGGGTGAGACGGGGCGAGTGACTTGCGAGCACTTGCGCGCCAATACGGTTATCATCGCTGGTATGGTGCGCGGCGATATCACTGCCGAGCGGCTGGAGATCCGCGCCAGTGGGCGCGTGTGGGGCAATGTGCTCACGGCGGCCTTTTCGACCGAAGAGGGTGCTTTCCTGCGCGGCCAGATCACCATGGAAGACAGGGTCGATATCGGGGTCGGCCCGTTGCCAGAAGCCGCGCAGCCTCAGCTGCCCGCCGAGGAAGAGCCGCCTGCATCAGATAACGTAGCTCAAGCGGAATAATGTTTTTGTAAACCTGCAGATTGCCGCCCTCATATTCGCCTTTGAGCGCTGGACGGTTAACCGTTCACCTGGAACCATCTTTATTGCCTGATCGGCCTGATCCTGGCTGGAATGGGGATATGGAGCGGTCTGCGCAAAGCTGCCCTTAGGCAACCTACCAGCCCATCGCACAGCCATCTGCGCGCGGGTCAGAGCCCGCGCATAGAACCCCCGTCTCAGGCTCGCGGCGGATGATTTGCCCGCGCCCGAAGAGCGCGCGTGCCATCCCGCTGACCGCCTGTACCGGGTGTCCCATCTGCTCCAGTTGCTGCAACACCGCCGCAGAAATGCCTTCTTCCAGGCTCACCCTGCCGTCGGCGCTGCCATCATCAATGCAGAAGCGCGGCCGGTCGAGAGCGGCTTGCGGTTCCAGCGCGTCATCCACCAGCCCCACCACCACCTGCGCATGTCCCTGCGGCTGCATGAACCCCCCCATCACGCCGAATGGGCCGTAAAGCTGCACCTGCCTACCATCCTCCCGCGTGATCATGCCGGGGATGATCGTGTGGTAGGGGCGTTTGCCGGGGGCGAGAGCGTTGGGGTGCGTGGCATCCAGGCTGAAGTTGTGGCCGCGATTCTGCAGCGTGAAGCCCCAGCCTGCCGGTACGATGCCCGTGCCGAAGCCCATGTAATTGCTGTTGATGAATGAGCAGGCGTTCCCCTCCCCATCCACTGTGCACAGGTAGACGGTATCCGAACTGGCGGTCGGTGTGCCGCGGCGCTGATCGAGGGTTGCCTGGTGCGGGTCGATTAGTCGCCGCCGTTCTGCAGCGTATTCCTTGGAAAGAAGCTCTTCCAGCGGGGCAGGGTTGAAGGCCGGGTCGCACACGTACCAGCGTGTATCCGAAAATGCCAGGCGCATCGCTTCAATCAGCAAGTGCAGGCGCTCGGCAGAAAACGGTGCTAGCTTGTCAAGCGCAAAGCCCTCCAGGATGTTCAGCGCCAGCAGCGCGGCCAGTCCCTGCCCGTTGGGTGGGCATTCCCACACCCGCAGCCCGCGGTAGGTGGTGGAGATGGGGGTATCCCAGGTGGAGTAGTGCGCCGCCAGGTCAGCGGCAGCCAGGCAGCCACCCGCTTTCTGCACAACCTCGGCGATGCTGGCCGCGATCTCACCCTGGTAGAAGGTCGCTTTTCCCTCTTCAGCGACCCTGCGCAATGTGCGCGCCAGTCCAGGGTTGCGGAAGATTTCCCCTGCCCGTGGTGCGCGCCCGGCGATGGTCAGCTCTTGACCGCCGGGGGCTGTGCGCAACTGCCGTTCTACGCCGCGTCCCCAGAAAAAGGCCGTCACCGGCGCAACCGGGAAACCCTCCTCTGCCAACTGTATCGCCGGGGCCAGGATTTTACCCAGTGCCAGCCGCCCGTGGCGTTCCACCAGGTCGCACCAGCCAGCGCACGCGCCGGGGACGGTGATGGTATAAGGATGATAGGGGGGCAGCTCGTTGCTCAACCCTTCACGCTGCAGGCGCTCCAAGGTCAGCCCAGCAGGCGCCCGCCCGGAGCCGTTCAAGGCTGTGACCTGGCGGGTAGCGGCGTCATAATGCAGCGCAAAGCAGTCCCCTCCGAGGCCGGTGGAGGTCGGCTCGGTGACATTGAGCGCCGCCGCCGTAGCTACCGCCGCGTCTGCTGCGTTTCCTCCCTCACGTAAGATTTCTAACCCGGCGGCAACCGCCAGTGGCTGCGAGGTAGCAACCATGCCGTGCCGACTGTAAACGGGAGAGCGGCGGGAATTAAAAAGCATCTAGTAAACCTCGATCCCTGTTCCTTCCACTACTTCGCCGATCACCCACAAGGGCTGCTCAAGCTCCTCTGCGTGCTGCAGCATGTTTTCCAAGCGCTCAGGTGGCACGCTTAATAGCAGCCCGCCGCTGGTTTGTGGGTCGAAGAGCAGCATCATCGACGGTTCGTCAATCCCCTCTGCGAAGCGAACCTGCGGGCTGAAGTGCAGGCGGTTGTCCGATGCGCCGCCGGGGAAGATGAAATCTTCTGCATAGCGGCGTGCTCCACGGGTGAAGGGGATGTGCGAGAAATTCAGCCGCAACCCCACGTGCGAGGCTTCTGCCATCTCGGCGGCATGTCCCAGCAGGCTGAAGCCAGTAACGTCGGTGCCCCCCCGCACGCCTGCTTCAACTCCCAGCTCGGCGGCGGTCTTATTCAACCGTTTCATCCAGGTAATTACTTCCTCAGCGTCGGCAGCATCCACCTGGTTGCTCTTGATCGCCGTGGTGGTCGTGCCAAAGCCGAGCGGTTTGCTCAGCACCAGTACCTCCCCTGGACGCGCCTCTCCCTTCGTGATCATGTGCGCCGGGTGGACGAGCCCCAGCACCACCAGTCCATACTTTGGCTCCTGGTCCTGGATGGTGTGTCCCCCTGCAATCACAACCCCGGCCTGCCGCGCCGCCTCCGCACCGCCGCGCAGGATTTCGCTCATCACTTCTGGAGGCAGGTTGGGCGGCATGGCGGCAATGTTCAGCGCCAGGAAAGGCTGCCCGCCCATCGCATACACGTCTGAAAGCGCATTCGCCGCCGCGATAGCGCCGTAATCGTAGGCATCATCCACCACCGGGGTGAAGAAGTCGGTCGTCACCACCAGGGCGCGATCCTGGTCTAGCTGCCACACAGCAGCGTCATCCGGATCCCCCAGGCCTACCAGAAGATTCGGGTAATTGCTGGAGGTGAAGATGTTCTGAAGTGGGCGCAGAACCTGCGCCAGCGTTCCCGCATTCAGCTTGGATGCTCAGCCAGCACAACTCGACAGTGAGGTCAGGCGAATGCGGTGTTCATCTTGCGGTACAGCAGATCGGCTCATAATTCTCCTGGTGGCATCTTCAATGATCAGATCAATACTAAGGCGTGGTGGATGGAGTAGTTTCCTGCGGCAGCGGATAGTAAGCATCCGGATAGACCACGTCACTGTCGTTCAGCGAGGGCAGGGTAAGCAGGAAGGGGTTATCAGTAGGCACCAGCATCACGCGGATGCCTGGGGCGAGGTGATTAATGTACTGGTAGAGCAGCAGGTCGGGGTTATCCTCAATTGCTACCGCAATCAGCCCCAGCGCCTCCGACTCCGCATTGGCCTCGATCACTCGCGCTTCTGCCTGCGCCTCGGCGTTGATGATCAATGCTTCCGCCTCGCCCTCCGCTGCGATCACCGCCGCGTCCGCCGCACCCTGCGCCGTCTGGCGCACCTGCTCGGCTTCCTGTTTTTTCTGCTCGACCACGAAGACTGCCTGCTGCGCCTGCTGCTCGGCGATCTGCTTTTGCTCCACCGAGGCGGCGTATTCCGTGGAGAAGGTGATGTTGCGCAGGATGAATTCCACCAGCACTAGGCCGTTCTCTTCCAGCTTGATCGCCATCGCACTGTTGATCGAATCGGTCAATTCATTGCGCTGAGTACTGTACACTTCCTCCACACCATATTGCGAGACCGCGTCCCGGATGATGCCGCGCGCCAGCGGGCGCACCAGGTCATCCGCATAGCGGCTCTGCCATTCGATGTGCACCTGCACCACCTGGGTTGGATCGATGGCGTAGATCACTGATGCGTCCACGTAGATCTCCTGCCCATCGGATGTGCGCGCCGCCACCGAGTCATCGCCTGTGATCTGCCCTTCCGATGAGGCAATCGACATGGTGTAGGTCTGGCGTGAGATTGGGTAGGTGACCACGTATTCCAGCGCTGGCACGATCCAGTGCAGTCCCGGCGTCAGTGCGTTCTCGCGATACCCATTGGGTGCGATCGCCGAGATGACCACACCGCGCTGCTCAGGCGGGATGAAGATCAAGCCTGCCGCCACACCTGAGAGCAGGATCGCTACGACCAGGGTGATCAATACAATGGTGGTAATGCCCTTAGCATCCTTGCCGCGCGAGAGGCGCATTCCCAACAGGACGATCGAGCCGAAGAATATCAACCAGGCTATCACAGCCACAACTTGCAGAAAACTCGCTATGTTCATCGAAACACCTCCTTACCAATGATCCTAGTAGGACTTACGCAATTGAACATGGGGTTTGGGGTGTGGCGGGCGGGCATAGCCCGCCCGCCACACCCCAAATTTCCCCGAAGTGCGTAGTTCCTACCTTGATTATACTCGTAATCCTGTGATACCATGCAGCTATGCAAACTGGCACGGGAAGGGTCATGGAGGTTCGCCTGCTGGGCGGCGCGGTGCAGGCTTATGTCGCTTGCCCGGCAGGCATGGCGCCTGCGGCGGGGCAGGCCGTACTGGCTCACGATCCCAGCGATGATTCGGCCTCCCTGGCAGAGACTTTATTCCCGGCCGAGATTTGCGCTGACGGATTCTGGGCAGCCCCTCCAATTCCCTCCACCTGGGCGCCAGGCACCGCGCTGGCGCTGCGCGGACCGCTTGGCCGCGGTTTTCTATTGCCAGGTAACTTACGCCGGCTGGCGCTTGCCGCGCTGGGCGACACCCCCGCCCGCTTGCTGCCACTGGTCGCTCAGGCGACGCAATCAGGTGCCGAAGTTGCGCTCTTCTGCGATGCTCTGCTCCCGCGGCTCCTGGCTGCGGTGGAGATACACCCACTGACATCCTTGCCAGAGGCATTGCCCTGGGCAGATCTGCTCGCCCTGGACCTGCCGCTTGAGCGCTTGCCGGCTCTGCGCGCGCTGTTGGGCCTCCAGCATGGAGAAGGTTTGCCCTGCCAGGCGCAGGCGCTGGTCTGGACGCCCATGCCCTGCGCTGGTCTGGCGCGTTGCGGCGCCTGCGCCGTCCCCACCCGCCGCGGCTGGAAGCTCGCCTGCGAGGATGGGCCTGTTTTTAGCCTGCACGAGTTGGATTGGTGAGAACCTGATGAGGTTGCAATGGATTTATCGAAAGAGAACCTGAGCGGGAAGACGATCTTGGAGGTCGGCAGCGGGCGCGGTGATACCACCCGCCGCCTGGTGGATCTGCTGGCAGGCCAACCTCAAGCGCGTCTGATCGCCACCGATGTTTCTGCCGCGCTGATTGCTGATCTCCAGCAGTCATTGGCTGGTCGTGCCTCCTTCGTGGATTTCCTCTGCACCGATGCCTGCGAGCTGGCAGGCATCGACGCCAGCTCGGTGGATTATGTGGTCTGCAACTATACCTTATGCGCCATCAATTCCCTGTCCAGGCGGGCAGCGCAGGCACTGCGCCGCTTTATTGAGGTTCTACATCCATCTGGTTGGTTGCTCATCGAAGAGGAATTCCCCCTCGATGCAGCCGCCTCACCGCCTCAATTGGTCTGGGCGGAGAAATGGCGCATCCTCAAGGCACTGACGCTACTGACCGGCGGCATGCCTTATCAGGAGTTGCACCCCGATACTCTCTCCGCCATGTGTCTCCAGGCTGGATTCGCCCCGGTGCAGTGGGAAGCAGGCCTCTCTGATTTCCTCGGCCCCGATTCCCTGGACTTCTTCGAGCGGCGCCTCCGTGCCCAGGTGCCCTGCTTGGGCATCGATGACCTCATTTCTGGCTTCATCACCTTGGCGGCCCGCCTGAAGGAGAAGATGGCGCGTGCCGGAGGTATGCAGGTCCCTTATTACCACCTCTGGGCGCAGAAGCCGAACCATGGCCAAGTTTGACCTTGTCATCACCCATCCCTTGATGAACGCCGCGGGCAGCCTGGGCTTCGCGCCCGAGCCGCGCGGCCCGGTGGATTTGACACAATTCGGCGCTTTTGTCACCAATCCGGTTAGTCTTGGGCCGCGCACGCCTGCCCGTGGCGCGCGCTACATGCCCTTCGTGGGCGGCTTCTTGCTCCATACTGGTTACCCCAACCCTGGGTTGAACGCTGTGATCCGCCGCTATGCGGGACGCTGGGCGCGCGCGCCGCTGCCTGTGATCCTGCACTTGCTCGTTCAGCAAAAGGATGATCTGGGCGCAATGGTGGAACGCCTGGAAAATCTCGAAGGGATCAGCGCCCTTGAGCTAGGCGTGCCCTCCGATGTGGCTGCAGATTCCCTCGCCGCCATCTGCGCCGAGGCCCAAGGTGAGTTGCCGTTTATCGTTCGCCTCCCCTTCGAGCGCGCCCTGGAATTGGCCCCTGCTGCGCTTGCTGCTGGAACAGCCGCGGTCAGCATTTCTCCGCCGCGCGGCGCTTTAGCTGAGCAAAACGGCGGTTTTCTGAAGGGGCGCCTCTATGGACCCGCACTCTACCCCCAGTCATTGTTGCTGGTGCAAACGTTAGTCCAGGCTAATATTCCCGTAATTGCCTCTGGAGGTCTTTATTCCCAAAAGAGCATTGACGAGATGCTGAACGCAGGCGCCCTGGCAGTGCAGCTAGATGGTGTGTTGTGGCGGAGTTGGACGAATAAGATTTGAAATTAAAATATTTGGTGGAGAGAATGAGATGCGGACCAACCAGATTGATTATCCCGATGATAAAAAATTGCTCCGGATTGCTGATGCAGCTAACTGGATAGCAAAGTTGTTTATTGTTTTATACGTTATCTATGCGTGTGTGAAATCATGGAATTATTTTTCAGATATTTTATCTCAACCTAATTGGTGGAATTACAGCTTTGACATTTTTACATTTATCGTTGGTATCTTCGAGAGTTTGATTTTTGCACTTTTTGCCTATGTGGTTTTGCGCGGTATTGAAGAAATTATCTACTTGCTGATGGATATCAGGGCTGTGGTCGATGTAGATGAAATGCAGTCAGATTTTCAAGCAGATATTGTCTCTAATTCTGAGAAGGTTTAGACAATGTACCATTCAGAAGCTCAGCTATTGAAAATAGAAAGATGGGCACGTTCGTTATCATGGTATTACCTGGTCGCCATTATTCCGGCAACCATCATAGGAATTTATAACAGCGTTAAGGTGTGGCAAAATCTTGAGATAATTGAGTGGGTACCCGAGTCATATCATTTGGGGATTCGAGTATTGGAGGTTCTTAAAAATGCCCATTCAGTTTTATCTGGTGCATTTATATTCATCATACTGCTGGCTGTTTCGAGAATCATTCGTTATTTGTTGGCTGTAAAAATCCGCATATTATCAGGAACAAATTTAGGCTAGGTTATCAATCTGTATTCTGTGCTGATTTCACCATTGGCAAACAAATTGATGCAGGTACTGCGGGTTTGCTCGAAATTCCATAACGTCAATTCGATGCCAAAAGCGCTGTATATCTGATTCCCCCGATACTTGCCGGACAATTGCCAATCCGGGTGGGGTGGCGGTAGAAGCTCTTCCCACGGCTTGTGCGCCTCAACCGGCTGGCGCAACACCACGCGGCGGATGCTTAGATCCACGCAGCGCTTCAAGTAGCCTGGGATCTCCTCAACATTCTCATCCGTCACCAGGCAAGAAAGCTTGACTGGAACGCGCACCTGGCGCAGGATTTGTGCCAGGTAGGGCACCCCGTTCACACCCATCATGCGCCGGTAGGTGGGCGGGTGGAAGGACGGTAAGGATAGGCTGATGCGGTCGAACTGGTTGAGAAGATCGATCTTGCGCAGCGCCAGCCGTCCATTGGTGTGCAGCGAGAAGCGCGTGCCCGCCGGCAGCACCCTGCGCAGGTGACTCAGCAGCTGCTCCGCGTGCTGGTAGAGCAGCGGGTCTGTGTTTGTCCCAGTAAACGTCACTTCGCGGATACTATGCTCCCGGATGAGCACTATCCACTGTTCCAGTCCGCGCGGCGGGTAGAGTTTCAGATTCTCCTGGTTGAGGCGTTGGTCAACCAGCCTGCCGATGCACATTGGGCAGCGTGCATTGCACCTTCCAGCGAAGAGGATATTCGCAAAATCGTACATCTCAGCCGTCCTTCGTCGTCTGGCTTTCCTGCAAGAGGCGCACCTGGGTAATCACTTCATGCGCTGCAAAAAACAGCGCAGAGAAGGGATGTTGCTGCCCGGCTAATTGTTTCTCCTCCGCTTGGATGCTGTATGCCCTAGTGTATGTGAGCAGGCAGAACTGCACCATGCCGTCCGCGGGCAAGGCGAACTCACTTGTAGCCTCGGCCTGGAGGTAGTAATCTTCGGCGGCAGCGACCAGCTTTTTCGCCGCCCGGGCTACAGGCAGGTGCTGACCGCTGCCCAGCATCCCGCCGCCGGTGCTGAAGTACAGGCTGGTCGTGCCGTCTGCCAGGCAGACCAGCGTGGAAACGGCCTGGGGATACCTGGTCTCCATCAGCACCCCCCACACGTGGGGGGCCGCTGGCGTGGGCCTCAGCCCTGCTTGATCTGGGCGCAGGCTCAGAATCATATTGCGCAACTGCAGATAAATGGGGGCGGGGTTAGCTTCTGGCAGTGCCAGCGCTGAGTTGGTGGAAGAATAGTTGTTCATCTTTTGTCTCCTTAGATCCAAGTTCGGCCTTCTGTTCTGCGGAGGAGAGTTGTAGCAAGTGCGCCTTCACTGCCCCAGCATAGAAGAGGGCGATCACGCCGTTGAAATCTTGCACGCCTGCCGGGGTCAGGCGTAGCGAGGTGGGGGCGGAGTCGCCTTGTGCGCCAATATATTCCATCAAGCCCCGTTCCAGCACAAAGCCGACCTCTTTGGGAAAGGCTTTTTCCAGCGCAAGCCCAAACTTTGCCGTAAAAGCGGGCAGGTTGACCTCGCCAAAATAGAACGCCACTGCGATCATCTTTCCCATGGCAACCTCAGGCGAGAGGTGGTATAGATCCTGGATCGGCAGCCTGCCCGCTTCAACCATCCGCCGGTAGTGCTCCAGGCGTTTATCGGCTGCCCCGGCATTGTAGGCCAGTGTCACCTCTGAAAGCGACTGCGCCCCCAGCCCCAGCCCCAGGTAGGGTGTGCCCAGGATCACTCTCTCGGTCAGGTAGTTGCTGGTGCCGTGGTCGCCGGGGATGCGGCTAAAGGTGTTCTTGCCGGGCGTAGCCTGATAGCCAGCCGAAAGCAGCAGCTCCCTGGCGAGGCAGTACTGTGCGTAAACTTCGCCGCGGCTCACCTGCCCTGCCTGCCCGGCAATACGCGTGCCTTTGTAGCGCATGCGGTAAAGCGTCACATACTCTGGCTCTAAGCTGATCACATGCCGCACGGTGGCGTTCACGCTGCGCAGCGGCTGGTGGGCAAATCCGTACATGATATCCACGTTGAACTTTTGGTACCCTGCCGTGCGGATGTTCTCGGCTGCTCGCTGGTTATAGGCGAGTGAGGTGGCTGTGCGCCCCATATTTTGCAGCAAGCGCGGGTTCACCGTCTGCACGCCCATGCTGATGCGCCGGATGCCCATGGCATAATAGGCTCTGATCTTCTCTGCTTCCAGCGCGGCGATCTTTGGGGTGGTTTCGATGCTGATCGTGACTGAATCGGGCAGGCGGAAAGATTTCCTGGCAGCCTCCACAACCCGCTCGATCTGCCTCGCCTTCGGTAGGGTGGGCGTGCCTCCACCGATGTCGAAACCAACCAATGTTTTTGATTCGGTGCCTGCCGCCTGCCGCCAGAGCCGGAACTCGCTCAACAAGAGATCGAAATAAGCATCTTCCTGGTTCAGGTTCAAAGCCGGGTCGATCACGCAATACTCGCAGTACCCGCAGCGCGTTTCGCAAAAAGGCACGTGAACGTATAGCCCCAGCCGTTCCACTTCCTCCCATGCCCCTGGCGCCGCGGCTTGCACACCCGAAGCAGGCACGCGGTAGGGCCGCAT
>JAFGBV010000095.1 GCA_016932955.1 Anaerolineales bacterium | reverse complement strand
TGCCCTTGCCACGATGCTGCCTTTGCTATCGATGGCGGGATCATCCATGGCCCGCAACCCCGCCCTTTGGATGAGTACGAATACAAGATCGAAGATGGCAATTTGCTCATCCACTATGTGGAGGGTTAGCTATGTTCCAAAAGATCTTCTCCTGGCTAGACGAACGTCTTGGTCTGACAACGATCTATGAAGTAACCCTGGACCGCAAGGTACCCAAAGTGAACTGGTTCTTCACGTTGGGCAGCGCCAGCTTGTTCCTTTTCGTGCTACAGGGTGTTACAGGCATGCTCCTGACAATCTACTATGTGCCGTCCCCCGACCATGCCTATGACAGCATCCAATACATAATGAATGGTGTAGCATTCGGCTGGCTCGTGCGCGGTATTCATCACTGGGGAGCCAGCTTGATGGTTTTGGTGGTGTTTTTCCATATGCTGCGCACCTTCTATTTTGGGGCTTATAAATACCCGCGCGAGTTTACCTGGGTCACCGGCGTGGTCCTGCTCCTGGCTACGCTCGGCATGGGCTTCACCGGTTACCTGCTCCCCTGGAACCAGAAAGCCTATTGGGCTACCACGGTGGGTACCGCAATTGCCGGCTCAGTTCCTTTCGTTGGCAAGTTCATCGAGCAAGTATTGCGCGGCGGCAGCGAGCTGAGCGCCGTGACCCTGGCGCGCTTCTTCTCTGCACATATCTGGTGGCTGCCAGCTATCCTGGCCGCGGTGATCGGTATCCACATGTACATGGTCATCCGCCTAGGCATCTCCGCTGTACCCACTGAAGAGGACTAGCCAAGGAGCGCAGCCATGAATGAAGAACTAAAGAAGCAATATAAAGAAAAATACATGCAGGCCAAGCAAGCAGGTGTCAAGTTTTGGCCTGATATCATCTTCAAAGACCTGATCGCCACTGCAATGGTGTTTGTGCTATTGGTTCTGCTGGCAACCTTCCTGGGCGTGGCCAATGAGCCTAAAGCAGACCCAAGCGATGCAACCTACCTCCCACGTCCGGAATGGTATTTCCTCTTCCTGTTCAAATTCCTGGCTATTTACGGACAAATCCCCGTGCTAGGCAAGATTGAGTTCCTTGCCACAACCATTGTGCCGGGGCTTGCCGTAGGATTGCTCTTCCTGCTTCCCTTCCTGGACCGCAATCCCCGCCGCCACTTCAGCAAGCGCGGTTTGGCGATATCCATCATGACCTTGCTGGTTGTCACCATCGTTGCTTTGACCCTGATTGCCGATATCCCAACCGACCAGCTTGGCCTGTTGCAGTTTCTTGCCGGATTGGCTCTGCCAGGCGCTGGTCTGCTGCTCTTAGTCGTGATCGCTTTCCTCATCAAGAAATATACCAATCGCGTTCTGGCATGGACCACTGGGCTTCTTTCTGTGTTAATTCTGGGCCTTACCGTTGCTGTTCTGGTACTGGCGCCTCCCAAGGAAGCAACCGAAGAAGTCGCCCTTGCCAGCTCTCTCTCTGAACAAATCCTGCTCGGGCAAGATCTCTATGGGGTTTATTGCGTGGAATGTCACGGTGCAGATGGAGAAGGCGGCGAGATCATCGGCGTCGAAGGCCTGGAAGGAGTGATCGTCAAGGCCATCAACAGCCAGGACGAGATGTACACCCGCTCCGATGAGACCTTATTCCAGATCATTGCCTATGGGCAGCCAAACCTTGGTATGCAGCCCTTTGGGCGCGCCTTTGGCGGTGAGCTGGGTACCAGCGAGATAGAATACATCGTGAACTTTATGCGCTATACCTGGGATGACCGGGCCGAGTTGCCCGCTGAGGTGACCGCCGCCAATGTCATGCCAGCTCTCGGGCCAGACGAAGTCCCTTCCTATGAAGTGCATATCCAGCCAATCGTCAAGCGTTACTGCGTCTCCTGCCACCGCGCAGGCAAGAACAACAACAACTATTTGATGGGCACCTATACTGACACGATCAACAGTGGCGACAATGCGCCCAACATGATCGCCGGTGACTTGAACAGCACGCTGATCCTGATGCTCCACCGGGTAGATGATCTGGAAGCAGGCGGGCCAATGCCTCCCACCAAAGCCCTCAAGCCTGAGTTGATCGAAATCTTTGAGCGCTGGGTCCTGGCAGGCATGCCCGAAACCGCAGAACAGGCAGACGCCTTGAGCGGTGCGCCAGGCGGTGAGACCACTCCTCCGACAGACGGAGAGCCCTATCCGGCGCCAGCCGGTGCCACGGCGGATATCACACCAACACCTTACCCGTAAGATTTTCTCAGCGGGTCCTGCGCAGGACCCGCTGAGCTTTTTATATGCTACAATCTAGGTATGCTGCGCGTCACCCAGAAACTGCCCCTGATCCTGGTAGTAGTGTTAGCATTAATATTAAGCCTGGCAGGGATTCCTGCAACAGCCCAGGAAGTCGTTGCCCAGGCAACGTTATACCCTCTTTATAGCGAAAACTTCCCGCAGCTCACCGCTTACCTGGACGTGCACGAGCCAGGGGGAAATTTCATACATGGGCTGCAACCATCCGACGTGCAAATCCTGGAGGATTCCAATCCTGTACCTGTAGATAGTCTGACCGAGCTGCATCCGGGTGTGCAATTTGTTATCGCAATTGCCCCAGGATCCTCTTTTGACATCCGCGACGCCAACGGCGTTTCACGCTTTGATTATTTACGTCAGGGTATTTACACCTGGGAATATGCCCAGGATCAGGCAGATGACCTCAGCCTGGTTGCCCCATGGAGTTCGGAAATTGCCCATGTCGACCAGCCCTCCCGCATCCTGGCAGGCGTATCCAGCTACCAACCGCTGGGCGATCAGGCATTCCCAGATTTACAGATCCTCTCACGCGCCCTGGAACTGGCCTCGAATCCAACCCCGCGTCCAGCAATGGAACGGGCAATCTTGTTCATTACCTCACCGCAAGCCGACGAAGGGGCTGTCGGTTTGCAAAGCCTGGCCGCGCGTGCCAGTGAGTTGGGCATTCGTGTCTACGTCTGGGTATTGGCTTCGCAAGATTTCTTCGCTCAGCCCGAGAGCGCCCCGCTGCGCGCCGTTTCAGGACAAACCGGAGGTCAATTCTTTGCTTTTACCGGCAGCGAAGTTGTGCCAGACCTGGAGGATATCCTTGAGCCGCTGCGCCATATCTACCAGCTTAGCTACACCTCACAGTTAACCACCAGCGGCAGTCATCAGGCGATTGCCCAAATTGCCTGGCAGGGTGCCTCATTCAGCTCCAACGCCCAGACCCTCGACGTGACACTGCTTCCCCCTCAACCGGTCTTTGTCTCTCCACCCAGCCAGATCCAGCGGGCGGTGCCCAGCGAGCAAGGTGATGCATCCAGCAGTAATATGGACATCGAACTTTTGCCCGTTGAGCAGACTCTGGAAGTGACGATTAGTTTTCCGGATGGCTATGTGCG
>JAFGBV010000094.1 GCA_016932955.1 Anaerolineales bacterium | reverse complement strand
GGGGCGGATATATGGGGGTGTTTTGCGGGCTCCGCCCGCAAAACACCCCCATACCTGCCCTCTGTAACGGCAAGTCCCAATGAGCCAGCAATTGACTCTCTTATGGCATCAGTGTAAACTGTGATCAGGAGGATTGTATAATGAGTAAGAAAAGACTGCTGATTGCAATCGTGCTGGCTCCTGTCATTCTGATCATCATTGTGATGGCCTGGTTGGATGCGCACTAACCGCCGCATTGGTACTCGGAAATCAACAACTACTCTCATGATACAATTCGTCCACCTCCGCCATCAGCGGGTCAATTGAACCACATCTCATGCCAACCGACGATCTCTCCTTCCTGCCGCGCGTTCCTTTTTCCAAGCGCATCTTCGATCTGGTTCTAACCATCCCAGGCTTGATCCTGATCTCGCCCATCCTGCTGCTGGTGAGCCTGGCAGTTTGGTTCGCGCATGGCTGGCCAATCCTGTTTACGCAGCTTCGCCCCGGCTATGCCGGGCGGCCTTTTCGCATCCATAAATTTCGCACCATGACCAACGCGCGTGATGTCAACGGGAATTTGCTGCCCGATGCCCAACGCCTGACCAGGCTGGGTCGCTTTTTAAGAGCCTCCAGCCTGGACGAGCTGCCCGCACTGATCAACGTACTGCGCGGCGAGATGAGCCTGGTCGGGCCGCGCCCGCTGCTGATGCAATACCTGGAACGCTACTCGCCTGAGCAGGCACGCCGCCATCACGCACTGCCGGGAATCACCGGCTGGGCGCAAATCAATGGTCGTAACGCCATCACCTGGCAGGAGAAATTCCGCCTGGACGTCTGGTATGTAGACCACTGGTCACTCATTCTGGACATCAAAATCCTGCTGCTCACTTTCTGGAAAACGCTACGCCGCGAGGGCATCAGCCAACCTGGACACGCAACTGCAGAAGAATTCCTGGGTAACGAAGAAGACCAACCCTGAGGCATCGCAATAACCGAATATGCTCACCTATAGCGGCGAAATTGCTGCAATCCTCACCTCACTGTGCTACGCCACATCCTCCACACTCTTCACCCTGGCTGGTAAGCGCCTGGGAGCAACGGAGCTGAATCGCGCCCGCCTGGTGCTGGCGATGCTCTTGCTCAGCCTGCTCAACTGGGCTTTCACCGGCATGCCTCTGCCGCTGCGTGCCGAGCCCGAACGCTGGGCCTGGCTGGCAGCCTCCGGTGTGGTTGGCCTGGTGATCGGCGACCAATTCCTCTTCCATGCTTACCTGGCCATCGGCCCGCGGCTGGGCTTGCTGATGCTCAGCCTGGCGCCTGCCATTGCCACGCTGATCGCCTGGATCTTCCTGGGAGAAACCTTATCCGCCGACAAGATACTGGGCATCCTGCTAACTCTGGGCGGGATAGCCTGGGTAGTGCTGGAACGCCGTACACCCCAAAACGGCCTCGCCCAGCGCGACTACCGTCGTGGTGTATTGTATGGCTTAGGAGCAGCCGCCGGGCAAGCTTTGGGGCTCATATTGGCGCGACAGGGATTGGGAGGAGATTTTCCCGCCATCTCCGGGAACGTAATCCGCATGACAGCAGCCATGACCACGATTTGGGCTATCGCCGTGTTGCGTGGTCAGGCTGTGCCGACCATACAGAAAATCATCCACGAGCGATCTGCTGCCCGCTTGCTGGTGACGGGGGCATTGGTTGGGCCAGTGATGGGTGTTTCCCTTGCCCTATATTCTGTCCAGCGTATTCCCATTGGAATCGCCAGTACATTGCAGGCTCTACCGCCGGTAATTCTGCTGCCAATCGGTTACTTTTTCTTCAAAGAACGCTTTGGGTGGGGAGTAGTAGCAGGCACACTGATGGCCATCAGCGGCGTGGCGCTGTTGTTTCTATAGGCCTCAAGTATAATTATGAAGATGCCAGACCTGTACCGCGCTCTCTACCGCATCCGCCGCTTTGAGGAGACCATCCTGGATGCCTTTGCGCGCGGATTGTTCTTTGGCACCACGCACACATCCCTCGGGCAAGAAGCGAATGCCGTCGGCGTGCTTTCAAACATCACAGCAGACGATATAGTCTTCAGCAATCACCGCTGCCATGGCCATTTTCTAGCCTATGGCGGCGATTTACGCGCTTTGTTTGCCGAGCTGATGGGCCGCGCCACTGGCGTCTGCGGCGGAAGAGGCGGTTCTCAACACCTGCATTGGCGCAATTTCTACTCCAATGGTGTGCAGGGGGGGACTGTGCCGATTGCCACCGGGATGGCCCTGGCAGAAAAACTCAAGGGCAGCCAATCAGTAGCCGTATCTTTCCTGGGGGATGGGACTTTGGGTGAGGGAATCATATATGAGTCGCTCAATATGGCATCCTTATGGAATGCACCTGTGCTGTATGTGGTGGAGAACAACCACATTGCCCAAACTACCCCAACTGAGACAACGCTGGCTGGCGATATCCCCTCCCGCTTTGCAGCGTTCGGCATCCATGCGATTGCGTTGGATAGCAGCGATGTACTGGAGATCTCGGCTGCTGCTGCGCCCCTCCTGGCTGAAGTGCGCCAGCAAAACCAGCCGCGAGCTTTGATCTTGCACACATACCGCTTTGGGCCGCATTCCAAAGGGGATGACACTCGCGACCCAGATTACGTGAGGCGCCTGCGCCAGGAGCGCGATCCCATCGCACTCCACGCTGCCCGGTTGAATCCTGCTGAGCGCACTGCCATCGAGGATGAGGTAAATACCGAGGTTGAAGCAGCTTTCCAGATCGCAGCCGCAGACCCCTTTCCAGGATGAGATTTGAATGGAAGAGATCAGCGCATTAGAAGCCCAGGTTGAAAGCGCAGCAATGCTGACCGAAAAAGTGCAGGCATTGAATGCATTGGCTCTTGCCCTCCGCTTCCATGATCTGCAGCGTGCGATTGCCCTTTGCGAGCAAGCGATTGAGCTTGCCAGCCAACCCGGCGCAAAAAGCCTGGCCGAACAAACCGCAAAAGCAAAAAGCCTGTATAACCTGGGAATTTTGGTCACCCAAGACGGGCAGTTCGAACACGCCCTTTCCATTCTATCCAAATCGCTGCTTGCCTACGAGGCCATTGGACAAACCATCGGCAGCGCGCAGGCGTTGAGCGCAATTGGGCGTGTTTACATCTACCTGAACGATTATCCCAACGCACTGGATTACCACCTAAGGGCCCTCGAAACCGCTCAGCGCATCGGCGACCAGGAAACCATCGCCATCAGTCTCAACAACATCGGCTTCATGTACATCCACATGCAAGAGTGGCAGAAAGCCCTGGGTTACCTGGCGCGCAGCCTGGCCTTAGCTGAAAAGAATGCCGACCTGCGCGCCCAGGCTGATGCCCTGGCAAACCTTTGCTACTGCCATGCAAATATTGGAGATTACCCAAATTCCCGCCTGAATGGGGAGCGTGCCCTGTCCATCTACCAGGAAATCGGCTCTCCCCAGGGCATATCTGGCGTGCTGAACAACCTGGGCGCGACCTATCAGATGGAAGGCGATTACCAGCAAGCATTGAAACTATATCATCGCTCGCTGCGTGTCTCCGAGTCGATCAGTGACCAGCTGGAAATGGTGCAGGGATTGCGTCGGATCGGGGAAGTCCATGTGCACCTGGGCGATTTTCAGGTTGGATTAGAGAATTTAAAAAAGGCGCTCGACCTGGCGCAGAAAATCCAATCTCGCCAGGAGCAGTACATCTGCCACCAGGCATTGGCCAATGCCTACCGGGTGAATGGCGATTTTGCCAGCGCACTCAACCATCACGAACAATACCATGCCATCAAGGAAGCTGTATTCAGCGAAGAAGCTGATAAGCGGCTCAAAATGATCGAGGTGGGGTACCAATCAGATGATGTGCGCAAGGCAGCAGAGGCCTTTCAAAGCAAAAACCTGGCCTTGCAACAGGAGATCAACGAACGCCGGGATGCCGAACAGGCGCTGAGCAACACAAACTCCCAGCTCCAGTACGAGATCGCCGAAAGAGAGCGCCTGATCTCCGACCTGAACGCTTTTACCTATATGGTTGCGCATGATCTCAAAAACCCAATCAATGGCGTGATCGGATATGCCACCCTGCTCAGCAGGAAACTCAAAGGCAGTGAAGATGTCCAGGCATTACGCTACTTAGAGATCATCAACCAGACCGGGCATCGCATGAACCGCATCATCGAGGAGCTGCTCCTGCTGTCCAGCCTGCGCGAACAACGAGTGATCCCGGCGCCACTGGATATGACGCAGATCGTTTCTGAAGTGGAAGTGCGCTTGCAGCACATGATCGAGCAGTACCAGGCCCAAATCACCTCACCAGCTTCCTGGCCCCCCGCGCTGGGCTATGCCCCATGGATTGAGGAAGTGTGGGCGAACTACATCACCAATGCAATCAAATATGGCGGCATACCCCCGCGCATCACCCTGGGGTATGATCTAAGCCAGCCAGGGCAAGTTCGCTTCTGGGCGCAAGATAATGGGGATGGCATCCCTGTTGAGCAACAAATGCGCCTTTTTAGCGCATTCACCCGCCTGGAACAGGCGCGCGCCAGCGGGCATGGCCTGGGCCTCTCGATCGTCAAGCGCATCGTGGAACGCCTGAATGGCGAGGTCGACGTGATCAGCACAGGCCAGCCAGGCGAGGGGGCAATCTTTAGCTTCAGCCTGCCCGCCTGTGAGATGCCCAGTGACACGTCACAAGAAGGAGGTAAATAATGGAATACCAAGAATACCAGAACCGCATTGAACGTGGCACGCAGATGTTTGAGGCCGGTAACTATGCCGCTGCGCTGGAAATATTCGTCAGCCTGGTCAATAGCGACATCTCTGAGGTCGACAAGTCACGGATGTGCCTCAATGTTGCGGCAATTTATGAGCGCATGGAGAACACGCATGAGGCGCTGCAGTGGTACCAACGAGCCATCCAGCTGGAAAAAGCCCACGCACGTTTTGAAGCCCAGGAATACCTGGCAAGCTACCTGATCGAGATCGGGCGCGGGCGAGATGCACTGCGCATCCTCGAAAGCTTGCTGCCCTCCTCCCA
This sequence comes from Anaerolineales bacterium, assembly GCA_016932955.1. Next base: position 15,117 of record JAFGBV010000094.1, on the reverse strand, counting down.
TCTCACCGAAGAAGATAAAGTGCGCCTGCGCGAGAAAGCCAGGAATTTGCGCGACGAACTGAACAAGCCCACCCACCGCCGTCCTGGGGCGCCAGAAACTTAATCCATGCCCAGTGTTTTAGAAGCGCTCAACAGCGCCTTACACCAGGCCTTTGCCGCTGACCCGCGCGTGTACCTGCTGGGTGAGGATATCCTCGACCCCTACGGCGGCGCCTTCAAGGTCACCCGCGGGCTATCCACCGCATTCCCCAACCGCGTGCTTGCCACGCCCATCTCCGAAGCAGGGATCGTTGGAGTCGCCGCGGGGATGGCGTTGCGCGGTCTGCGTCCGGTGGTAGAGATCATGTTCGGCGACTTTATTACCCTGGCGGCAGACCAGATCATCAACCACCTGAGCAAGTTCCGCTGGATGTATCACGACCAGGTCAGGGTGCCTATGGTGATCCGTACACCAATGGGCGGCAGGCGCGGCTACGGCCCCACCCACAGCCAGACCCTCGAGAAACACCTGCTTGGCACTCCTGGTTTACGCGTGCTGGCGCCTGCCAGCCTGGGAGATCCCGGCGGGTTGCTGCGCGATGCCATCCTGCACAGCGAAGATCCGCTGTTATTTGTGGAAAATAAACTGCTCTACCTGACCACAGTGCAAACGAAAGATACCCTCGCCGAATTCACCACCCAGGTCAGCGAGCAACAATCCAGCCTTGGCATGCCACCCTGCTATGCTCACACTCTCACGATACAGGGCGCGCCCGCGCCCGAGCTGACAATCACAGCCTATGGCTACATGGCAGAATTATCCCGCCAAGCCATGTTGAAGCTGGCCTATGAACATGAGCTCTTCTGCGCACTGGTGGTGCCAACCCAGTTGGCCCCTTATGCCATCGACCCGATCCTCGAGTCAGCGCGACAGACCCGACGCCTGCTGGTGGTGGAAGAAGGAGGCATCACTCTCGGATGGGGCGCTGAGGTGCTAGCCCAAGCGGCTGAAAAACCCGCTTTGCGGCTAAATGCAGCCCGCCGCCTGGCTGGGCAGGATCTGCCCATCCCTGCCTCGCGCCCGCTGGAGAGCATGGTCTTGCCAGGCGTGGACGAGATCATCACCGCTGCCCTGGCAGCCGCACACTCTTGAGCACGCCATCAGATTAGGATAAGATGACCATGAGCGAAGCCTTACCCGTCCACATCCCCCTCTTGAACCCTAATGAGCCTGAAGCCTCTCTGGCCGCATTGCATGTCCAGCAAGGTCAGCTTGTCGCGGCTGGCGATCTGCTTTGCACCCTGGAGACAACCAAATCTGCCGCTGACCTGCACGCCGAGGGACAGGGATATATCGCCGGGCTTACGGCTCGCCAGGGAGAGACCCTGCGCGCCGGAGACGTCCTCTGCTACCTGGCACCCACCCCCGACTGGCAGCCACCGGCTGCGCAAGCCCCTCAGGCAGCGCTGAGTGAGCTTCCAGAGGGATTACGCATCACCCAGCCCGCGCTTATCCTGGCGCAGAAGCACGAATTGGATCTCAGCAGGCTCCCTGCAGGGGTGTTGATCACCGAAAAAATGGTGCAGGAGCAGCTTCAGCCAGCCAAGATGTACGCGCCTCCAGCCAGCCCGTTTGATTCCACAGCGATCATTGTTTACGGTGGAGGAGGACACGGCAAGGCGCTGATCGAGCTGCTGCGGGCGTTGGGCGTGTACCGCATTGTGGGGGTAGTGGATGACGGCGTGCCAGCAGGAGAAGTGGTGATGGGACTGCCTTTCCTGGGAGGCCATGAGGCGTTGCCCGGATTGTATGCCCAGGGGGTGCGTCTGGCGGTCAATGCCGTTGGCGGGATCGGCAACGTGGGCATCCGCATCAGCGTCTTCAAGCATCTTGCTGAGGCAATGTTTGCCTGCCCAGCGGTGGTGCACCCGCGGGCATTTATCGAACCCAGCGCGGTCTTATCTCCGGGAGCTCAGGTGTTCGCCCAGGCCTACGTAGGCAGCGAAGCGCGCATTGGCTATGGAGCGATCATCAATACCGGCGCCATCGTCTCTCATGATTGCCAGGTGGGTGATTATGCCAACCTCTCACCCGGGGCAATCCTGGCGGGCGAGGTGCAGATTGGCGCAGGGTCGTTGGTGGGCATGGGGGCAACCATCAACCTGCGCGTCCGGGTGGGCAACGGAGCGCGCATCGGAAACAATGCCACGGTCAAGGATGATGTGACAGAAAATGGCATCGTACGGGCTGGCGCCACCTGGCCTGCTTGAGATAATGAGACCGTGCTTACCAGTATTCTCGATCTGATCTTATGGGCAGCCGTTATCCTGCTCTGCGTCGCCACATTGGGTGGTTTCTTGGGGCGCATCTGGTGGCGCTTCGAGCTGCTAAGCCACTTTCGCTTGCAATACCTGGTTTTGCTCACCCTCCTGGGCTTGATCTTTGCCCTCCGCGGACAGACCGTCGGCGCCTTGCTGGGCAAGATATTTGCCCTGCTCAACCTGGTGTTGATCCTGCCCCTTTACCTGCCGCAGCGCAAGCCTCAGCGAGCCAGTCGAACCTGCCGCGTGTTCCTGGCCAATGTGCTTGGGCAAAATTCTCATTATCACCGCCTTATCCAATCCGTCCAGGCCTCACAAGCGGATCTCCTCGTCTTTGTCGAAACGAACACAGGCTGGATGGCAGCCATCCAACCTGCGCTGCAAGAAACGTATCCCCATTGCTATGCAGAAGTGCGCGAGGACAACTATGGCATCGTCATCTTCAGCCGGCTGCCCTTGCAACACACCAAGACCCACTGGTTTGGACCAGCCAATGTGCCCACCCTGGTTGCCAGCCTGGAATGGGAAGGGAAAGCGCTCACCCTGATTGCTACTCACCCCCCGCCGCCCAAGGCCCCCCACATGACCCGCCAGCGCGACGCCCAATTGAATGAGCTGGCTGATTTTGCTTCCCGGCAGGAAAGCGAAATTCTCCTGCTGGGAGACTTGAACACCACCTCCTGGTCGGATGCCTTTCGGAACCTGCTGCGAGAGAGCCGCCTGCACGACAGCCGGCGTGGATTCGGCATCCAGCCCACCTGGCCGGCGCATTCGCCGCTCTTCCTCATCCCGCTCGACCATATCCTGCATTCTGCGGGCATCCATATCCACCAGCGCAAGGTGCTGGCAGCAATCGGCTCAGATCACCTGCCGGTTTTACTCGATTTTTCAATCCCATCTCCAGAGAAAGGGATAAAATAAACACATGGACAAAATCACAATTCCGATGTCTTCCCCAGACCTGAGCGATGCTGAACGGGAGGCGGTTGCTGCAGTGATGCGCACATCCTACCTGAGCATGGGCCAGGAGATCACTGCCTTCGAGCAGGCATTTCAGAAATTCTCCGGCTTGAAGCATGCCATTGCAGTCAACTCCGGCACCGCCGGGCTCCACCTCTGCGTGCGCGCCGCAGGCATCAGCGATGGCGACCTGGTGATCACGACCCCCTTCTCCTTCGTCTCTTCGACGAACGTGCTGCTCTTCGAGCGCGCCGTGCCGATCTTCGTCGATATCGATCCTTGCACCGGCAACATTGACCCGGCACGCGTGCGCGCCGCAGCCTCCGCCCTTTCCCAGGCAGGCCGCGATGCCAAAGATTGGCTGCCACGCCGTGGGGCAGCCCCGGACGCCCGCCTGAAGGCTATTCTGCCGGTAGATGTCTTCGGTCAACCCGCCGACCTGGAGCCCATTTGCGCCACTGCACAGCAGCATGACTTGAAGGTGATCGAGGACTCCTGCGAGGCGCTCGGTGCGGCTTACAAAGGCCGCCTGGCCGGCGCCTGGGGAGACAGCGCAGTATTCGCCTTCTACCCCAACAAACAGATCACCACCGGCGAGGGGGGGGTGATTGTCACCAATGATGATGACGCGGCAGCATTGATGCGCGCCCTGCGCAATCAGGGCCGCGCCCCAGGCGACACCTGGCTGCAGCACACCTACCTGGGCTACAACTACCGTCTGGATGAGCTCAGCGCGGCGATCGGGCGCGTGCAGATGCAACGCCTGGAGGAACTGATGCACAAGCGCCAGGAGGTAGCTGACTGGTACACCCAGCGCATATCCGACATCCCCGGCGTGGAAGCGCCTTATATCAGCCCAGATACGACGCGCATGTCCTGGTTCGTCTACGTGGTGCGCTTTGATCCAGAAATCTCGCGCGATGCCGTCGCCCAGGCGCTGGGCAAGCGCGGCATCCCTGCCCGTCCGTACTTTCTCCCTATCCACCTGCAGCCTTACATGGTCGAACGCTTTGGATACCAGCCGGGCGATTTCCCCATCACCGAAGACCTGGGCCGCCGCGGGCTGGCCTTGCCTTTCTCGGGGGTCATGACTGAGCAGCAGGTAGAAATTGTATGCAAGAATTTGAAAGAGGTGCTATGAAATTCAATCCATCCATGTGGCGCAAAGCCCTGCAGGTGATCCCGCATGTATCCAAGGAAGAATGGCAACAGCTCGATCTGATCTCACGCTGGCTAATCGCCACGCGGGCTGCCGTATTGATCATGACCTTCCTCTCCGCCGCGCTGGCGGGTATCTTTGCCCTGCGCGCCGGCATGTTCGCCTTCTGGCTCTGGCTGGGGGTGGCGCTGGGCCTGATCTTGGCCCACGCTACGAACAACCTGCTCAACGACTATACCGATTTCGTTAGAGGCGTGGATAAAGATAATTATTACCGCGCTCAGTATGGCCCGCAGCCGCTGGTTCACGGCCTGCTGACCAAGCGCGGCTTGCTCACCTATGCCGCGGTCACCGGCGCACTTGCCCTCGCCATCGGGCTGACTTTGGTTTTGAAGGGCGATAGGATCGTCCTGCTGCTTCTGGCCTCTGGTGCTTTCTTTGTCCTGTTCTACACCTGGCCGCTCAAATACATCGCCCTCGGAGAGCTCACCGTGCTGTTGGTATGGGGTCCATTGATGATCGGCGGCGGGTACTATACCATCACCGGGAGCTGGGATTGGAATGTGGCGATTGCCAGCCTGCCTTACGCCCTGGGCGTAACCGGGGTGATCTTTGGCAAGCACATTGACAAGTACGAGATGGATAAAGAACGCCACATCCACACCCTGCCGGTCGTGATCGGAGAAAGGCTATCGCGTGGTGTTTTGGTGGGCATGATCGTGCTGCAGTACCTGCTCACCTTTTACCTGGTGATCGCCGACTTCTTCACCCCCGTCATGGCGGTTGTCCTCCTGGCATTGCCAAGCCTCTATCGCATCCTGCCGATGTTCCGCGCCCCCAAGCCAGCCGAAAAACCGGCTAATTTTCCGGATGTGTGGCCCAATTACTTCGTCGCTGCCGCCTTTTACCACAACCGCTCTTTTGGCATCGTCTTCCTGCTTGCACTGATTGCCGATACCATCTTGACGATGATCGCTGGCTAAAAGACCAGGTCTTCTTTTCCTGCCAGCAGGTCCTGGATGCGCGCCACCACGATGTCAAGGTGACCCGGTTTGTGCACGAAATCCAGATCGTCACTGCGGATAGTGAGCACCGGGCAGACATCGAAGGCTTTCATCCAATCCTCATAGAACGATTCCAACAGAGCCAGGTAATCGGCGGTGATCCCGCTCTCAATCGCCCTGCCGCGGCTGTGGATGCGCTCCATCAAAACGGATACCGGGGCGCGCAGGTAGATCAGCAAGTCCGGAGGGGGCAGGTTTTCCACGATCATCTCAAACACGCGGCGGTAAGAGTGATAATCGCGCTCACTCAGGTTACCCATGTGGTTCAGGGCGCGGGCGAAGATATAGGCATCCTCATAAATGCTGCGGTCCAGGATGGCCGATTGAGGGCTGCGCGCTAGTTCCAGGTACTGCTGGGCACGATGCCCCAGGAAAAAAACCTGTAAATGAAACGACCAGGCCCGCATATCGGCATAGAAATCGGATAGATAGGGATTATCGGCAACCGATTCATACGCCGCACGCCATCCCAGCCGTTCACCCAGCCGTTCCGACAGCGAAGTTTTCCCTACACCAATATTCCCAGCCACCACCACCATACGCTTCGTCATATCTTCCTCCGTGATCTTCTCCTGACCAGACTTTCCGAAGTATAACATGGCCAGTGTGCTCAAACGCCAACATTCAAAATGGCTCATTGGGACTTGCCGTTACAGAGGGCAGGTACCAGAGAGCCTTCAAAATAAGGTACAATCTGATTATTACAACCAAAGCAATCTTATAGGGAACTTCGCTGCGAGCAAATACGTTAAGAATCCATCCAATATTTGACGAGATGAAGAGGAATGCCATGAAAACGCCAATCGTGAAACTGACTACCCTGATTCTTTTTCTTGCCCTGCTGCTGGGCGCCTGCAACCTGCCCTCTCAGGAAACCGCCGCACCGTCCCAGGATCCCGGCATACAATATACCCAGGCGGCGCAGACCGTTGTTGCCGAGCTAACGCAGCAGGCAATCCCGCCCACGCCGCAAGTGGTGCAGGAAACCCCTGCTGAACCTGCCCAACCCACTGCCACCAGCGAGGCTGTCCAGCCCAGTGATACTCCCCAGCCATCGGCCACCCCCGAACCTTCGCCTACAGCAACCCCCACCGCCTGCACAGATGCCGCCAAGTTCGTTCTGGATGTGACCTTCGCCGATAACACTTCCGTCACCCCCGGGCAAGAATTCGTCAAGATCTGGCGCCTGGAAAATACCGGCACCTGCACCTGGACGACGGAATACGATCTGGTCTTCGTGGATGGCAACATCATGGGCGGCCCCACCACCCAACCCCTGCCAAGCGAGGTGCTCCCCGGCGCAACCGTGGATATCTCCGTCGCCCTCACCGCCCCCGGCACCCCCGGCACCTACCAGGGCGATTGGATGCTGCGCAATGCCAAGGATGTGAATTTTGGCCTGGGCGATGAAGGCGTTAAGCCCTTCTACGTCAAGATCAAGGTTGAGACCGCTGACGGAGAACTGGACCTGGGCGAGCCAGACTGGCGCGATACCTTTGACACCGCCAGCAACTGGTACCTCTTCGAGACTGAGAACACCCGCATGGAGATCGCAGATGGGCACATGATCATGACCGCTTTCAACGCCGGTGAAAGCGAAGAATGGGGCTTATCCTACAAGCCAGCCATGAAGGATTATTACATCGAAGCCACCTTCAAGATCGGCGACACATGCTCCGGGCTCGACCACTATGGACTGCTGGTGCGCGCCCCCGAGCCGAATAAGGGCTATGTGATCGGTTTCTCTTGCGATATGCTTTGGCGCATCTACAAATGGGATGGAGAAACCTGGAACACAATGCAAAACTGGACATACTCCGATTACGTGAAACCCGGCCCAGGCTCGACCAACGTGATGGGTATCTGGCTGGAAGGGCAAACCATCCGCATCTACGCCAACGGCAAACTGCTGGCCGAGTTCACCGACGACATGTTCGACGAAGGTCGCTTTGGTCTGCTGGTCGGCTCTTCCAACACCGATGATCTGGTGATCTACGTGGAAGAAGTGGCCTATTGGCTCCTGGGCGAATAACCCGGCAAAGTTTACCTTAACCACAGGCTGGAATGGCGCAAACTGCTGCTCCAGCCTGTTTTTTCGTTATAATCAGGTCTCATTGGAAATTGCCATGACAGATGGCAGATCCGCCTCACCGCGGCAATTCCCAGAGAACCATAATCAGCTTACGAGTTTTGCAGTTCGGGAGAGATAGGATGAAGATTGCCAAACAATTACTTGTCGGCTGCCTGTTGCTGACCGTGCTACTCAGCGCGTGCAGTGAGGCTGAGGATTCTGGCTGGAAGCGGATTGAAAGCCCTTCCCTGCACCTCTCTGTTTCAGTTCCCGATGACTGGGTGATGTCCTTCGAGAGCGATGTGCTCTACCTGAGCAGTTCGCAGGAGGCGCTGGATAGCAAGGTTTATGAGGAGCAAGCTGCCGTATCCTTAGCCATTACCGGCCTGGAGGAGCTTGAAGGCGCCGCCGAGCCATCCGAAATCGTAGATAACTTCCTCTTGCGCTTCAGCCGCACGTCAGACGATCTGCAAGTGACCAGCGAGACCACCCCCGGCAAGGTGCAGGGTCAGCCCTCCGCCAGCGCCTCTTTCCATGGGGTGATCGGCGAGCAGGAAGGCGATTACACGCTCACCGCCATTGTGCATGACCAACAGGCGATCATCATCTTCACCATAGATGGCAGCGCAGAAGGGAGCTTCGCCAAAATACTGGCGCAGATCACTTCCAGCGTAAGCTTTGAGTGATCATCTCAATGCGGTCGAAAATCTAAAGGTGGAGCTGGCTTCCGTAGGTCTTAAGCCATTTTCGGCGCACGGCATAATCCGGCAGCATCTCCCCCACGCGCGCCCAGAAAGCTTTGGAGTGATTGGGGTGCTCCAGGTGCGCCAGCTCATGGATCACCACATAATCGATCACCGGCAGCGGCGCCATCACCAACCGCCAGGTAAAGCTCAGCGTGCCGCCTCGGCTGCACGAGCCCCAACGGGTGCGCGCAGATGAGAAGCGCAGGCGCCCATAGCGCAATCCCCAGCGCGCCGCCAGCATATCCACGCGCTCGGTGATGATCTGCCGCGCCTGGCGGCGGTACCAGGCTTCAAATACCGGCCTCGCCTGGGGTTGGGCAGGACGCGCCAGCTCGAAACACCGGCGCAGGGTGAGCGCCGGTGCGCTGCGCTCTACAATCGCCAGCGGGTGAGTTTCGCCCAGGTACCAGAAACATTCCCCCTCCACAAAACGATGTTCTGCCGACAATGCAGCCCGCAAGTGCGCCTCTTCTTGCCTGGCGCGCACCCAGTCTGCCTTCTGGCGCACCAAATCCAGGATCTGCGCCTGCGGAAAGCGCAGCGGGGCGCGCACCACCAGCCGCCCATCCCGCTCCACGATCAGGGCAACGGTTTTCCGCCGCGTACGGATCACCTGGTCAATTGAAATAGACGCTTCAGCCACCCCGCAAGTATACCCTTCTTTCACCTCCTGCCGCGCCTGTGAAATCAGCCGCCAGGAGGGTTTGCTGGGATTCCAGCATGATGCCGACCACTACGGGATACCCCATGCCCAGGCTGAAGCGACTTCCAGGCGCGGCGCCCCCCATAGCCGCGCCCGGATCGCATCCAGGTCAGATAAGTGCAAGACCATAATCCCGCTGCGTTTCAATGCAGCCCTGGTCTCGCTATCCAACGCCAGGGAATGGGCAAACACTTCCAGCACGCATTCAGGCAGGTCGTCGGCTGCAATGCGGTTGATGGATAGCTTGCCACACGCCGCGCACTGGTGAATCAACATCAGCTCGCCGTTCGGGTCGCTTGCATAACGATTGCGGGCGCGTTTAAAGGTCAGGCCAATGGGGCGCATCGGCGCCTTGCAGGCTGCCAGGCGGTCACCAGCGATACCCAGATCCAAATGGCGCGACCAAAGACAGTAGGGACAGTGGTTGCGGTTGCGCACACCCGAGAGCAGCCCATCTGCTGAGACATAACCCTTACAGTGTGCGCAATCGAATCCATCCCCCTGCCCACCGCCGCGCCAGGATCGGGAACGAAGATCCTGTTGCCGGCTCATCGCATTCACCCGCCAGCCTTCAGAGCCAGGTAACTGCGGTAACGGCGCGGGCTGATCTTGCCATCCATCACCGCTTTGCGGATGGCGCATCCCGGCTCTTCATCGTGCCCGCAGTCCAGCCCAAACTTGCAGCGTCCCACCAGGGAGCGCATCTCTGGGAAGTAGAGCGCCAGCGCCACGTCATCGATATCCCACAGGCCAAATTCACGGATGCCGGGTGTATCCACCACCGCCCCGCCGAAATCCAGCGGGAACATCTCAAGGTGTGTGGTGGCGTGGCGTCCCTTGCCGGTGGCCTGGCTGACTTCTTTCACACGCAGCCCAAGCCCCGGCTGAAGCCAGTTGAGCAGGGAGGTCTTTCCCACGCCTGATTTGCCCAGCAACGCCGTCTTGCGCCCTTGCAGCGCACGGTGCACCGCATCCATGCCTTCTCCGCTCAGCGAGCTTGCCAGCAGAACCGGATAGCCGATCTTGCGGTACTCTTCTACCACATTGAGAAGCTCCTCATCCAGCTTGCCATGCTGATCCTGGGCAAGATCGATCTTGCTGATGCAGACCAATGCCGGCAGGTCAGAAGACTCCGCTGAGACCAGATAGCGATCCAGCAGATTCCACTTAGGAGGCGGGTTAGCCGCCGCGAACACCAGCATCACCTGGTCCAGGTTGGCTACAATCACCTGTTCGAAGGCATGCGCGCCGGGCATGGGCACCGCCGTCTGGCGCGCCAGCTTATTGCGCCGTGGCAAAATCTCGATGATCATCCCACTGCCATCCTGCGCGTCCACATAGCGCACCTCATCGCCAATCGCCAGCGGATCAACGTGCTCGATCTCTTTCACCTTCTGCACGACCGGGCGCAGGGAGTGCGGGTCGGCGGTGGGGTAGATCAGGCGTTTGCGCAGGCGGTTCGAGATGGAGCAAGGGATTACCTTGCCATCCGTGTGCACCAGGTAACTGCCTAGATTTTTCTTGTACACAACCCCGCATAAGTGCTCGGCAGGGCTTTGCGTTGCCTGGGCGAGCATCTCGTTTGGGTTGTCAGAGGTTGAAATAAAAGGTTCCATCGCAAAAGTTCCCGTAATTCTGGTTAAAAATAAGCCAGCCACATCGCGAATCCCGTGGCTGGCAGATCAATGATAAGGGCTCGCACATCACGCAAGGCTGGCAAGGAACACCAGCTTCTCAACCTGTGCAGTCCCGATTAAAATCAAACGACCACGGGGGCATGAACACACCCGTGGTCGCCAGTGTTTAACCAGCGAGAACCGGTCCTACCCGACGATCAGCAGGCGCGTCCATGCATCTTGGTTTTCGAAGGTTTTCACTTGATCTGACATAAAACGCGCCTCCTTTCATGAGAATAGGATTAGAACCGCATGATCATATCACGCCTGTGGAGGACTGTCAAGGGAAAAATTTTGCTGGATGCACGTGCCCACACCTGCCGTCTGTCACGGTAGTTACCAATTAACCAAAATTATTCTTCCAGCAGCCAGTCGATCGCCTCCTGGCGCTCGTAATAGATGCGGAAATCCCGGCTGCGGCGGGTCTCACCCGCCATCTCGCTAAAGCGTCCGCTGCCCACCAGCTCTGGCGTGAGCACGGCAGCCACCCGCAGGTAATAATTGCTGAACTTGAGCAGGATAGCCCCTGCCAGCCCGCTGCTGAGGTCGTAGAACGCGGGTGGCAGGCTCTCTGCCGGGATCAGCAGGCGGTCAGTCCCTGCCTCCCCGCAGGCAGCCAGCAGGTCGAGCGCATCTTGCTCGCTCGCGATCCATCCCGTGCCGGGCACGCAAGCCAGGCAAAATCGTTCCTCGCCATCGATCCGTTCTAGTTCCATGTTCATCGCCCTTCCGATATTCTCAAGATCACCACCCCGCCCAGGATCAGCAGCCCCCCCACCATCTGGATCGCCGTCAGGCGCTCGCCCAGCAATACGTAGGCGATCAGCGCGGTGAACACCGGCTCGGAGGTCACCACCAGGTTCGCCACGCTGGACGGCAAATAGGTAAGGCTCACATTATACAACCCAAAGCCCAGCAGGGTTGGCCCGGCAGCCAGGGCAAACAACGCCCCCCAGCCCACCAGCGCATCGCCCAGCCACAGCAGCTCCGCGGGGGTTTGCGCCGCGCCCGGCAGAGAAAGAGGCAGCAGGTTGAACAGCAGCAGAAAGAACGTGGCAAAGGCAAAGGTGTAGAACAGCGTTGTCCACGGGTTCAGGCCGCGCTGCGAGGCAGAGCGCCCCATCAGCGTGTACACCGCATAGCCCAATCCCGCCAGCACCCCGCTGACGATTCCGCTCAGGTTCGCCTGCCAGGCGGCTGCGTCCAGCGCCTGGGCGACCAGCAAGCATCCCCCCAGGCTGCACGCCACCACCAGCAGCTTCGCCCAGCCCAGCCGTTCCTTGAGCAGCCACCACCCCAGCAGGGCGGTGAACCCGGCCGAGCAATACACCAACACCGTCGCCACGGCTGCCCCGGTCAGGGCAACCGCGGTGATCCAAAACGAATTGAACAGTGCCAGCACCAGCCCATAAGCCGCCAGGTAAGGCAAATGGACGCGCCCTACCCGCGCCAGCCCTGTACGAAACAAGCCAAAGATCGCCAGCAGCGCCAGCGCGGTGATCCCATCCCGCCAGACCGCCAGCGCCAGGGGTGGCATCTGGTAGGTCTGGGTGATGAAGCGGATCAGGATCGCCGTGGTCGAGAGCACCACGGAGCTCGCCAGGGCAATCAGGTAGCCGCGGGTCAGGTGCGTGGGAGAGGAGGTCGCAGGCAGCATCCTTGAATTCTACTCGATGATGGAGCATCCTTATAGAGTCGAATTTTGCCTCTTGACATTTTCGAAAATGATCTTTATAATACAGTTATCTTTGCAATACAAAGTTATCAGCAAGACAAAGGAGAAATATCAATGTCTACCACGCTTGACCTGAAAAGTATTGAACAAAAGGCTTTCCGCGCCATTCACCAGGATGGCCTGATGGATATTAGCATCGGCGGAGTCGTGCTGTCCTTTTCGATCCTACAATCTTCAACCGACAGCGAATCTTTTCCCCTGTCGCACTTTGCCCTGTTCCTGGTAGTGTTGTTGGCCTCCCAATTCATCTACTGGGGCGGTAAAAAGTTTCTCACCCTGCCGCGCCTGGGAATGGTGAAATTTGGCCCCCGCCGCCAGCGGCGTACGCTGACCATGATGCTGGTGCTGGCGGGGATCGTTTTCCTCCAGGTGCTGCTGGTGGCTGGCTCGATCTATTTATGGAATCATCCACAAGTAGCGACCAGCCTGGGATTTCCGGATGCGGGCCCCGATCGTGGGCGCCTGCTGGTGGCTGTGATAGGCGCATTATTCGTCGGCCCGAGCACGGTTCTGATCGCCTATTTCACAGATTTTCTGCGCGGCTACTATATCGCCGTAGTTCTATCGCTGGCGGTCTTCGCCATGATCTGGTTCAGCCAGCCGATCTTTATGATCGCTGGAGCCTTGTTGATCATCATTCCGGGTGTCATCGTCTTCATACGCTTCATGAGGGAGTATCCACTTCCGCGGGAGGATGCCAGCCATGAGTGAAACTACGGGGCAGACCGACCTGGCTGCATTATCCGAGATCGACCGCCTGGTGCACGAGCCAGCCCGCCTGGCATTGATGGCATTGTTGTATGTGATCGACAGCGCTGATTTCACCTTCGTGATGAACCAAACCGGGATGACCTGGGGCAACCTGTCAGCCCACATGAGCAAGCTCGAAGAAGGCGGGTACCTGGAAGTCGAGAAATCCTTCAAAGGCAAACGTCCAAACACGATGATGCGCCTGACTCCACCAGGACGGGCAGCCTTCCAGTCCTACCGCCAGAAGATGAAGCAGGTGCTGGATAATTTGCCAGAATAGGTTCATACCGCCCGCCAACCCAACCATCCTGATTCCCCGTAAGGGCACAGCGAGCCAGGAATGCATCACCGCCATGCGCCTCCCCGCCGTGCCCTTACAACACCCCTCCTCCCATCCTGTCAATTTCTGGTGCAGAACTAGAACATTTATTCTAAAAATATGCTATAATCATCCCATGCCCTCCTCCTCTGCCACCATTCGCCTTCCCACCCGCCCCGGCCGCCTCTGCCCGCGCCGCCTGGGGCTGGCCCTCACCAACCGCCACCATTGCCCAGGGATTAGTCGTTCCTCGTCGTTTTAGTCGTTCCTCTTTTTTGGGGGGTCATGGGGTACTATTTACCCAAAAGACCAGCCGCAGCGCCCCTGCCCGACACATAATCTATCCACCACAATTTTCACTTGACACCTTAGGGGTTCGCACCAGCCAGGGCTTTCAACTTTGTTAAAGCCCTGGATAAGTGCCCCCCAGCACTGCATTTTAATCAGCCATCTGGGTATAATTATCAGGCAACGCTATCGATACCCTACCCCTAGGAGCCTGCCATGCCAGAAAACCAAATCCTCTACCTCTCGCGCGCCGATGTCGAAGCGGTGGACCTCGACATGCGCACCATCATCGATCTGCTCGAGACTGCCTTCCGCGATAAAGGGCTGGGCAAGGTCGAAATGCCACCCAAGCCCGGCATTCATACCATGCCCGATGCCTTCATCCACGCCATGCCGGCGTACATCCCCGCCATGCGCTCTGCAGGTATCAAGTGGGTCAGCGGTTACCCCGAAAACTTCCGCCGCAACCTGCCCTACATCACCGGCTTGCTGATCCTCAACGATGTGGAGACCGGTCTGCCCTACGCGGTGATGGATTGCACCTGGATCACCGCCAAGCGCACCGGCGCCGCCAGCGCCCTTTCAGCCAAGTACCTGGCCCGCCCGCAGTGCGCCACCGCGGGCATCCTGGCTTGCGGCGTGCAGGGACGCACCAACCTGGAAGCATTGGCCTGCCTCTTCCCGCTCAAACGCGCCTATGCCTACGATATCATGCCAGGGGTGCAGGCGCGTTACGTGGCCGAGATGAGCGAGAAGCTCGGCCTGGAAGTGATCGGCGTGAAAGAGCCGCGCCAGGCCGTGGTCAATTCGGATCTGGTGGTCACCTCGGGGCCGATCCTCAAGCACCCCCAGCCCACCATCCAGGCCGATTGGCTGCCCGCTGGCGCTTATGGCTCGGCGGTCGATTTCGACTCTTACTGGACAGGCGCCAGCCTGCAGCAGATGAGCCGCATCGCCACCGATGACCATGCCCAATTCCAGTACTACAAATCCATCGGCTACTTCCAGCAAACCCCCGACCCTTACGCCGACCTGGGCGAGATCGTCGCCGGCCTCAAGCCAGGCCGCCAGAGCGACGAGGAGCGCACATTGGCGATCAACCTGGGCTTAGCAATGGACGATATGGCAGTTGCCCCAGCCATTTACCAGCGCGCCCGTGCGATGGGCCTGGGTACCTGGCTGGCGTTGTGAGGTCAGATATAGTTTATTACATGGCTCGACCCAACGTAAATCGCTGGTACCTTTGCGTCCTGCTCTGTGCTGCCGGGGCTTTGTTCCTGGCAGCTTGCACTACCTTGGCAACTTCCTCAACCCCCGTGGAAACCGACGCCAGCGTGACCCTGCC
>JAFGBV010000093.1 GCA_016932955.1 Anaerolineales bacterium | reverse complement strand
GCTGCCTGGGCGGTGAATGGGACGTTGAAGCGGCTACTGCGCATTTTGTGCCGGGTGGATGATGCACAACTGAAGCATGTGCCGCACCAGGGGCCGTTGATCCTGGTGACCAATCACATTAATTTTCTCGAAGTTCCGCTGGTATATACGCATTTGCAGCCGCGCCCGGTGACAGGCTGGGCGAAGGCAGAAACCTGGGATCGCCCGGCGATGGCATTCCTGTTTAACTTGTGGGGAGGGATTCCGATCCGGCGCGGCGAGGCTGACCTCACGGCGCTGCGGCGGGGGCTGAAGGCGCTGGAAGCGGGGCATATCCTGGCAATTGCGCCGGAGGGGACGCGCTCTGGGCATGGACGGCTGCAAGCCGGACAGCCGGGGATTGTGACGCTGGCACTGCACAGCGGAGCGCCTATCTTGCCGATGGTTTATTACGGGAGTGAGCAATTCCATGAGAATATCCGCCGTCTCAAGCGGACAGAATTCCATATTGCGGTGGGAAGGCCTTTTACTGTTGTGCTTCCGGAAGGGGTCAGAGCCACAAACGCGATACGCAAGGAGATCACGGATGAGATCATGTTCCAACTGGCAGGCCTCTTGCCGCCGGATTACCGCGGCGTTTATGCCGATTTGAGCCAGGCTACGCCGAAATACCTGCGTGCAATTGATTGGCCCGGCTACGGGGGTAGGGTGGATAGTGAGATGGTGGATGGCGGGTGATGTGAAGGTGGCGGAGGGGGCGGCATCGGATGGATCCGATGTCTTGATGTAGGTAACTCGCAGTGCGGGTTATGCGATGGTCGGGGCAGATGGCTGAGGTAGAAAACTATGGGGGGAGGGTACATGATGGCAGATAAAACCATTGATGACCGCAGGGTGTTGATTGATCTCCAAAGGAGCGCTCACAGCAAGTTACAACCGGTGGGCTTGCGGGATGTTTTCTTCGCAGAAGGTTCTTTTTGGGGGAATAGGATACTGACCAACCGCAGGGTCACGCTGCCGGAGCAGTTCCGCTTGCTGGAGGAAACAGGACGGCTGGAGAATTTTCGCTGGGCGGCAGGGAAATCCAATAAGCCTTTCCAGGGGTATTATTTCAACGATTCGGATGTGTACAAGTGGCTGGAGGCAGCATGCTGGGCTTTGCCTGGCGAGGGGGAAGATATCCCGGAAGAACCTGATCTCAGATCCATGATAGAGAATGTACTGGGATTGATCGAGGAGGCGCAGCAGCCGGACGGCTACCTGAACACCTATTTCACTGGTGAGCGAGAGGGAGAGCGCTGGAAAAATGTGCGCGATAAGCACGAGCTTTACTGCGCCGGGCACCTGATGCAGGCGGCTGTGGCACACGGGCGAGCGACAGGCAGCAAACGCCTGGTCGATGTGGCTTGCCGGTTGGCGGACCACATCGATGGTGTCTTTGGGGCAAGCGGGAGGCCGGGCACGCCGGGGCATCCGGAGATCGAGATGGCGCTGGTGGAGTTGTATCGGTTGTGCGGCGAACGGCGCTACCTGGCGCTGGCGCAATCTTTTGTGGATCAGCGCGGGCGGGGGGTGATTGGCGGGAGCGCCTATCACCTGGACCGCGTTCCCCTGCGCGAGCTGGAGCGGCTGGAAGGACATGCCGTGCGAGGATTGTACCTGTGCGCAGGTGCGGCAGACCTGGTATTGGAAAGCGGAGAGAGGGAATTATGGCAGGCTTTGGAGCGCCTGTGGGAGCGGATGACCACTCGACAGATGTACGTGACGGGCGGGCTGGGGGCGCGGCATGATGGAGAGGCCTTTGGCGAGGATTATGAATTGCCCAACCGCCGCGCCTACGCTGAAACCTGCGCGGCGATCGCGAGCCTGATGTGGAGCTGGCGGATGCTGCAGCGCGAGGGGCAAGCGTGCTACGCAGACCTGGTGGAATGGACGCTGTATAACGGTATTTTACCGGGGATCTCATTGGATGGTAAGCGTTATTTCTATGTCAATCCACTGGAGGCGGATGGGGGGCAGGTGAGGCAGGAGTGGTATGAATGCGCATGCTGTCCACCAAACCTGGCGCGGTTGATGAGCTGGCTGCCGGAGATTGCGTATAGCCATTCGAGAGAAGAGATCTGGCTGCACCAGTTTTCGTCCGGTGAGGCATGCTTCCTGATGCCTAAGGGGAAGGTAACCCTGCGGCAGCATACCGGCTACCCCTGGGATGGACAGGTGGAGGTGGAGGTGGTGGAAGAGGGGGATTTCACGCTGCACTTGCGCATCCCTGGCTGGGCAACCGGCGGTGAGGTGGCACTCTCGGTGAATGGCAGGGTGTGGGAGGGAGAGGTGCAGCCGGGGGCTTATACAGCCTTGCACAGGCAATGGAAGGCAGGGGATGTGGTATCTCTGAGCCTGCCCATGATGGTGCGCTTCCTGGTAAGCCATCCACTGGTGGTGGAGAATTGCGGCCGGACGGCGCTAGCGAGAGGACCGTTGTTGTACTGCCTGGAGGCGGTGGACCAGCCAGGCATCGATTTGAGCCTGGCCAGCCTTGCGACCCACAGAGCGGAGGCGGTCCCTGATGATGGAACGCTGGGTGGAATGACGGTGTTGCATTTACCAGGGATGGTGCAACCGCTTGACCCTGCCTGGGAGAGGAGCTTGTACCGTGAGAGACGGGCAGGAGAGCCAATTGCGCATGGATCCGCTGCGGCAGATCCCATACCCTGTCAGCTCAAAGCGGTACCTTACTTTGCCTGGGGCAACCGCATGCCGGGGCAGATGGTGGTGTGGGTACGGAGTAATTGGCAGTGGGAAGTGTGAGGTATTTTTGAGTTTAAGCGGGAGAGACGGAAATGGATGATCTACAACAATATTGCAGCCACGTGATTGAGAATGTGGAACGGGTGATCATTGGCAAACGAGATGTGATCGAACTGCTGCTGGTGGCGCTGTTGTGCGAGGGGCATGTTTTACTAGAGGATGTGCCCGGAGTAGGGAAGACGATGCTGGCGCGGGCGGTTGCATCGAGCCTGGGAGGGGATTTCCGGCGTTTACAATGCACACCGGACCTGCTGCCCAACGATGTGACGGGTGTTTCGGTCTATAACCAGCAGAGCGGGCAATTCGAGTTCCGCCCGGGGCCGGTCTTTGTGAATGTGATGCTGGTAGATGAGATCAATCGCGCCACGCCGCGCACGCAGTCGGCGCTGCTGGAGGCGATGCAAGAGCAACAGGTGACAGTGGATGGGGTAACGCGGCGTTTACCGCGACCTTTCCTGGTGCTGGCGACACAAAATCCGATTGAATATGAGGGCACTTTTCCGCTGCCGGAGGCACAGCTAGACCGTTTTTTGATGCGCCTGACGATTGGTTATCCTTCCCCGGCAGACGAGCAGCAGATCCTGCTCCACCTGCGCCGCGAACACCCGATCACCCACCTGGAGGCGGTGGTGGAGGGAGAGAGGTTATTGGAATTTCAGAAGCAAATCTGGGATGTGCATGTGGATGAGACGCTGCAGGATTACATCGTGCGGCTGGTGGGGGCAACCCGCTCGCATCCAGACCTGACGCTGGGGGGTAGCCCGCGCGCCAGCCTGGCATTGTTCAAGACAGCTCAAGCAATGGCTGCATTGCGCGGGCGCGACCATGTGCTGCCAGAGGACATCAAGGCTCTGGTGCCGGTCACGCTGCCTCACCGTCTGCTCTTACACCCAGAGTCGGAGCTACGCGGGCGGACGGCGAAGGCTGTGATGGATGATCTGCTGAAAAGCGTACCCCTGGAATTGGGCAAGGTTGGATAGGGAAGTTCTCGGCGAACAGGCGATGTTAGGAAATTACATTCTCCTGATCCTGTGTCTGTTTGTTATCGCTGCTCTTTTGGGGGATGATTTTGTATTTGTTGTGCTTTATCTGTTGGCAGGGGCGCTGATCCTGGGGCGCGTATTGAGCGGGCGGTCTGTGCAGGGGGTGGTTTTCACGCGCAGCTTCGTCCCGCGTGCTTTTTGGGGTGAGGAAGTGCCTGTGCAACTGGAGGTGCAAAATAGCAGCTTGCTGCCCGTGCTTTGGCTGAGACTTCAGGAAGTACTTCCGGTGGAGGTGGCGCCTCCAAATCCGATGCGCCAGGTGATCAGCCTGGGGCCACATGGAAAGGCGAGTCTCATGTATTCGCTGCGGGCACGCAAGCGCGGTTATTATCCGATTGGCCCGCTATCTGCATCGTCTGGCGACCTGCTGGGGCTGGGCGGGGAGTGGAAACGGGAGGGGGAACGAGGTTATCTGACGGTGTACCCGCGTATTTATCACCTGACAAACCTGAAACTGCCCTCGCATTCGCCGATGGGCGCCTTGCGTCACCGGCTGCCGATCTACGAGGACCCCACACGGGTGGTGGGCAAGCGGGATTACACAGCAGGGGATTCTCTGCGGCGAGTTGACTGGAAAGCCTCTGCTGTGGCGGGCAAGATGCAGGTGAAGCAATATGAGCCATCGATTGCCCTGACGACGGCGATCTACCTGGATTTGAATCCAGAGAGTTACGCCCGCCAAGGCCGCACAGACGCGTTGGAACTGGCAATCGTGGTTGCAGCGTCAATTGCGAATTGGATTGTGGGGAAGAAGCAAATGGTCGGCCTGGTGACAAATGGGCTAGACTCTTTGATGACTGATGAGCATGTGAAAGATCAGCGGTGTAATGCGCTACCGCCAGGGAAAGGGCGTGGTCATCTGATGCGGCTGCTGGATGTGCTGGCGCGCGTTCAGGCGGGGAAAACACTTCCCATCACAGATCTGCTGCGGCAGGAAGGTCAGCGACTGCCTTGGGGAACGACGCTGCTCTTGATCACTGGCTGTGCGGATGAAAGCCTGTTCGATCAATTATTCTGGGCGCGCAGGGCGGGACTGAATGCGGTACTGGTGCTGGTAGGACAGGTTGCAAATCCACGCCAGATTGAGAGTAAAGGGCGCCGTTTTGGCTTTCCGGTGTATGTGCTGCGCAATGAAAGTGACCTGGATATTTGGCGCAGATGATTGGTGGATGAGGATGATTGGGCAATGAATCGCTGGACGGAAGTTGTGCGCTCGAATGAAAAGTTGTCGATGCTCATTTCGTATGGCCTGACTGCAGCTTTGGTGGTATGTTTTACCATCGGGGTGGTGCAGGTGGGTGAGCGGATCGTTCCTGACTGGAATGGTGGTTACTTGCCCTGGTTCTGCCTGTTGGTAGCTCTGGAGGCTCTCTATAGCCAACGCCAGATGCGGCGCAGCGTCGATATCCAGACAGGCACGGTTGTTTACCGGGCGGTGGAATGGGTGGTGATGCTGGTCTTGCTGAAACTGGTGATCTACCTGGTGAATGGGTTCCAGCGCTTATGGGCTGACCTGTCGTTCTCGCAGGATAATTTTATCGATGGTTTTTTCACCCCGGAATACTTTCTTGCGATCCTGCTGGTGGCTTTTGTTTGGGGTCTGAGTTTGATGTTCGGGGAGGATCTGATGGAGCTGGAGGGGGATTC
>JAFGBV010000092.1 GCA_016932955.1 Anaerolineales bacterium | reverse complement strand
GCAGAAGAAAGTCTTTTTCAAATTTCCCGGCGCCACCTCCACGATCCGCTTGCCCAGCAGGCCGCGCGGTTCTGTTGCCATCCCCGGATGTGCATAAGCCAGCTTCCCCGCCTGTTCCTGGATTGCCTTCACCACCCTAGGGTGCTGGTGACCAATATTCAGGTTCATCAGTTGTGATGAAAAATCAATATACCGCTTTCCATCCGCATCCCAAAAGTACACCCCTTCTGCCCTGGTGATCGGGATCGGCGCAGTCGCCGACTGCACAGACCAGGAGAAGAATGTGTACTCCCGATTCATTGCTACAATCTCTTCAGCGCTCAAAACCTTGTTCGTCACAAAATCCTCCAAATGAATATCAAAAAAGCAGCGAGTTTATCATATGCCAAACTCGCTGCTTTCAATTTATCGCTTCACCTCGCTGACCACTTCCTCCCAGACGTTCAAAGTCTGATCGATATCAGCTTCTGAATGCGCGTAACACAGGAACCACGGCTCGCGCGGGTCATGGTCCGGCATTACTCCCCGCTCGATGGAAGCCTCAACAAGCCTCAAATAGTAATCCTTATCACTCTCATTCCAATCACGTTGGCCTGTCACTTTCTCGACCCCCACCGCAAACGAAAACATCGCCGGGTAGCCGCTGAAGCATACTGGAATGCTCGCCTCAGCAAAGATCTTCCTCAAGCCGTCCATCAAACGTTGGCCGCGCTTCTGGATCGTCTCCAGGATTGGCTGGTCTCGCAGCAGGCGCAGCGTAGCCCAGGCTGCTGCCACGCCTGGCTTATTGTTCGTATACGTACCGCCCTGCGCCACGCCCTGGCCGATGATGCTCATAATCTCGCGCTTCCCACCAAATGCTGCCACCGGGAAGCCGTTGCCAATCGCTTTGGCATAAGTCGCCAAATCCGGCTTCAAGTTGTAATATTCCTGCGCCCCCCCTCGCGCGATGCGGAAACCCGTCTTCACCTCATCCAGGATGAACACCACCCCATACTGGTCACACTGGTTGCGCACCAGATCCAAAAAGCCCGGCTGCGGCTCTACTGCACCGCAGTTGCCCAGGCACGGCTCGCAGATCACTGCTGCTACTTCATACCCCGTGCTGCGCATCGCCTTCTCGAATACATCAAAATCATTGAATGGTAAGGTGATAATCAGCTCATTCAACCGGCGCGGGATGCCCGAGCTGGCTGCCACCGGGATCGGATTACGCTGGTTGCCGTACGACTCGGCAGGCGCATAGGTTGACCACAATGTGTAATCATGAAATCCGTGGTACATCCCCTCGAACTTGATTACCTTCTCTCGTCCAGTGTAAGCCCGCGCCACCCGTAGCGCGTGCATCGTCGCCTCCGTCCCGCTGCATGCCAGGCGCACCATCTCTACCGCCGGGCACATTGCCGTGACCATCTCCGCCACTTCCACTTCCAACTCCGTCGTCATCGCTGCCAGTACACCACGGTCGATCTCTTCATGAACCTTGGCATTCACATCCGGGGTTGCATGCCCCAGAATGATCGGCCCAAACGCCATACGGTAATCGATATAGCGGTTGCCGTCCACATCCCACAGATATGCCCCCTGTGCCTTCTGCATGTAAGGTGTGATACCATCCCCCCAATAGCGAAAATTCGAGTTTACCCCCAGCGGCATGATTTCCCTGGCACGTTTTTGTAAATCCCGGCTTTTTTCAAATGGCATATCCATCCTAGACTCCTGAAGATTCTAATTTATTACGCTAAGTAACAGCGTCAGCCTTCTTCTACCTGGATGTAGAAGAACCACACCACAGATAGAATCCCCTATTCATCCAAGCACGACGAAGCAGGGATGTGCCATTGATACACATCCTTTAGCACCCGAGGCACGATCGACGTGACCGTTTTCCGAACCCCTGGTGTGCGGCCTATCACCTCCGTCACAAACTGGTATACTTCTGCATTATCGTGTGCTACGATTTGCACACTCACATCTGTCTCGCCGATAGAGTATGCCACGTAGCTAACACACTCATATTTCGTCATCGACTGCGCCACTTGCTGGATCGAGTCAGCTTCGACTTCCAGCCATACATCCGCCACCACCGTGTATCCAACGGCGCGCGGGTCTGGAATTGCCAATATTCTGATGTAACCATTTTCCACCATACGATCGATGCGGTAACGCACCGCACGCTCTGATATTCCCCCCACCCGGCGCGCAATCACAGCCGCCGGCATCCGTCCATCTTCCATCAGTAAATTGACAATTTCCCGATCAAGGTTGTCAATTTTATACATATTTATGCTCTATATTGGCCGTTTCCTACATAATTATTATACGCACACTATTTACTTTGTCAAGCGAATCTGACATAGTTTTCACACAATTCTTCCGATTCGGAAGAAAAACCCATTGACAGGCAATCGACTTCTTACTATCATATGTATGGTTTCTGCCTCCACAACCACATATCACCCTCTAACAACCATAGTTTGGCCGCCTCCGGTTTGATAACCATCCCTAACAATCTCAGGAGATTCCCATGACCATCAGACACTTCCTCGACACCCAGGATTTCACCCGCCAGGAATTGCTCGATCTGATCGAGCTCACTCGCCTGATCAAAGCTGCTGATAAGCAAGGCGCTACCCCCAGGCTGCTGGAGGGCGCCTCGCTTGCCATGCTCTTTGAAGAGCCTTCTACCCGCACTCGCATCTCATTTGAAGTCGCGATGAGTGAGCTGGGCGGCCATGCCCTCTACCTCAAGCCTGGCGAGATCCATCTTGGCGTGCGCGAGTCCATCTACGATACCGCCCGTGTCATCTCGCGTATGGTCGATGTCATCATGGCTCGCACCCTCAAGCACGAAACCATCACCCAGCTTGCCGCAGGCGCCACCGTCCCCGTGATCAATGGACTCACCGATTACAACCACCCTACCCAGGTCGTTTGCGATTTGTTCACCATGCTCGAGCACAAGCCTGCCGGAAAAGAGCTTAAGGATCTGAACGTCACCTTTATTGGCGATGCCACCAACGTGCTCAGCTCCCTCATGTACATCTGCACCCAGATGGGTATGCACTTTACCCATGCTGCCCCTAAGAAATACCAGCCCCCTGCCGAATGGATCACCATTGCCCAGAAGAACTGCGAGCAGTCTGTCGGAACCCTGCGCATCACCGAAGATGTCATTGGCGCCGTCTGGGATGCAGATTTCATTTACACCGACCTGTGGTGGTGGGTCGGGCAGGAAGATCAGATTCCTGAGCGGCGCAGCGCCTTTATGCCCGCTTACCAAGTGACCATGGATCTATTCAAGAAGGCGCCCTCGCACTGCAAGTTCATGCACTGTCTCCCTGCCTCCCGCGGCGTTGAAGTCACCGATGAAGTTATGGATTGCGAGCGCTCTATCATTTATGACCAATCTGAAAATCGCCTCCATGTTGAAAAAGGCATCCTCACCTGGCTAGTCTATCCCCGCCTGCATCGCCCCTCAGATGCTCTGCGCATGTACCATGCCGGTAAGGTACACCAGCACTTGGAAGGCATGATGAAATGATGCACTTTTCCATCCTTCGCAGGAATCTGCCATGAGCCAAACCCTCGCCTCCACCCCTCGCCAGGATGGCTTCCGCATGCCCGCCGAGTTCGAGCCCCACGCCGGCTGCTGGATGCTCTGGCCCGAAAGACCCGATAACTGGCGCTGGGGCGCTAAACCCGCCCAAGCCGCCTTTGCTGCAGTATCTGCTGCCATCGCCCAGTTCGAGCCAGTCACGATGGGGGTATCTGCTGCCCAATTCCGCAACGCTCGTCACCTCCTTCCCCCTTCGGTGCGCCTGGTCGAGGTCTCTTACAACGATTCCTGGATGCGCGATTGCGGTCCTACCTTCGTCACCAACGATCAGAATGTCGTCCGCGGCATCGACTGGGATTTTAACGCCTGGGGGGGGCTGATGGATGGGCTTTACTTCCCATGGGATCAGGATGATCTTGTCCCGCAAAAAGTGCTTGAGATCGAGCGTCTTGACCGCTACAAGGCTCCCCTCGTCATGGAAGGCGGCTCGTTTCACGTTGATGGGGAAGGCACGCTGATCACCACTGAGGAATGTCTGCTCAACCCCAACCGCAATCCATCCCTCACTCGCCTCAAGATCGAAGACTACCTCAAGGAATATTTAAACGTAGAGCACATCATCTGGCTGGAGCGCGGCGTCTACCTCGACGAAACCAGCGGCCACGTGGATAATCTCTGCTGCTTCATACGCCCCGCTGTCATCGCCCTCACCTGGACTGATGATACCCATGACCCCCAGTACGAGCGCTCCAACGAAGCTCTGCAGCGTCTCAGGCATGCCTGCGATGCCCGCGGGCGCCAGATTCAGGTGGTCAAGATCCACCAGCCCAATCCCATTACCATCACCGAGCAAGAAAGCCTGGGCGTTGATCCTGTCGAAGGCACCCTCCCCCGTCAGGCTGGCAGCCGCCTGGCAGGCTCTTACATCAACTTCTATATTGCCAATAACGGAGTCATCATTCCTCAATTCAACGACCCTCATGATCAACCTGCCCTCACCACCCTGCAAGAGCTTTTTCCAGATCGCCGCGTTGTTGGCGTTCTCGCCCGTGAGATACTCCTCGGAGGGGGTAATATCCACTGCATCACACAACAGCAGCCCCTTGCATAAAATGGTATAATATTTTTATGGACACCCAACCTCAGCTTCCTCCAAACGAGCAGATCCCCCAACCAGATCCTGCTACACTAGAAGCCCAACGCCAGCAGCGTCGCATAATGATTGCCATCAGCATTGCTGGTGTGGTTGTATTGGCTTTGCTCATCACCGGCCTGGTTTTCCTACTCGTGCCCAGTACCGATCCCTCCACCGTCGAACGTATTCGCGATGTTTTTATCATCGTCATGGCCCTCGAATCACTGCTCATTGGCCTGGTGCTCACCATCCTGATGGTGCAGCTCGCCCGTCTCATCAACCTGCTACAGAATGAGGTGCAACCCATCCTGGACTCCACCAATGAAACCGTCAGTACCTTGCGCGGCACCACCAACTTCATCAGCGAGAACCTGGTTGAGCCAGTGATCAAGTTAAATGAATACCTGGCTGCCATTCGTAAATTTACCGAAATGTTGGGGTTTGATCGTAAGAAATAGCAACCTGTTAGTTAAACGTAAATAATATCAACGAAAGGAGAAAACACGATGTCAGACCGAGATAGCGATTTTGGTGCATTTTTAGCAGGCTTCGTCATTGGAGGCCTGGTTGGTGCAGCCACTGCACTGCTCCTGGCGCCCCAATCTGGTGAGCAGACCCGTACAGTCATCCACGACAAAAGCATTGAGTTGAAAGACAAGGCCGTTGTGGCTGCTGAAGAGGCTCGCGCCAAGGCAGAAGCAGCCGCTGCCGAAGCCCGTGCCCGCGCCGACGAGCTGGCCAAGATGGCCAAGGAGCGCGCCGACGATTTGAAGAAGCGCGGTCAAGAAGTGATCGAAAGCGGGAAGACTGCCATTCAGCGCAAGGGCAAAGTAGAAAAGGTCGAGCCTCCTGCAGAGCCTGCGGCCGAAGCCTGATCCTTTCCTCTCAACCAATCAACGACAAGCCACGCCGACCCGGGCTGCCGCCCGGAGAGGTGTGGCTTTCTATTATCTGACCAATTTCGCCATCACCGCGGGGATAGCGTTCAACACATCCCCCGCCAGCACTGATGCCGTGCTCCCCATCCGCTCCGCTGCCAGCATACCTGCCTTTGCATGGATCATCGCCCCCGCCTTTGCTGCCTCAAAGGCATCCATGCCCTGCGCCCGCAGCCCAACGATCAGCCCTGCCAGCACATCCCCAGTTCCTGCACGCGCCAACGCCGGCGTGGCCACCGGGATCACCGATGTCTCCCCCTCTGGGTCAGCTATCACTGTATACGCCCCCTTCAGCACCACCACGTGCCCCCAACTTTGCGCCGCCTGCTCCGCCGTCTCTATCCGCCTCTGCTGGATCTCTTCCACGCTCAGACCTGTCATCGCTCCCATCTCGCCCGCATGCGGTGTTAGCACCGTCCTTGCTGGGATCAACTTGCTCCAATCCTCGCTCACCATCACCAGGTGCCTCAATCCATCCGCATCGAACACCAAGCCGGACAATTCATTGCTTATTTCGCGCACAAGGCAAGCAACAAATTCTTTCGCCGCTGCCGCTGCCCCCATCCCTGGGCCCACCAGGACAGATGTCGCCCGTCCCAGGTTGGTGCGCACATCCGCCACGGCCTCCTTGCAGATTATTCCTTCCGTGTGCGGTAACAGCACCCAGGTAGCCTCCGCCAGGCGCCCTGCCAATGTAGCATGCAACGGGGCTGGAATTGCCATCGTCACCAGTCCTGCTCCTGCCCGGTAAGCCGCTTCTCCAGCCAACAAAGCCGCTCCGGTATAGTTTGTTGAGCCAGCCACGATTAGGGCTGTGCCAAACGTGCCTTTATGTGCATCCAATGGCCTGGGAGGTAGCTGTATATCTTCCATCTCGATCATCCTGCGCCTCACCCCCATCCACGCCCTCAACTCTTCGACAGGCCCAATTCCAACAACACGCAATGCGCCAATTAATTTTGCCGCTGGAAAGCGCAACAGCCCCATCTTTACCGCTGCCATCGTCACTGTCATCTCTGCCCCAATCGTCTCGTCTGCAGCAGCGCCACTATCGCAATCCACACCCGAAGGACAGTCAACTGCCACCACATGCAGTTCGCTATGCGACCGCCGCAGATATGCTCTCACTATCCTCATCGCGCCGCGTGCTGCAGCACTGGCCTCGCCGCTGAGGGGTAAGCGTATCCCTGTGCCATAGATCCCATCCAGCAACACCCGGCTGCTCCGCATCAGCGCGTTGAGATTTTCAAAGTCGGTATCCCCCTCCTGGTATAAGATCGTTCCCCCTGCACGGCTCAGTCGTTCCACCAGCACATCTGCTTCCGGGCGCATCCGCACAAGATAAGCCCGCGCATTCCAGCCTTTCCCCGCCAGGCGTTCCAGGGCCACCAGCGCATCCCCCCCATTATTGCCAGACCCCACCAGCGCCATAATACTACGCTCACCCCCTTGTCCATATACCTCTTCCACCACATCCGCCAGGCCTTGCCCCGCATTTTTCATCATCTGCGCATAAGTAAGCCCGGCTGCGTCTGCTTCCAACTCGATCACGCGCATCTCACTAACTGTTACGATCTTTACCATCTCACACACCCTCAGATTCGTCGCTCTATAAAGCAGCCTCTATCCCAGGCTGCCAGTGCCCGAAATAACCAGATCCAAGAATTTTCCAACAATTTCAGGGTCAAAATGAGCACCAGCCTGCGATGCAATGTAATTGCGCGCCTCAGCCTTAGTATGCGCTTCGCGGTAGGGTCTCTTGGAAATCATCGAGAACCAGGTATCCACCACAGCAAAGATGCGCGCTGCCAGCGGTATCTCTAAACCTTTAAGCCCGTTTGGGTATCCGTCCCCATCCCACCGCTCATGGTGCGAAATCGGAATCGCCAGCGCAGGTCGCAAATATGTGATCGGCCCCAGCAATTCCCTTGCATAGACCGGGTGTCTACGCACAATTTGCCACTCCGCATCCGTCAGAGGCCCCGGTTTGAGCAAGATCGCATCTGGGATCGCCATTTTACCAATATCATGTAACAGCGCCCCGCGCCGTATATGCTCCAGTTCTTGCTCTCGGATGCTCATCATCCTGCCCAAGCGGAGTGTGATTTCTGTGATCTGTTGCGTATGTTGCTCCTCTTCCCCCAGGCGAAGGTCCATCGCCCGCACCCACCCCTCCAGCGTGTTATCATAAGCCAAGTGCAGTTCCATATTGGAGCGTTGTAAATCATCAAATAACGTGCCACTGTCGATGGCAATTGCCGCCTGCCCTGCCAGCATCTCCAAGAAATCCGACCATTCCGTATCCGGAAGGAATCGCTCGCGGTGAAAGGTCTCCAACGCCCCCACTAATTGACCCTTGGCGATCAATGGGATGAAGTAATAAGTTAAAAAACCCTCCCCCTCCAGCCCGCGGGATTGGATAAAACTTTCCCACCCTGCTGACAGGTCGTCTAGCCTCAGATTCTTCTGCTCCAAGATTGCTTTCCCAATTGTTCGATCGCTCAACCGCAGGCGATTATGCTGGATCGTATTCATCCTGAATCCGCCGAATGCAACGCACTCCAGGATCTGCAATTGCGGTTTCAAGCGCAACACGCACGCTGCCGGAACCTCGAGCTGTACCCGCAGCTGTTCCAGCAGCACGCCAAGCACCATCCTCAGGTCCATGCTTGCACTGATCGCCATATCGATCGCCCGTAGCGCTGAAAGCCGCTGCACGCGCAATGCGGTTTGTTCATGTAACATGGCCCGTTGCAGCGCGCTTGCTCCGATATCCCCAATTGCCGCCAGCAGTTGCGTTTCTTCTTCCGAGAAATCCTTCTCGCGCGCCAGCCAAACCGCGCCAATGCCCTTGTTCTCCGTCATCAGCGGCAAGCATATCACTGCACGTGGACTTCCCAGGCGAGAGGAAGGCGTAAAGAGCGGATCATACAGGATGCCATTCTCCAGATAGGGGATTCGCCCCGCGATGATCTCCCTGCACAATCCATCATTCAATACCATGCGGTGCTGTTGCAGGTATTCCCAATAACCGCGTGCCTCCTCAATCGCCAGTCGATCCCCAGCAAGATTGCCAAGCACAAATGCCAGGCTTTCAGCTCCCATCAAGATCGCTACATAATCTAAAATTGCCCCTACGATCTCACTCCGGGTTTGCTTTGAGCGGATGATCGCCGCAAATGAGATCAGCGCCTCCCTTTCCTTTGCCCGTTGCGAGCGTACTGTGATATCTTCGATAGTGCAGTCCAGGTACTGTGCCTGACCGGTGCTGGTATGGGTTACCCGTCCCGTAAGCGATACCCAAATTACCGTGCCGTCCTTCCGCTTCATCTGCAAGTCAATGCTGCTGGCGCTCCCCTGCGATCGCACCGCACTGGCAAATAACTTCCAATTGTCCCGGTTCGGGAATAAATCCCCCACGCTTAGATTTTGCAGCTCTTCCTCCTTCTCGAAGCCAAATATCGCCAAAAAAGCTGGATTGACCATCAAAAATTTGCCTTCTGCATCCAGCGATACCCGATACACCCCCAACGGAATGTTCTCCAGCAGGCTACGAAATCGCTCCTCGCTGGCACGCAAGTCTTCCTCCACTAACCTACGCTCAATCGCCATCGCGATCTGGGTAGAGATGAAGATCAGCATCTGCATGTCATCATTGCTGAATCGGATACTTTCCGTATAACTTTGGATCGCCAAAACCCCGATCGTGCGCTCCTGTGTTTTCAGAGGAACGCCCAGCCAGTCAATCGAGGGTACACCAACAGAGTCCACCTGCCCGCTCCGCACCAGCTCGTCAAAAACCTCCGGCGTTGCCAGCAGTGGCTCACCAGTCCGCAGCACGTATTCCGTCAGCCCGCGACCGGGCTTATGTGGGGGGAATTTCTCATCATATTCATCTGCTTCGTATGGAAAACTGATCAGGTCCATCTGCTGATCGTACAGCGCGATATAGAAGTTCTGAGCCGGCATCAGGGTCGTGATGATCTCATGAATCCCTCGATACAAGGCGTCCAGATCCTGAGCAGAATGAGCCGCCTCTGAGATACGCAGGGTGGCAATCCTTACCTTTTGTGCCTGCGAGCGGCGGATCGCCGATCCCAGGATGCGTGTCGCTGTCTTAAGTGCCTCAACCTCTACCACGCTCCACTCACGATGCAACCCATCATCGCCTAGCCCGATAAATCCCCACCAGTCATGGCCCATGTGTATTGGCACCGCCAGTATTGAGTGTACATCTAATCCTGCCAGTAGCAGGCGTATATCTTCCGGAAATTGATCCTGGTAGCGGATAACCGGTTTCCCCTGCCGCATTTGCATCGAGAAATCCTGCAAATCTTCGCGCTGCAAATCGAACGCCGCTTCAGGTAATGGAGATTCTTTCCCACTGGTTTCTTCCAGATGCCAGAAATGCGTGATCCGGGCAATCTGTAACCCGTTTTGACCATTCGTGTTTTCAAACAGACCTACAATGCCTACGTTTGCCGCCCTGCCTAACCGATCCAGCACATCGCTGATTCCATCCTCCCAGGATGGCTCCATCAAGAAACACTCCGCTGCCGAGTTAACCGCTTCCAGGATAGCCTCCCGGCGTAACAGCGCCGTTTCTGCCTGCTTGCGGTCAGTGATGTCACGCACGATCGATAAGACCTCATCCGCACCACTTTTCACCAGTCTGGATTCGTAATACCCTCCACTACCATCTTTCACTTGATACTCATAAACTTGCATCTCGCCCGTTTCCAGCGTACGCTGTATGGCCTCCATCGTCAGTGCCGCCAGATGGGTGGGCAGTACATCCTGCACATTGCGGTCCAGGAACCGTTCTGGCGGTTGGAAAAGCTCATCTGCATCGTTTGCATGGTAATCTAGAAAAATCCCGTCACTCCGGATGCGGAACATCAAATCCGGCAGCGCATCCAATAAAGCTTGCCCTTGCTGCTCGCTAGCACGCAAGGCATCCTGTACATTCATTTGTTCCGAGATTTCAATCCCCGTCCCGGCCATATATACAACTTCCCCGTCCTTATCCATCAACGCCGCATTTGTCCAGGCAATCCACCTATTCTGCCCATCTTTAGACACCAAAGCATTCTCATACTGGCTGGAGGATTCCCCTGCCAGTAAGTTTTGGAATACCCCCATCACTTGTTCTCGCTCTTCAGGCACAAGCAGAAGATCATAAAACACCCTCCCCAACAACTCGTCCAGGCAGTATCCGCTTACCCGTTCGCACTCCCGGTTACAATAAACAATTCGCCCCCCACAGTCTAGCACAATCACCAATGCCTGGACAACATCCAGGATCATAGGTAGATAATTGCTCTCAGCAAACAACTTATTCAGAACACCATCTTGCCTGACAATTGCCACGTTCTATATTTTCCTTACATACACCCGGTGATTTTTATACGCCTTCCCGCCCACATTTTCCAGGTCATGTCTCATCTGCACCGCTGTTTCCGCCACCTGCGTCAGATCACCATGTTCGAAATGATAATCCCGCATAGTGTTCTCCATCTCGGCATACATCAATGCATTCCCCCCCATTCCCTGGAACTCCGGCAAGATCCCCGTACCGTTCAGCGCAATCCATTTCGTTCGCCGCTGCTCCAGCATCAAATCCACGATCCCAAAAGGCAGCAGCCGCCCCTTGGCGCGCTGCATCGCCACTGACAGGTCCGGAAATCCGAACAGGAAACCAACTACATCCTCTTTATGCACAATCACCTTGATCAGCTTGGGATTGGCAATGATCAACAGGTTATCCAGCAAGAACTTCACCTCTCGCTCAGTCAGCGGGTAATACTCCCAGTTGTTCACAAAAGACTTATTATAGGCCTCCCCAATCTTGGGCGCCCAAGCGCGCAACTCCTTCATCGTGTTGAAGCGTTGCACCCGCAGCTTGCCTCTCTCCTGCACCCTCTTTGAAATCCGGTGCACCCGTTCCGGCAGGTGGAACGAATCCGCACCCAGGTAGCAAGACACAAAATCAACTTCCTTCGTAAAATCCATCCCCTCCACCAGCTTCACATAGTAAGGATAATTGTAATTCATCATCGACATCATCTGGCGGTGCTCATACCCCTCCACCTGAATGCCATATCCATCCAGAGCCCCGAAACCCTTCGGCCCGACTACATGATCTAATCCGCGCGCATGCGCCCACTCAAAAACCCGCTCGAAGAGAGCTCTCGCCACCTCCTCATCATCCTCGCACTCAAAGAGATAGAATTGTGCCTGGTGGGTGCCATGATAGGCATTGAAGCGCTTGTTCTCCAGCGCCGCAATCCGCCCCACCACACGCCCATCCCGGTAGGCAAGGAAAAAATCGGCATCTGAGTGTTCATAATAGGGGTGCTTCTGCCGGTTCAGTCGCGTCTCCTCATCCATCATAATTGGTGGCACCCACTGTGGGTGATTGGCATACAAACGATATGGGATCTGCACAAACGTGCCTACCTGTGATTTTGAATTCGTGTCGACCTGTTCAATCTTGATCATTCCTGCCTCCTGAGTAGTATTGTTATGGATTTCTATACTGCAAAATATCACCCGGCCTGCTCAAACGTTCACCTCATCGCTCACTGCATCTAGTGAGCTGATTTCTTCGTCAGTCAACCTCCACCCCAGCGCTCCTGCATTTTCTTGCGCTTGGCGGGCATTCTTCGCCCCTGGAATCGCCACCGCCTCCTTGCACATCACCCAGTTCAGCGCTACCTGCGCTGGTGTCTTGCCCTCATGCACCTGCCCAATATCCCGTAGCAGTCGGATCAACGGTTGCATGCGTTCCAGATATTCCCGATTATACTTGTGAGAGCGCAGTCCGGGGGGGATATTCTGCGGTGTATACTTCCCGGTCAGCACCCCCTTTGCGATCGGACTGTACGCGATCACCGTCACGCCTAATTCCTGACATAGCGCCAATAATCCACTTTTCTCCACCCGTCGGTCCAGCAGGCTGTATTCCACTTGGTTAGTTGCCAGCGGTACTCCCCGCTGTGAAAGCCCCGCATACGCCCGGCGCATCCAAACTACATTGTAATTGGATACTCCCACGGCCCGCACCAGTCCTGCCTCTACCACATCCGCCAGCGCATCCATCCAGGTTTCCACAGCCACAGGCGGCAGGGGTTGGTGAATCTGGTAAAGATCTACCTGCTCCAAATCCAGCCTTTCCAGGCTGTTTCGCAGAGCAGAGCGCAAGCTCCCTTTCCAAAGTCGCCAGGGAAAAGGCATGAACTTGGTTGCCACAACAGCTATGCTCCGGCTCTCTTTCAGGAATTTCCCCAGCAGTTTCTCGGAGAGCCCCATCCCATAAACCTCAGCGGTATCAAAGAAGCATACTCCTGCCTCTATACTCACCTGGAATGCCGCCCGTGTATCATCCTCAGTATAACTACTTGCATAATTCCACATCATCCGGTCGCCCCACTGCCATGTGCCCACCCCTAACCGCGGCACCTTCACATCTGACTTACCCAATAAGATCAATCCCTTTGTATCCATCTGCATCTCCCAGTCCATGATCACTTTATCATATTATCCCCCTTTTTCAATTCTGTCCAATCCTTTTAGCAATTCCAGGGTTAAGCGGTATACTTGCGCTAATGACCGCCTGGGCAAAAGATGAGTTTGGCTCCCTCGAAACCGCCATGCCCACCAACTACACCTTCACCTGGCAGCTCTTTCAATTCCACCAATCCTAGGATAAGTGAACGATGACCGAACAAGCAGCCTTTCTGCCCTTCCATGCCATCAATGAATTCATGCGCGCCGATTTCCGCATCTCCGTTATCCGCACCGCCCTCGGGGCTATTAACAGTCTTCCCGACGATCTTGCCGCCTCTTTGAATCGCCTCACCAGGAAACATGTCACCGTACCCGGTTTCCGCAACAGCGAAAGAGCCCCCGCCGTCATCAAAGCATTGCCCATGGCCAAAGCCTTCGAAAAAAGTCCCGAGCTGGTTGCCGCGGTACTCGCCGCTTGGGCAGAAGCGCATGCTGATCTGCGCCAGCAAGTATACGATTTACTCAAGCTGCGCGGCTGGAAGATGTTCCCCGACGAAGAAAACCTCAAGCTCGACTCGCTAAGCCCCGATCTGTTCAAACAGTGGGCAATCTTTCCTCTCGCCGCAGACCGCCGTAAAGCTCCCGGCTTTTATCCGCATTGGCCCAAAGGCGAAGAATACGAAACCCTCTATCAGCAGTTCAATGAGATCCACCCCGATGCCGAAGCCAGCATCGACCAGCTCAGCCTGATGGTTGTCTGGCTCAGCCTCCGTCTTCCCTACCATGTAGATGAGACACTGGATGGCAGGCTAACCCCGGCAGAAGACGCTGCTGGCGCAGCCGAAGATTAAGTCGCGCTTCTCCATGCACACCATCTACAGCGAAAACCACCACTTGCACGATACACGCAACCTAACCATCGAAGGTGCTCCTTACGCTTCCGACGAGATCCCTGAGCGGGTGGAAGTCATCCACAGAGCCATTCTCCACGCAAACCTCGGAACAGTCAGTGCGCCGCGTGATTTTGGCCTCCCGCCCATTCTCGCTGTGCACTCCCCCGAGTACATCACCTTCCTGCAAACCATCTATAAGGAATATACATCCCACTTCGGTCGCCCAGACCCAGTATTACCCTGGTCTTTTGCACCCCGCAACAGCCGCCGTAAGCCCACCCATTTCCTCGGCCTCCTTGGCTATTATGGCTTCGGCACCGGCAGCCCGATTCTCAAAGGCACCTGGCCAGCCGCCTACTGGAGCGCCCAATGCGCCCTCACCGCCGCCGATCTCCTGCACACCGGCGAGCCACTGGTATATGCCCTCTGCCGCCCGCCCGGGCACCACGCCGGGCGCGAGCTCTTCGGTGGCTATTGCTACCTCAACAACGCCGCCATTGCTGCCCGTTCGCTAGGTCCCCAAACTGCCATCCTGGACATCGATTTCCATCACGGCAATGGCACGCAGGAAATATTCTACCAGGATCCCACTGTCTTCTACTGTTCCATCCACGTTCACCCCGATATTGACTATCCCTTCTACTGGGGTGGCGAGGATGAGATCGGAGAGGGTGCAGGTTTGGGCGCTAACCGCAACTTCCCCCTGCCTATGGGCGCTAGCGACTCCCAATACCTGGCTGTCCTGGAGCAAGCCCTCGAAGCTGTCGCTCGTTTTTCTCCCCGCGCTTTGGTTCTCTCTCTCGGTCTGGATTTCGTCCAGGATGATCCCGTCGGCGGGTTTGCCATCACCCAAACTGGCCTGCTCGCCATCGGCGGGCGCATCGCCAGCCTGAATCTGCCTATCCTTATCGTCCAGGAAGGCGGCTACCTTATCGACCAACTGGGCGAGAATGCTGTTTTATTTTTACGCACTCTGATGTAGAATCACGCTTATTCAACATTCACTATTCACTGCACCATCCATTCCTATGACCGAAAACAACACAACCCAACTCAGCAGACCTTCCCGTTTCCATTTCAAGTGGGTGCCAGAAATACTCTTCCACCCCCGACGCGCCTTCGAGAAAGTCACCTCCCAGGCCAGCGGCGTCTGGCTGACCCCCATGCTCCTGCTCACCCTAGCTACCCTGGCGAGCGTCCTTGCCAGCGGCTGGCTCAAGCAACAGGCTGCCATGATGGGTGAGATGTCCCTCCCGCCCGACTATGAGTGGTACACCCCAGAGCAGCAGGCACAATATATGCAGGCTGCCCAGACAACGCAAGGACCGGTTTTTGTCTATGTTCTCCCCGGTATTGCCGCCATCGGCGGTGTCTGGCTCGGCTGGCTCCTCGTCGGCGGGCTGCTACACCTCATCACCACACTGCTGGGCGGGCGCGGCGATACCAGCGTCTCGATGAACCTCGTCGCCTGGGCCAGCCTGCCCCTCACTTTGCGTGAGCTGGTGCGCTTCGCTGCTATGCTCATCGGCAAGCGCCTCATCCAAAGCCCGGGCATCTCCGGCTTTGCCCCTGCTGGCGAAGGCGCTGGAGTGATCTTCCTCGCCGGGCTGATGGAGCTGATCGACCTGTACCTGATCTGGCACATTGTGCTCATCGCCATCGGCGTGCGCACTGCCACCCACCTCCCCGGCACCAAAGCTGCCAGCGGTGCCATTATCACCATCCTCATCGTCATGCTCCTCCAGGCCCTCATCGGGCTGGGCATCGCCAGCCTCAGCAGCCTAACCGTCGTCAGGCCATTCTTCTTCTAGGTATATGTCTGATCCGTATATCCAGGTCGCTGACCTGCGCAAGGAATTCCGCATGGGTCAGATGATCGTCACCGCCCTCGACGAAGTGGATCTAGCGATCCAGGAGAACACCTTCACCGTGGTCATGGGACCTTCCGGCTCCGGCAAGAGCACCCTGCTCTACCTTCTCGGCGGCTTGGACCGCCCCACCCAGGGGCAAATCCGCGTCGGCGGGCAAAGCATCGAAACCCTCGACGAGAACGAACTGGCAGTGTACCGGCGGCAAAAGGTCGGCTTCATCTTCCAATCCTTCAATCTCATCTCCAGCATGACCGCCCTGCAGAACGTGGCTTTCCCCATGCGCTTTGCCCGAATCGGGCGCCGCCAGCGCCAGCAGCGCGCCGCCGAGCTCCTGCACCGCGTTGGGCTCGAAGACCGCGCCCACCACCGTCCCGGCGAGCTTTCCGGCGGGCAGCAGCAGCGTGTTGCTATTGCCCGTTCCCTGGTCAATGAGCCGCGCCTCATCCTCGCCGATGAGCCCACCGGCAATCTGGATACTGCCAGCGGCGCCAGCATCATGCAGCTCCTCTCCGAGCTACACCGCAGCGGGCAGACTGTGGTCGTAGTCTCCCATGACCCGCGCATGACGCACTTTGCCACGCAAGCCCTGTACCTGCTGGATGGACGCATCGTCAGCCAGGAGGCCTACGAAAAAGCCTCCACCCTTGCCCTTGAAAGCGCCACCCAGCCCCCCGCACCTACCACCCAGGCAGGGGATTCACCCCCCGCCCCAACCTCATGAGGTGATATCATGGCTACACGCAAAACCCCAATTCTTCTCCCGAAAATCATCCTGCCCATCTTGCTGGCGCTTATCCTCCTTCTCACTGCCCCCCATCTCACCGCCCTCGCCGCCCTCGGCATCAGCGCCGTCACCCCCGGCACCGTCACCAACGATTCCGCCGCCATCCTCACCATAAGCGGAGCAGATTTTGCCAATGGCGCGATCGTCTCCCTGGATGGCTATGCTGCCCTGGAGACATCTTTTGCCAGCGCAACGACCCTCACCGCCATCCTGCCCGCAGGCGTGCCCGCCGGCGCCTACACTGTACGCGTCACCAATCCCGACTCTGCCAGCGTCACCCTCCCCAATGGCCTCACCGTCCTCGCCCCCGCCGAGCCCACCGCCACCACCCAGCCCCAGGCTGGCTACGAGCGCCCACTCATCGTTATAAAATCCTACTCCGCCAGCGTCGATACCATCTCGCCAGGCACGGCCTTCACCCTCTATGTCAAGCTGGAGAACGCCGGGCAGCGCACCGCCAACAACGTCACGGCAGTCTTCGCCTCCGGCGACCTCAGCCCGCGCGAGACCGGCGGCGTGATCGCTGCAGGCGATATTGATCCCGGGACGCGCCAGGAGATCGTCCAACCCCTCACCGTCAATTACGCTGTCTGGGGTGCCACCGTCGCCTCGCTCACGATGACCGTCAGCTACACCGATGTGGAGGGCACACAGTTCACCGAAACCTTCACCATCACCTTCCCCCTCTACTATTCCAGCAGCGCCGCGGCAACCCTCACCCCCACCGCTACCACCACCCCCACCGTCACGCCTACCCCCTCCCGTCGCCCGCAGCTCATCATCAGCCAGTACAGCGCCGATATCGACGTACTCCAACCGGGATCGCAGTTCGTTCTGCAGGTCACTCTGCAAAACGTGGGCAGCGCTCTGGCGCGCAACATCACCATGATTGCCGGCGGGGGCAGCGCCGGAGGCACCGCCGAACCGGGTGGCATCTCCGGCAGCAGCGGCGACTTCACCAATTTCGCCCCCTTGGGCTCCTCTAACGTTCAATCCCTGGGCGACCTTGCCCCCGACGACAGCAGCGAAGCCGCCCAATCCCTCATCGTCAACACCAGCATCAATCCCGGCGCTTACCCATTCAAGATCTCCTTCGTCTACAACGACGAGAGCAACTTCACTTACACTGACGAACAGGTCATCACCCTGCTGGTCTATTCCCTGCCCGTAGTCGATATCGGATTTTACATGGACCCCGGTATGCCGATGGCGGGTCAGCCCAATATGCTGCCCATGCAGATCGTCAATCTGGGGCGCAAGACCGTCGTCCTCGGCAATATGCGCGTCACCACCACCAGTGGCGACCTGGTCAACAATGTTGTCTTAGTCGGCGCCCTCGACCCCGGCGGCTACTTCACCCTCGACGCCAACCTCACCCCCTACATGCCCGGCCCGCTGGAGCTGCTGGTGACGGTGGACTACACCGACGACTTCAACCAACCCCAGGTGATCAGCCGCACGCTGACCCTGGAAGTGATGGAGGGCTTCATCCCCGAGCAGGGCGGCATGGATGGCGAAATCCCCATCGAGCCCGAGCCCCCCGCCCCGGAGACCTTCTGGCAGAAGCTCTGGCGCTTCATCTTGGGCCTGCTGGGACTGGATAGCGCCGTGCAGACCCCCGACAGCGGAATGCCCTACGAAGAGATGCCGATGGAGGAATTCCCCGAAGGAGAGATCCCCGAAGGCGAAGTGCCGGTTGAGGTGGTCCCAGTCCCAATCAAAGGGCCATAGTGTATGTCATTTTTTGACCTGCTGGCATTGATCCTGGATAACCTGGGGCGGCGCAAAGCTCGCGTCGCCCTCACCGCCGTCGGTGTGATCATCGGCACCGCCGCGGTCGTGGTGCTGGTCTCGCTGGGCATCGGCTTGCAGCGCAACGCGACCGAGTCGCTCTACGGCATTGGCGACCTGACCCAGATCCAGGTGTTCCCCAACTACGGCGAAGGCATGATGGCAGGGGGCAGTGGAGGAGGAGAAACCCAGGTTAAGCTGATCACCAACGATTCCCTGGATGAACTTGCCGCCATCCCGGGCGTGGTTGCCGTGATCCCGCGCGACTACCTTTACGGCGGCAGCACCATCGAGTACAACCGCCTGGAGACCTGGGGCAACCTGATTGGCGTGGACACCGCCGACCTGAGCGAGCTGGGGCTGGAAGCAGCCCAGGGTGAGCTGACCCTCTCCAACGGCACAGCAGTCATCGGCGCACAGGTGCCGATGGGCTTTTACGACCCCAACTGGCGCCCCGGGCAAGATCCGCCCACCCCGCCGGAGCTGGTGGGGCAGACGATCAAGCTGATCATCATCAAGTGGGATAACCAGGGCATGGAGGTGCGCAAATCTTACCAGATCCGCATCGTCGGCATGCTCACTGAAACGCGTGGCGAACCGGATTGGTCGATCTACATGACCCTCGACAGCATCACCACCTACAACGAGTGGATCAACGGGCGGCGCATTAACCGCAACAAGGACGGCTACAACCAGGTAATCGTCAAAGTCGGTGATGTGCAGGAAGTGCTCGACGTCACCGAGCAGATCACCAACCTGGGCTACCAGGCGTATTCCCCGCAGTCTTACGTGCAGGGCATTAACTCCTTCTTTGTTGTGCTGCAGGTGGTCTTCGGTGGGGTGGGAGCAATCGCCCTGCTGGTAGCCGCCATTGGCATCGCCAACACGATGGCGATGGCCATCCTGGAGCGCACGCGCGAGATCGGCTTGATGAAAGCAGTAGGCGCTACCAACCGCGATGTGCTCTCAATTTTCCTCGGCGAAGCAGCCGGGATCGGCTTCGTCGGCGGCCTGGGCGGCGTGCTGCTAGGCTGGAGCGCCGGGCAGGTGATCAACGTCCTGGCGCTGGCTTACCTGGCAGGTCAGGCCGCCGAGCAGGGCGGGCCTCCCCCCACCAGCGCCGTTTATACCCCCGCCTGGCTGCCGATCTTTGCCGTCGTATTCGCCACCCTCATCGGCCTTTTCTCCGGCCTCTACCCCGCTCTGCGCGCCGCCACCCTCGTCCCGGTCAACGCCCTCAAGTACGAGTAATCACCGTCAGTCGGGATATGGGGGTTTTGGGTTGTTGGGGGCGACAGAGCCGCCCCCAACAACCCAAAAAACGACCACATTGCAATATCCCAAACTCACATAAATCAGATTGCTTTTTCACGCAGCTTCGAGCTGACGTAGTCCATGGTGGCAACAACGACGGCGATGGCGAGCATCTGGGCGCTGGCGGCGCGGTAGTTGAGCAAGTTCACGTTCTGAAACAGCAAGAAGCCGATCCCGCCACCACCGGCAAAACCAATAATGGTTGACATACGCACATTGATATCCCAACGATACATCGTATACGAGATGAAAGGCGGGATGATCTGCGGGATGACAGCGTAGATGATGGCCTGGAGACGGTTAGCGCCGGTGGCAGTGACCGCTTCTAAAGGGCCAGGCATGATGGCCTCCACCTGCTCAGAATACAACTTGGCGTTCGAGACAATGGTATGCAATGCCAATGCCAGCACCCCCGCAAAAGGCCCAATGCCCACCCACACAGCAAATACGATCACCATCACCAGCGATTCAATGGAGCGCAGTCCATTGAATAAGGTACGCATGATTGTGTAGATCACAAAGCCGATCGGCAGCGTCGCCCGGCGCGAGAGCACGCCTGCGGTGACTGCCCCGGCGATCCCGCCAAGAATGGCGGGGACGATCAGGGTTGCAGTGAGGTTCTCTAACTGGTAAAGCCAATCGATGCCAGCGCCGATCATGGCAAAGAGGGTGGCGCCAGCGGCGGTGCCGAGCACGAAATTGGCGATGCGGTTCAGTGAGGTTGAGCTGTGCTCAACAATCCACTGCCCGAGACGCCCGGCGGCGCTGGCGAGCACGCCGGCACCCATCAGGGCGCTCAACACGGGGGTGCTGAAACCGAGGATATCGCCAAGGCTGACGACGAACTTGCCCAGGAAGCCCACCGCGCCAAGCGGCTCGATCAGCGATCTGCCGAAGCGCATGGTAAGGGCTGAGAGGAGGAAGAAGGCAAGGATGCCCAGCAGCGCCAGGACGAGCATGACAAAGAGGCGGGCAGCGCGCAAGGCGGGGGGAGGGACTTTGGCTTCTTCGGGAGGCAGCGCCCAGCGCAAGCCGAACCAGAGCAACAGAGGGACGATAACCAGCGCCGCCAGGTTGACCCAGACATCGCGTGTCAGCATTTCGCTCAGGCTGCTCATCCAAGAGGATGCTTTTGCACCGGCCAACAATCCGAGCGGGAGGGCGAGGATCATCAGGGCGACACTGGTGAAGGGGCTGGTAATGGGTGTCATGATGTTGCGCGCCGCCAGGAAGCTGGCTGGCATGGCAATGGCAACGCCGAGGGTGGTGGCTAACATGGCCATGAAGACGGTCTCGACGATCTTATTCCAGGTTTCGATGGCGTTCTGGCTGAAGTGCGGCATGCCAACATTGCGGCGGGTGACGGCGCGGATCTCCTGAGCCACCGTGTCCGGACGCTTGGGGAGCTCGACGGTGACGAGGAAATGCCCGTCAGAGTCCGTCTTGATGGTGCCCATTTGCAAAGATGCCCCGCTGGGCGGGATGAAGTTCAGGGGGCCTTGCGTGTTCGGCTCAAAGTTAAAGCCTTCTACGGTCACTTCGGTCTTGGGTTCTGCGCAGGCAGGGGTCATCACCATATACGGGCCGCTGGTATCCACCTCAGGCACGCCAGTCCCATCCACCGGGCAAGGCGTATAGATCAGCAAGGAGACAATGAACTCTTCCTTATCATAGGTGAAAATATCCGGGCGCGCCAGGGCGCGCAGAATACGGGTCAGTTGAGTCTGGCGCACCGGGTCGCGCGTCTCTTCCAGATTCACCCGGGTCACCTGGAAGCCGTAGGCATAGATCACAAGAACGACCAGGATTACCAGGCCCAATAGAATAGATCTGAGAAAGCTACGTTGTTTCTTCATGTTGTGCTATCCCACCCGTTCTGCTTCTTGACCATAGATCTCTTTGAACTTCATATCATCAATTTCCTGGGGGAGGCCGTCAAAGACCAACTGCCCGGCATTAAGGGCGACGACACGATGGGCGTAGCGATGCACCAGGTCGAGGAAGTGCAAGCTGCAGATGACGGTCATACCATCTTCCTTATTAATCTTTTCCAGGTACTGCATGATGCTGTGGGCGAGGACGGGGTCGAGGCTGGCAACTGGCTCATCGGCAAGAATCAAGTCGGGATCTTGCATCAGGGCGCGGGCGACGCCGACACGCTGCTGCTGCCCGCCGGAGAGGTTATCTGCGCGGACAGCGGCTTTATCACCAATGCCCACCCGCTCCAGCTGCTGGTACGCCTTGGCGATATCCGCCTTGGGAAAACGATTGAGAAGGCTCCACATCGGGTTGACGTAGCCCAAGCGCCCGGTAAGCACATTGGTGAGCACGGTGGAGCGATGCACCAGGTTGAAATGCTGGAAGACCATGCCGATGCGCCGGCGGATGAGGCGCATCTCGTCATTGTTGGCGGCAGTGATATCGAGATCATCCAGCAGGATTTTTCCCGAG
This sequence comes from Anaerolineales bacterium, assembly GCA_016932955.1. The sequence continues at coordinate 5,727 of JAFGBV010000092.1, read as the reverse complement.
GTCGGCTCTACCAGGCGGTTGATGCAGCGCAGCAGCGTGGACTTGCCCGAGCCGCTCAGCCCGATCACCGCCAGGAACTGGCCCTGTGGCACATCGAACGTGACATCATCCAGCGCCAGCACATTCGCCGGGGTATAGATTTTCGTGAGGTGTTGGATTTTAAGCATGGTAGAATAATACCCCATCTATAAAAAACTGGGCAGGATTTCCCTGCCCAGTTTTCACTCTTACATCAATTATTCGCCAAGGTCTTCCAGTGTCAAGCCGGTGGCCTCAACCATCAGGCGCACGAAGTCATACTCGGCGTCAGTGGCGGTGTCGATGCCGGTCCAGCCGTAGAAGTCGTTGTTGCCAATCGATTCACCCCACGCCTCGGTCTGGGCGAAGGCGATGAGCGCCGCTTCGATCTGGGCACGCAGATCAGCGGGGAACTCGGGCCCGAAGGACATCGTATCGTTAGGGATGGCGGGGGAGATGGCCAGGATGCGCACCTTCTGCACGACATCCGGCGCCTCGGTGCGGATATTCGCCCGCGCGTCGAGCACGCGCCAGCCATCGCAGAGCAGCTTCTTGCCCTCCGCGTCAGGCGCGCAGTTGGGGATCACTTCGGCAGGTATCTCATACATATCATCTGTGACCTTCCCATCCACATAATCCTGGTATGTGAACGCAGAATCGCCTTCCGGGTTCAGCGGCACGCTGTAGAACACCGTGCCGAAGTCGACTTCACCGTTGTAGACGGCGGTGACGGTCTGGTTGTGCCCGCCGGTCTGCACTTCCTCACCCGGGGTGATGCCCGCTTCCTGGAACATGACCACAGGCACCATGTAACCGGAGGTGGAGCCAGCATCGCCGTAACCCCACTTCTTGCCATTCAAGTCCTCAAGGCTCTGGAACTCACTGTCGCGGGCGACAATAAACTCCGCCCAATAGACCGGGTAGCCATAGCGCACAGCTTTGAAGGCGACATCGACGCCGCAGAGCTGGCTGGCAAGGGCGTAACCCAGGCCGGGGATGAAGCCGATGGTGTCAGTGGGCGAGGCGCACATTTCTTCGATGGTGGCGGCATAGGAGGTGGGCACCATGACCTCGAAGGTCAAGCCGGTGGCGGCATTGAGCGCATCCGCCATGACCTGCCCGCCGGTGGTGATCACATTGGCGTCCACCGAGGGGACGAACAAGACCTTGATGGGATGCTCGGGCGAGCCAATCGCCGGCTCGGGCACCGCCGTCGGCTCGGGAACCTCGGTAGGCACTGCCGTGGGCTCGGGGGCTTCGGTGGCTGCTGGCGCACAGGCAGCCAGGACCATCGAGGCAATAACCAGAGTTACTAGAATGTTGAACAATGTTGATCGTTTCACGTTTCTCTCTCCTTTTGTGAATGTTTTGGTTAGTGGCAAAGCGTGATCATTATAACGCGGATTTGGCAAGCGTTGCACATTTTTAAGGTATTTAATGTTGCCGAAAAGAATCCACCTGAGACCATCCTTTTGCTTCCTTTCCCACTACTATTGACACGTGGATTATCCACGGGTATTATGAACCCTACCCGGGGGGCATATATTGGTGTGCTTATTGGTTAATAGGCCTGATCATCTTCGATCCTATTCTTCACACCTGTCACCAAAAGGAGGCAATACCATGACAAACGTATTACGACTGCACAAGCCGTTGGTTTCGATTTTGCGCCTGATCTTGATCCTGGCGCTCTGCACCGCGCCGTTCACCGCCTGGCATGCAGCCGAAGCCGCCACGAACGCCCCGCTGGCGCTCACCCCAGCCAGGCTGGACACCGGCTTCGACCCTGGAAGCGGGGCAGATGGAGCCATCGACGATATTGCCTTGGCTCCAGACGGCTTTCTATATATCGTGGGTAGTTTCACCCACGTGGACGGCGTTTCGAGAAACGGCGTCGCCCGGATCAACGCTGATGGCGCACTGGAAACGATGATGTTCAGCCCGGGCAGCGGGGCGGATCTTGCGGTGCTTGCTGTGGCAGTGCAGCCGGATGGGAAGGTCATTGTGGGAGGCTCCTTCACCCAGTTCGGCGGGGAGGCGCGCACTTACATAACGCGCCTGAGCTCCTTAGGCGATCCGGATGCCAGTTTTGCAGCTGGCGCTTCCGTGAGCCTGGATGGCACTGTCCAAGCGATTGTGCTTCAGCCAGATGGGAAGATCGTCATTGGCGGCGGGTTTACCCATGTAGGTACCGCTTCACGCAACTATATTGCCCGCCTGAACGCCGATGGCACGCTGGACACATCCTTTGATCCTGGCGATGGGACGAATGCATCCGTTGACACGGTTGTCCTACAGCCGGATGGCAAGCTGCTCATCGGCGGTTACTTCACCGAACTGGATGGCGCGATCAAAAATCACATCGCCCGCCTGAATGCCGACGGCAGCCGCGACACATTCACTGGCTCTGCCAACGACGTTGTCAAAACGATTGCCCTGCAAGAAGATGGCAAGATTTTCATCGGGGGAGACTTCACCAGTAGCGGCGGCTCCTCTCGCAATCGTATCGCCCGCCTGAATGCCAACGGCACCCTAGATTCCACCTTCGATCCCGGCAGCGGCGCCAACGACATGGTCTATGCCATCGCCGTGCAGGAGGATGGCAAAGTGCTGCTTGGCGGGGAATTCACCACATTCAGGGGCGTCTATCGCGACCACCTGGTGCGGCTTAATGAGGACGGCTCAGAAGATTACACCTATCGCTACGCCCTTTATACCGGCGCAAACAATACCGTGCTCGCCATCACCCTCCAGCCAGACGGCAAGGCGGTATTGGCGGGCAACTTCACCGACATCCTCAGCTCCGGCTATGCACGCATGGCCCGCCTGCACACAGATGGCTCCCTGGACGACGGTTTTGCGATCGGCAGCGGGGCCAACGATGTCATCCGCGGCCTGGAAATCCAGCCAGATGGCAAGACTCTCTTCTGGGGCGATTTCACCCAATTTTCCATCTATTCCCGCAACCGCATCGCCCGCCTGCACCTGGATGGCGCCATGGATGGCAACTTCAATAACACCGGCGGCGGGCCGGATGGCGCTGTTTGGGACGCCGCGCTGCTCGCAGATGGCAAGATTCTCATCGCTGGCGACTTCGCTAATGTCTCATCCACCTCTCGCGGCAGCGTAGCCCGATTGACGAGCAGCGGCGCCCTCGATACCACCTTCGACCCCGGCAGCGGCGCCAACGCCATCGTGCACGCCCTCGCTGTGCAAGAGGACGGCAAAGTCATCGTGGCTGGAGATTTCACCACGATGGACGGCGTGGCGCGCGCCCGCATCGCCCGCCTGAATGACGACGGCTCGCTCGATACCACCTTCGATCCCGGTGATGGCGCAAACGACGCCATCTACGCCCTCGCCATTCAGAGCGATGGCAAGATATTTGTGGGCGGCACCTTCACCACCATGGATGGTGTGGCGCGCGCCCGCATCGCCCGTTTGAACAGCGATGGCTCACTGGATACCGCTTTTGACCCCGGCGATGGCGCCAATGCCCTGGTGCGCGCCCTCGCCCTCCAGGAAGATGGCAAACTGCTCATGGGTGGCACCTTCTCCACCGTGGATGGTGTCAACTGCGGGCGCATCGCCCGCCTGGAGACGGACGGCGCGCTGGATGCCAGTTTTGACGCCGACCCCGGTTTCAACGGTCTTGTGCTCGCTATCCTGATCCGCGAGGATGGCGTTATCCTGGCTGGCGGGAACTTCACCACCTATGACAGCCTTTACCGCCCCCGGTTGGCTCGCTTGAAACCGGATGGCAGCCTTGACCTCAACTTTGACACAGGCGCCGGGGGTGGACCGAATGCGGGTGTCTATAGGCTGGCTTTGCAGCCAGGGGGCAAGATCATCATCGGCGGCGAGATCACCACCTATGATGGCGAGGCCGCGCCAGGGCTGGCGCGCCTGAATGGCGCGACATCCATCGAACTGGAAACAATATATCCGGATGGCGAAGTGGGAGTTCCCTACAGCCATGATAACTACCTGGCTGGCTACCCGCTGCCCACCTTCTGGTGGATCACCGGCGGCAATTTACCAGACGGTTTGAGCCTGGATGCCGAGACAGGGCGCATCTCTGGCACACCCACCACTGCCGGCAGCGCCACTTTTGACCTGGTAGGCTGTAATTACACCACGTTGTGCGGTACAGTGGGCGGCATGATGATCACCATTATCCCTGCCACCACAGCCATCCTCTCCGTCAGCCTGGATGGCGGCGGGAGCGGCAGTGTGAGCAGCAGCCCGGCAGGGATTTCCTGCGGGAACGGCGGGACGGATTGCGCGGCATCTTTCGCCATCGATGAGCAGGTCACGCTGACTGCTTCCCCTGCCGCTGGCTCGACCTTCAGCGCCTGGGGCGGCGATTGCAGCGGCAGCAGTACAATCTGCCAAGTGGACATGGATGCCGCCAAAACCGTCACCGCCACCTTCGAGCTGTCCTCCGCTGGCATCATCACCTATATCCCGCTGGTCACGCGCTGATTGTAAAATGATGCGAAAGTGGGTATTTTGCGCGGCTTCGCCCTGCAAAATACCCACTTTTCCGCCAGGGGGAACCCCAGCCTCCCCTTCAGCGTCTTAACCGCGAGGTGAAGTATGAACCCAAAAATCTCCTTTCTCGCCCTGTTCGTTTGCCTGGCGCTGCTCGCCAGCGGCTGCAGCGTGCTAACCGATCCGAACCTGCCAGAGCCCGCACCCAGCCTGGCGCCTGATAACGCCGCCCCTCTCCCCGGCGAGGCGCCCGCATCCAGCGCCGGTGCAGCCGATAGCCAGGCTGCGGCCGCCATCCCGCCCACCGACGAGACGCTGCCGCCAGCGGTGCAAACACCGCCCGCAGAGGCAGAGGCGCTGAGCGAGCCCCCCCCCGCTGAGCCGCCCCCTTCCGGGGGCAGGCCTGCCATCACCCCCGCCCCCGAGCAAGAAGCCGCCGTGCAGGCAGCCCTGCTCGCCCTCAGCCAAAGCCTTGCCCTCAACCCGGCGCAGCTCAGCCTGCTGGCAGTCATCCCCGCCCAATGGGCCGATTCCACCCTCGGCTGCGCCATGCCTGGGCAGGGCTTCGAAGAAGCCGTCACCGAAGGCTACCTCATCCTCTTCCGGGAGGGTAGTGCCATCCACGAAGTCCACACTTCCCTCGACGGCACCCGCGTGGTGGTCTGCCCAGCCCCTGCCCCGCTCGCCCAGCAAGAAGGCGGTGAAAGCCTCGCCGCCCTGGTTGACCTGGCGATCAATGACCTCTCCGCCGCCCTGGGCATCCCCGCCGACCAGATTGCCCTCGTCTCGGCGCGCCCCGTCACCTGGCGCGATGGCTCCCTGGGCTGCGGCGGCAAAGGCAACGCCCCCCAGGTGCTCACCCCCGGCTATGTCATCCTGCTCGAAGCAGGCGGCCTCACCTACACCTACCACACGGATCTGCTCGGCACCATCCTCCTCTGCCCGTAATTGGTATTTTCGAAGTTCCATACAGCGCACAGCGCTGTATGGAACTTCGAAGGAATATAAATCGCCCCCCGGAACGAGTCCGGGGGGCGAAGTGTTGGTTGCCGCACGAAGCAGGCTGCCCGTTTGGGCTACCTGTTCAGATAAGTCGTCGGCAGGAAGATCGGGTAGGCAATGATGATCGTGTCGTAGGTCATGGGGAAGAGATCACTCCACAACTCCTGGGTGATCACCGTGCCGGGAACTGCATCCCAGTCGGCGCGCAGCTGG
>JAFGBV010000091.1 GCA_016932955.1 Anaerolineales bacterium | reverse complement strand
GCGAATGGATAAAAGTCATAGGTGGTCTTTGGGGTACTGGCAAACATGCTCATTTCTGAACCAGGCATGTTACCAGAAGGCACGCGGGTGGGCTTGAGCGTATTCTCGACGCTGATGGCGATGGTGTTCTCCTCATCCCATTTGATTTTATCGGTGATCTCAAATGCGAAGGGCAAGTGACCACCCTCATGCGAGCCAATTTTGACGCCATTCAGGTAGACGGTTCCGGAGTAAACGGCTGAGCCAACGCGGATGAACACGTGCTGGCCTTTCCAGACCGACGGTACGTAGGTCTTCTTAACGTACCAGGCCAGGTCCAGGTAGCCGAAGAGGTCATCGTATTGATCGTTCCAACTGCCCGGGACGGCCATCGGCCGCGAGCCGCTCAGCCCATAGGCCCAGCCGCTGGCTTCGCCCACCCCGTCGGGATCGGTCTTGAAATCCCAGATGCCGGAGATATCGAGCTTATTGCGTACACTGTTTTGGATTGGATAGAGCATGGTAGTCTCCAAAAATTATCTCAATTTACAGTTCCTATAGCAGGCAATTAGAATCGATCTGCCGTAACTATTTTCCCATGGTCGGCATCTGCCGACTGCGGAGCCTGTGATCATCACGGCAAAGATTTTGATATTTCGTGATATAAAAACTAGTGGGAGATGCACAGCCCTGTGCATCTCCCACTCATCAATCATTAGCTTTTCTGGGCGGCAGCCATCTTCGCCCTGCGTCTGGCGACATCCTTGGGATATGTAAAGTAGAACAACGTCCAGAAGACTGCATTCACTGCATATGGCAGGCAGACCATGAAAACGAAGACCCGGTCGAGACTTCCCAGCGCAGCCACTAGCGGTTTGATCAGCAGCAGGTAGATGGCCGTGATGGCGCCCTGGATGAAGGAGAAGAGCAGGGCAAAGGTGGTGCCTGCATATTGCGGCTCGACGATCTGGCCGACCATTGGTAGGACTGAGCCCGAGAAACCCCACGAGCCAACCAGCCCAACCACGAAGGCGACGATGTAGACCACGATGCCCGTGCCCCAATCAATCTGGGTGTACAGGTATGTCAAGACTGCCCAGGACGCCAGGTAGATCTGCATGAACATAATGCGGCCCTTATCCCCGAACTTCTTCTGGAAGAAGTCGCCGATAGCGCCACCGGTTAAGCCGCCAACCGCAAAGCCAGCCATAAATACCGTATAGAGTATGGCGGCTGCAGAGGTCTCCCACCCGCGCACGTTCACGAAGTAAGTCACCATGAAGGCAAAGAATACCATCGAGGTGACGAAGAGCAGCATGATCGCCATGAGCCAGAATGACGGGATCTTAACGATTTGCTTGATATCCGACATTTTGAATTTACCGGCATCGGGATCACCTACAACGATGCGGCGGGGCGGCTCCTTGAGGAAGATCAGCAGCATGATGCCGCTGATGAGGCTGAGGCCGCCCATGATGTACATGCCAATGCGCCAGCCATTTTCAGGCGTGGGCCATTTGGCGAGCTGGCCGATGAGGGGCGTCAGAATGATGCTGGCGCCTACACCGATGGTGCGGAGGGTGCCGTAAGCCTTCCCGCGCTCATCCTCATCGAACATGTCCACCATGAGACCGTTCTGGATTGGTTCGGCGGCCACAGTACCAATGACGCCGATTGTGTAGAGGATCAGCAGTTGGGTATAATTCTGCGCCAGGCCCGCGGCTGCAGTCCACAGGCCCCAGATGCCTGTCATGATCACCAGCACGTTCTTGCGACCCCATTTGTCACCGATCACGGCCCAGGCCGTTCCAAAGATCATGCGGGCCCATTTGCTGATGCTGGAAAGTACACCTAGAGCGCCGATATCCAGTTTGAGCGCGGCTGCGATGACCGGAAACAAGGTGTTAATCAGGCCGCCTTCCATGCTATCGCTCATCGTCCCAAATGCGAACGCGAACATCGCACCCGGGCGAGTTTTCTTATACTCCGGGGTTAGAACGGATCCCCCGGGTACTTCTTGATTTCCAACTGAAGTTGTTGCTGTTGCCATATGACATTCTCCTAGCAGTCAAAATCTGATGGTTGAGCAGGCTCTGACGCTCGCTAAAAGTTGTTCGGAATACTAGAATTTATATCTCCACGACAGGCGTTCGCAAGAAATCGTCCACTAACAGCGCCGCCGCGCCAAGCATGACGACTTCTGGATCGAGCGCCGCATGAATGATTTTTGGGGGCGTTATGCCGCGCCGCAAAAGTTGTTCACGAACGGACTTGGTCACGTCTAATTCCGGCATGTTGTCCAAGATGTGCATTCGAGTCGTGTAAGTCGGTGGAAACACCATCGTTTCCCAGCCAATTATTACCAGCTGAGGATCGAAAAGCGCAATAAGATTGGTGATACCTTGCGCATGGTTCAGCACGATCGAGCCGACAACTTGCATAGCCAGCTCATCGCGTTCCACAGCTGCCTGGTGGATTACCCTGTGCTCTAACGCCGCGTAGTCATTGGCAGCGTAGACTTGCAGAATGCTAGCCTCGCCAGCTTCGAGGCGCTGGCGAACCAGATCAACCTCGCGACCCACATCTGCCATGGCCTGCCAGCAACCGCGCTGGCCGCATTGGCAAAGTGGTCCATTGAGATCAAGGACCATGTGACCAGCGTCTACTGCTCTTCCACGAGCTCCCCTGAATAGGAACCCATCGGTTACCACTGCCGCTTCAATGCTTGATTGCACATCTGTGCCGATGCTTATATAAATGAAGCTGTTAACATCCCTTGCATTCCCATAAAGCGCTTCAGCCATTGCCGCGGCTCGGGCCTTATTGTCGATAAGTACGGGCAAATCGAATAGTTCTTGAAGCGAGTCTTTGAGAGGTACCTCCTTCCAACCCAACGTTGGCGCGTTGACGTGATTGTTTACGACCCCGGGCACACCGATCCCAATCCCGAGCAGGGCGATGTTGCCCATATGTGCCTGGCCGACCGCCTCATCGACCAAACCTTTGACCAGGGAGAGGATAACTTCTTGAGTGCTGCCGATCTCTAGTGCTGCTGAGCGCTGCCAGAGTGGTTGTCCGCAGAAGTTAGTCAGCACTGCTGCCACGTAATTTGTGCTGATTTCGACGCCGATTGAGCAGCGTGCCGATGGGTTCAGTTCGAGGAGTTCTCCAGGTCTTCCTGGACCGGTCCGATCCTGGCCGGCGTCACGGATGAGGCCCAGAGAATTGAGATCGGTGCAGATCGATGAGACGGTTGCTTTCGTCAGACCGTTGCGCTGGGCAAGCATAGCTTTTGAAAGGGGGCCGTGTCGCCATAGATCACGCAGCAGAAGGGATGTATTCTGCTGGCGAGCTTCTTTCTGTTGAGAATATGGCTTCTTGTTCATGATGAATTCATCTGTGGGGGAACTTGGCCGGGTTAATCTCTTTCAAGATGTGGCTTATATTGGTGTAATGACTTGCTCAGAAGACTTCTTGGCGAAGTTAAGACTGGTCTGTTTCAATGGCATGTTCTGGATGGGGTCCATAGGCAAATTTCTGGCAGGATTCGATAACCTCACCTCCTCACTAAACCATCTCAGGCATATTGAGTGATCAGCGGATTTGATGCCAGGATTCTGACCGTAGATGGCGGCAGGTGCTGGCTGGCAGTTATTCGAAAAGTGGTCGTAACAATAAGGGAACCCGAATAATTAGTTCAGTGAACTAATTATATAATAAATTTGCTGATATGTCAATTAGTTCACATTACAAATTAACACATTCATCCTGATTGCTTCGGGTAAGAATATCCCTTTCCGAGAAAATGCATTCCATGGCCCCGCGGATACTCGTAGGGCCCTGGAATGCATTCCAGAACGTCAGGATTCTATGCTGTGCGTTTTGAGCGTGGGCAACTTACCTGGTCTTTTTGGGCAGTTTATCCAGCGCCTTGACGATCAGATCGGCGGCATCTGCCGGGGCGAACTTGGCCGTGTTGATGACCAGGTCGAAGAGCGCAGGCTCGTGAGATTCGAGGCCAAAGTAGCGCTTGATCCAGTCAACGTCGCTCAGATCGCGCTCGCGTATCCTTCGCTGAGCTTCCTCAAGTGTCAGCCCCTCGTGCCCCTGCAAGCGCTTTACCCTCAGTTCAAGCGGCGCCTGGATCCGCACATGCAGCACATCAGGTTTATCCTTAAGGGCGGCCATCCCGCCGCGGCCTACGATTACCACATTACCCTTCTTGTAGCCAGCGAGGATAATTTCCATCAGATTTGCGATGGTGAGGTCCTGAAGGGCATCGGCTCGAGCCGTGAAAGTCCAACTGGAGGGATCCCCACCGGTGATCCGCTGGGCGCTGCCAAACCAGCGTTCCAACAGGCCTTTTGCAACCGGCTGAAAGTCGATTGCGCTCTGGATGACGGCTTCCGCCAGCCCCATCTCCTGGCCGACCTGAACCATTGCCTTCTTATCAAAGTATAGATAGCCCAGCTTCTCACACAAAAGCCGAGCTACCTCATCGCCACCACTTTCCAGTTGTCGGGAGAGTGTGATTACTGTCATTAGGGCCTCCTTGGAAAAGAGAAAATTTTGCTGTTGAACCGAAATGTTCAAAGGCTAATCAGAATATACAACAGAGAGCGCTTCACAGGCGCTTCAGGAAGGCGCAAGAGTGGGCCAGATTTACTCGAATGAGCTTTTCAGATCGGCCAGAATCGACTCCAACCCGATGTCATCCGGATGATCGGGAATTAGATCCGAGATGGCAGGCAGCGGCGGGGGATCTGGCAGCGCCTCGCCCGTCAGCTCCATATAACGGCGGTAGGACTCTTCATTGCCTGTCTCTGTGTACTCCGTGTGATAGCGCTCTGCGGCGGTTTTCCGGAAAGTTTCATTCACGGGCTCCAGGCGCCATAACTCATAGTAAAGTGCTGCCTGCTGGGGTGATGCTTCCATATGCAGCAATAAGTTGCGCAGCTCTGCCGCCGTCTCTGCCACTGTCGCCTCGCCCAATGCTTGCTGGAGACGGATGCCCAGCACCTGCGCTTCGAAGTGGATATCCTCGCCGACCAGGCGCGCACCCGCGACACCTGAAATTTGGGCCAACGCTTCCTGGTAAATGCCGCGCGCTTCTTCAGACTGCCCCTGCGTCAGTAAGAGCTGGGCCAGACCCACGAGCATGCCTGAAAGATAGCCGGGAATGCACAGGCGCAGCCCGATATCGACAGCTTGCCGGTAGAGCCACTCGGCTTCGTTCACCCTGCCCTGGCGCTCATAAACCGTCGCGAGGCGGGCAACGTTCAAACAGGCAATCAGGCGATCGCCAATCTCCCAGGCAATCCGCAGGCTGCGCCCGTATCCTGCGCTGGCGCGCTCGTAGTCGCCGCGTTTTGCCAGGATCAGGGCTATGTTGGAAGTTGCCCACGAAAGCGCCCGGCGGTCGTCGATCTCCTGGGCCATTATGCCAGCGCGCTGGTACCAGGAAATGGCTTCTCCGTAACGGTGTTCACCGGTGCAGATATTCCCAAGCGTGGTCGACGAACGGATCAGAACTGGCTTGTACTCCCTTGGACTGGCGATCTGGTAGGCTTTGACACAATTGTCCGCGGCCCTATTCCAGTCACCCTGGCTCCACTGAACCATGCCAATTGCCTCCAATGCCTTGCAGATGATGCTCGGATCGTTAATATCAGTGGCAATTTCCAGCTGCCGTTCCAGTGCAGCGAGTGCCCTGGGGTGGTCGCCACGGAGCCAGTGGATCTCACCCATGATCCAGAGCGCGCCAGCCACACCGCGCCAATCGCCGGCAGTCTGGAAACCTTGCTCGGCTTCGGCCAACCACTGCAGGGCTGTCTCGTAGTAACCCAACAGATGCAAAACATCCGCCAACACGCACTTGGAACGCGCCACCAAACGAATATCGCCCAGGACTTCAGCCTCCGCCAGGGCGTCCTGGCTGATGGCCTCTGCCTGATTCCACCGCCCGGTTGCGCGCCAGACCTCTGCCAGGGCAAGTCTTACCGCACACCGCTCAGGTGCAGGCAGGGCGACGCTGAGCTCGCTCTCCAACAGATGTTGGTATATCTGCGCGGCCGCGGTATTGGCGTAAATCCCTTCCGCTATGGATGCGCCCCGGCGATAAAAGGCGCAAGCCGGCAGGGGCTGGCCGGCCTGCTCGTAGTGGCCGGCGATCTGGATGCTCAAGGCATCCAGATCATCATGGTGGAGTTCTTCGAGGGCCTGGGCAACGCGCAGATGGACATCGCGCCGGCGGACTGGACTGGTATCGTCATAAGCCACTACGCGGATCCCGTTGTGGGTGAAGTCGAAGATAGAGCCGTTTTGCACGCGCACAAGATGCCGCTGCCACAATTCTTCTAACCCTTCCATCACTCCCTGTTCATCCTGGCGGCTTGCCCGGACCAGTACGTCGAGGTTGAACTCACGGCCGATGACAGCCGCGGTCTGTGCCAACGCCTGTGCAGTTGGTGAAAGCTGGGCCAGGCGCCATTGAATCACCGCCCGCACCTTTGGCGGCAACGCGGCAGGGGTGGACGAAATAGGGGTTTCGTCCAGGTAGCCTGGTTCGAGCGTTTCCTGGTTCCTGTGTTTTTCCATTCCTCTGGCTGCCATGCCTGCTCTCACCATTTCTACCACGAACAATGGATTCCCCTCGGTGTCGGTGTAGATCTGGTTTGTTTCACGGGTGTCCACTACCCGACCAGCAACATTCGCGGCTAACATTCCAGTCTCCGTTCTATCGAGCGGCCCCAGGGGAATCTCGTTGAGCAAGCCGGAACGGGTGAGGGCGAACCAGAATGCCATGAGCGGGTGAACGCGATCGATTTCGTATTTGCGAACGCTAGTCACAATCATTAATGGCGCTCTGGCGTCGAACCGGAGCAGGTAACCCAACCAGTCTAGCGTCTCCTGGTCGCACCACTGCAGATCGTCTAAGAAGAGCAATAAAGGCGTAGCGTGATCTGAGCCGAGGATTGCGTGCGCCAGCGCCTCGAAAAGGCGCGTACGCTGCCAGGACTCGGTCAGGGGGCCTGGGGATTTGAGGGTTGGGCGCTCAGCCAGGAGCGATGGCAGAATTCGGGCGATCTCGACCAGCCAGACATCAGCCAACGCGGCGACTCGGCCTTGGAGCGTCCTGTCGTGCAGCCATTCAATCACCGGTGCGTAGGCCACGGCGCTGCTGCCCGCCGGATGGCAGTGGGCTAATCCCACAATCCCCCCCTGCCGGGCGACCCAGGCACACATTTCCTCCGCCAGGCGGGTCTTGCCAATCCCTGCATCGCCGCTAAGCAGTATCATCTGGGGATGACCTGCTGCGGCAGAGCGCCAGGCAGTCACCAGGCGAGTCCATTCAGCATTTCTTCCCACCAGAGGCGCGCCAGATGGGCCTGTCCCCAGCCGCTGCTCCATCGCTGCCAGCATTGGCGGGCTTTCTACTTCAAGCAGGTGCGCGTACTGATCCTGGGTAGCCCGTTGTGAGGTTTTCCCAAATTCTAGTTCCAGCATGGCATCGCACTCGCGGCAGAAGCGCAGCGCTTCCGTCCGATTCCCCAGCGCCAGATACAATCGAATCAGGTGGTGATAGGCTGTCTCGGATAGGGGGTCATGGTTCAATAACTGTGATGCATACGGGAGGGCTTTACCATACTCGCGGTGCTCTTCAAGGAGCAGAACCAGCCGTTCAAGCGCGTCACGGCAGGCTTGTTGGCACCGCTCGCGCTGGGGCAAGATCCAATCGTCGTAACAATCGGGAAGCAGCTCCCCCGTGTATAAGTGGACTGCAGATTCCAGCGCGTTTACCGTTCCAACATAATCCCCGGTTTCTTTTGCCGCGGCTGCCTGCGACATGCCCATCTCAAATTCAGCCACATCGAGCGTGAAGGGGGAATCTGGGCGCCACGCGATGGCCTGGGGTGTTATCTGGATGAAAAGGTCAACGTCCGGTAATGCCTGGCGGAGCCGGGTTAGCAACGTGCGCAGGTTCTTGAGCGCTTGCTGGTCCGGAGAGTCTGGCCAGAAAAGGTAAGCAAGCTGCCTACGAGAGATGGGAGCAGTGCGATGCAATACAAGGTAGGCCAGCAGATGTTGGAGACGCGGATGTTCAAAACCGGTCACAGGCTGGCCGCCCTTTTTGAGGTGAAACGCGCCGAGTAGATCGAGGTGCAGGGGCACTGCTGACGCCTTTCTCAGGAAGCCTTTCCCGCATGATATCATAACACCTGCGAATTTGCCATGCTGGCTCAACTCTAGAAAATTGGCCAGCCCGTACAGTGAAATCTGCTCGCGCTTCGTTAGGATCGGCCTGCGGCGCGGCACAAGTCAGGTTAAAGGTGATGTATACTATGCTGGTCACCGGACCATGTCCATACTTCTGCGCGGAAAGGACTTCATCCAATGCACGGGTTAGAGTGGGTATTTTCTACCGTATTAGTCGCAGCTTTCTTTATCATGGGCCTGATCCGTGTTTTCCGTTACGAGAAGGCCCGGGATCTGTTTCCCTGGGTCAGGGCGGTACCGCGCGGCCTGGCTCAGGTCATCGGGGCTGCTGAAATCCTCGGGGCGCTGGGATTAATCTTGCCCGCGGCGACGAATATCTACCCCTGGTTGACACCTTTGGCGGCTGTGGCGCTGGCTGTGCTCATGGTATTGGCTGCCGGGTTTAACATCCTGCGGCAGGAGAAGGAGGAAGCCGGGTTGAGCCTGCTTCTTCTGATCATGCTGGCCTTGGTGGCCTATCTACGCTGGCAGTTGATGCCGTAGCCTCGGGGAGCTGAACGCACGTATTTGAGCTGTCCGATCTTTTTCCTTCTCTGCTCATATTACCACCGCCAGGATGATGCCCATATCAGCAAGCCAATGTCAACTACTACCATGGTATTCAAGGCAAAATGTAGCTTTGTTTAAGCGATGCTGCTTATCAACAGCAACAGCACGAAGCCAAGGAGCGTCAAGCAGATGGCAAATAAAACAGGCTGGTTCGCGGCAAAGATTTTGAGCATATACCTTCTCCAATGATCCTAGCCAAACATGAACAGGCCGAAACTCCACATGTCCACGAACCAGTGGGTAAGCATTAACGGGGCGAGGTTGCGTTCTTTGAGGTAGTAAACTGTGCTTATTATTCCCAACAGGAAGGTCACCAGGAGCTTATCGGGAAGAAATACCCCGTGGATAGCAGCAAAGGAAAGCGAGGACAAGAGTACAACCGGC
>JAFGBV010000090.1 GCA_016932955.1 Anaerolineales bacterium | reverse complement strand
GCAATGGTAACAACAAACTGGGTGCTGGCAGAAGGAGCGAAGCCGCAGACGGCGATGGAGCTGGGTATGCTGACCCATATTTTGATTGGCACGCCGGCATCGCCTTTGCGGAAGGCGTTGATCGATTCTGGTCTGGGTGAGGACCTGGCAGGGAGTGGGCTGGACGCCTATTTGCGGCAACAGACTTTTTCGACCGGGCTAAAGGGCATCGAGCCGGCAAAGGCAAGAGAGGTTGAGCAGTTGATCCTGAGCACCCTCGAAAAATTGGCAAGTGAGGGGATCGCCCCCGAGACGGTGGCGGCTTCGGTCAATACGTTGGAGTTTCGACTGCGTGAAAACAACACTGGACAGTTTCCAAGAGGATTGTCATTAATGCTGCGAAGCCTGACAAGCTGGCTGTATGGGGGTGACCCCATCACGAGACTGGCATTCGAAGCACCCCTGGCAGCGATCAAGAAACACCTGGCGGATGGAGAGCGTTACTTCGAGGGGATGATCCGGCGTTATTTTCTGGATAATCAGCACTGCACAACGGTACTGCTGAAGCCGGAGGAGGGCTACAATCTGCGGATCGAGGCAGAAGAGAACCAGCGGCTGGCAGAAGCGCAGGGGCAGATGAGCAGCACTGAGCTGCAGGCGATCATCGACAATACCAGCCAACTTAAGAAGAGGCAGGAAACAGCGGATACGGCGGAGGCTTTGGCAACAATCCCGGCGCTGAGCCTGAATGACCTGGAGCGGAAAAATAAGGTCATCCCTATTGACATCCAATCGTTGGCAGGGTGCAAGGTGCTTTATCATGACTTGTTCACAAACGGAATCCTATACATCGATGTAGGTTTCAACCTGCGCGGATTACCGCAGGACTTGCTGCCGTATGTTTCACTGTTTGGCAAGTCGCTGGTCGAGATTGGCACTGAGAAGGAAGACTTTGTCAAACTCTCTCAGCGAATTGGAACCTCGACAGGCGGTATCTGGCCGACTACTCATATCTCTGCGGTTAACGCATCAACGGAGGGCACGCACTGGTTGTTCCTGCGTGGCAAGGCAACCCTGGATCACAGCAGCGAACTGCTGGCGATCTTGCGGGATATCTTGCTGACGGTCAAATTGGATAACCGAGAGCGATTCCGGCAGATGGTGCTGGAAGAAAAGGCAGAGATGGAAGCGCAGATCGTGCCGCTGGGGACGCGAATTGTGAACAGGCGCCTGCGTGCACACTTTGACGAGGCAGGCTGGGTGGCAGAGAAAATGGGAGGAGTAGAGTATCTATTCTTCCTGCGCCAGTTGAGCGAGGCGGTCGACAAAGATTGGGAGAGCGTGTTGGTAAAGCTCGAGGCAGTGCGCGAAACGCTGATCAGCCGGAAAGGCGTGCTGGTGAATGTGACACTGGACCAACAGGGTTGGAATGAGGCACGGCAGCCAGTGGAAGCCTTCCTGAGAGAGCTTCCAGAGTCAGAAAGCCAATACCCCGTGTGGACCGCGCCCGAATATGCGAAATACGAGGGACTGACCATCCCTGCGCAGGTGAACTATGTAGGTAAAGGTGGTAATTTATACAACCTGGGCTATACCTACCATGGCTCTGCATTGGTAATCAGCAATTATCTACGAACCACGTGGTTGTGGGAGAAGGTGCGGGTACAGGGCGGGGCGTATGGCGGGAGCATGATGTTCGATAACCTGTCGGGCATAATGACTTACCTGTCTTATCGTGACCCGAACTTGCTAAAGACCCTGGAGAACTATGACGGCACGGCGCAATTCCTGAGAAAACTGGAAATTGATCCGGCTGAGCTGACCAAGAGCATCATCGGCACAATTGGCGATCTGGATACATACATGCTTCCAGACGCAAAAGGCTTTACCTCGATGACCCGCTACCTGAGCAAGATCAGCGATGAACAACGACAGTTGCGGCGCGAACAGGTGCTGGAAACTAAGGCTGAGGACTTCAGGGCATTTGGCGAGGTGCTGGAGCGGCTGAATGATAGCGGGCTGGTGGTAGTGATGGGTTCAACAGAGGCAATTGAAGCCGCCAACCGCGAGCGGGGAAATTGGCTGGAAGTGAATAAGTTGTTATAGTGGGAAGGGCATCCACTCGAAGATAGAAGGAGACAGCGAATGATGATGCGTTTGATGATCAACGGCATGTCGCATGAAATACAGGCAGCAGCAGGTGATACGCTCTTGAAAATCTTGCGGCAGCTTGGGTTTTATGGCGCAAAACATGGCTGTGAGAATGGGGAGTGCGGCGCATGCGCAGTGTTGGTGGACGGCAAGCCGATGAATTCTTGTCTGATGCTGGCGGCACAAGCTGAGGGACATGAAATCCAGACAATCGAATCGCTGGGGGAGCATCCTGAACAGGGCTGGAAGATCACAGCGGGGCTACACCCACTGCAGAAGGCATTCATCGAGATGGGTGCGATACAGTGCGGGTACTGCACGCCGGCTCAAATCCTGGCAGCCAAAGAGCTGTTAGAACGTAATCCTGATCCGAGTGAAGCAGAGGTACGCGAGGCTCTGTCGGGTGTATTGTGCCGCTGCACGGGATACGTCAAGCCGGTGCAGGCGGTGCTGCGAGCTGCGGCGAGGTTGCGCGGAGAGGTGGATGAAGCGGCTGAGGGTGG
>JAFGBV010000089.1 GCA_016932955.1 Anaerolineales bacterium | reverse complement strand
TCTTACATTCCTCCTTTTCTAGAATACCAGTATTTATTTTTCAGGTGCTTCGGCAAGAATCCATTCAATAACTTTATTTAGTTCATCAATTGTTAACTGTCCCGGATGTCCTCCAACAGATTGAACTTGGATCAAGATGCTGTTATCCGGGTCGCCTGGAACGATGGCTGGCCCGGTATCGCCGCTGCTGAGTGCGTCCTGATATGTCGCCAGGGTTAGTCCTCCCACCTTCGTGATTCCATGACAGGTGCCGCACCGGTTGTCGAACAAACCGCCGAAATACCCCTCCCAGGTCATCTCACCAACAAGAGCGCCCGGTTCAGGCGTAGGCGAAGGCAGTGGGGTCGGGCGCGGCGTGGGGGTGATGGGCACAAACACCTCGGCAGTCTCACCCTCGGGCAAGGTGGCAATCGCTGTAGTTTCCGCGTTGAGAAAGAAGTATATGCCAGTCATGAACATTGCCGTGAGAACGAATGCAATCGGGAAGTAGATTTGTTGCCGGCGGCGTAACACCTTCAATGGTGGGCGCTTGTCGGCCTCGCCCGCCTCGATAACAGCTAGCTCTGCAGGATGTTCGTGGCGCATTTCTTCCCGGGTCAGCTTGCCTGTAAACATGCTTTTGTTGAAGGTGCGCAGGTGGACATGGTAAAAATGCCAGATGATGATCGCCAGCACCGCCAGGATAGCCTCGCCTCCATGAGCAGCCTTGGCAGCCGGGATGACCTGACCCGGCAGGATGCTGGCTGTGGTGATGGGGTTCCACATCATGAATCCCGTTAGCCCCATCAGGAAGGTTCCCCACACCACCGCCAGGTATTCCATCTTTTCGGCATAATTGTAGCGGCCATAATAGGCCCGGTGCTTGCGTAATCCTAAGAAGTAAGCAATATCCTGGACGACGTGCTGAGCATCTTGAATCAGCGGCATCATCGTCCATTTGACGCGTAGAACGAATACTTTATAGAGCACCACCAGGACATGGTAAGCGCTCACGATCATCATGATGAAGGCGCTGAAATGGTGGATCTCTCTGGCAGTCTCGATACCCCCGATCAGCGAGAAAAAGAACTGGCTGAAAGTGCTATCCGCATATTTTTGTACCAACCCGGTCAGACCGAGCACGCTGAAAGAAATCAGGAAAACGAAATGCTCGATCCGCTGAGAAAGTTCGAAGCGTGTGTAGGTGATCGTCTTATCTGAAGGAGTGCCAGAAATTCGAGCATGCGAAGAGGTCTTAGTCATGTTTGGCCTCCTCCTCTGCCTGATCATCTTTAATCTGCGTCGGTGGAAGAGATTCCTCAGTACTCTCATCCGAAATTATCAGTTGTTCGCCAGGTAGGCTGCTTTCTATGGTCGTGCCTGTATCTGAAATTTCAGCCTCCGCTTTTTCAACTAAGGCTGCCGGGCTTGTCAAAGCAGCATCTTCTGTGGCTGCTTGTTGAGGCGTCTCAGTTTTGCTTGTCTCCAGGGTTTGCGGCTGTTCTGCAGGCTTCTTGGATTCCGTGCGGAATTTTTTATACAACGTATGACCCACATCAAGAGCAACAAGCAGGATCATCGGTCCAAGCACCCCCGGGATGAAAAACTTGTAGAATACCTCGACATAATAGACGAGTGGGTTCTTGTCCGGCGATGGGATGTAATGGGACAGCCAGGCTGTCGGAAAATTGGCGGTCGCGTCTGGGTGACAGGATTGGCAGCGCACGAGCAGATTCTCTTGCAGCTGCAGCCCGTACTGTGGATCATCCGCGCTTTTGATATCATGGATGCCGTGACAGTCGTAACATACCGGTTTGTTGGTCTCTGCATCCGGCGACTGTTTCTCGAAGACAGTCACGGTTGTGCCGTGAAAATCTGCGACATAAGTATCCAACACATCGGTTGACAGCCCATATTTCTGCATGACCTGGGCATCCGTGTGGCATTTTGCGCACATCTCTGGTGATGACAGGCGGAAAGCTGCTGTAGTGGGGTTTTCGATGTTGTGCACACCGTGGCAATCGATGCAGGTGGGAACATCGCTGTTGTTCTCGTCGTACAGCGCAGCTCCGTGAACGCTTTCGCTATATTTCTGGTAGATTTCACTATGGCAGTTTGCACAGGTCTGGGGTATGCGCAGCCGTGCGCTTTGCAGTAATTCGCCGCTTGCCGGGTCGTGCCATTGTTCTACGTTGTGTGAGCCGTGACAGTCTGTACACACTGCCGCCTCGCGCCTTCCGGCAGCCAGCGCTGTGGCGTGGACGCTGTCTTGTGTAAGCAGCACCTGGGGCTCGTGGCAGGTTCCGCAAGCCTTATTCATGCTTATGGTGAACTCGCGCAAGGAAGCAGCCGTTTCAACAGGGTGCGGGTAATTGCCGACAGTGCGGTGGCATTGTACGCAGGCATAGCCAAGTTCACCATGTATGGATGCGGCATATTCATCCGGATACACCGTCAGGTCTACCACATCGCCATTTTCAAGCTGCATGGTCTGCCCAGGCTGCTCAT
Source organism: Anaerolineales bacterium (assembly GCA_016932955.1). Next base: position 4,115 of record JAFGBV010000089.1, on the reverse strand, counting down.
GGCAGCTAAGACACACCTCGTTACCGATCGTGAGCGGGTCGGGGGTAGGGGCAGCCTCCTGCTGCGGTGCCGTTGCCGATACAGACATTGGCATCCACACCACAAGGCTGGCTCCTATGAGCAGGGCTGGAATAAGCAGAGCGAATATTCTGATACCCGAGGCTCTCATTCCTGCTTGCCTCCCGTATCAGATCGGTGGCGTGATTTTCCAGTTAAGCGCTGGTATTCGAGTTGGTGATAATCGGTCATATCCTCTTCGTTCAGCGTCCCGGTAAATATCGACAGGTTTAACCGCTCCAGATGAACATGATAGATGTGCCAAATGATAATGAAGATGCCGAGCGTCACCGCTTCGGTGCTGTGCGCCAGCTTTGCTGCCGGGACAATCCCTCCGGGCAGGAAGCGGGTGAAGAACTCTGGGAACCAGATGACTAAGCCAGACATGCCCAGGATGCCGATGGCGACGAATATGAACCAGTAGGTTACTTTTTGCTCAAAGTTGTATTTGCCAAACTTCGGCTTATCCTTCTTGACATATAGCAGGTAGAGCAGCATGTGCCAGGCATCCCGAACATCTTTCCCCGTGGGCAGCATGTCCCCTGGCAGATTTCGTCGGATTAACTGGAATATGATCACTCCCAGGTGATAGAGGACTAAAACCCCGAGCAAGACAGCTGCGACGTGATGAATGGTCTGGATCAGCTCGACGCGCTCGGGGGTAGCCAGGATGGTCTGGCTCCAGCCTGTGGAGCGGTATTTCTGCGGCAGTCCGGTGAGCAGCAAGACGGTGACGCACAGGAACAGGATAGTATGTTCCCAGCGCTGAGCGATGGTGAAGCGCTTGAAAGTGCGCATTGTGCGCACAGGAGCTGATGGAGAAGTTTTAGTTTTCTTCACGGTGCTCATCACAGGCTCCTTCTGGCGCGCGCCACGGTGTTGCGAAGGATTTGCAGCACCACATAGATCGCAGAGAGCCACAGGACGGCTGGTGCAAGCGACGAATAGAACAAGTCAACGTAATAGACGAACGGGTTGCGTTCCAGGCTGATCTCATAATGCCCCGTCCAGGCCCCCGTCCAGTTCTCGCTGACGCCAGGGTGACATTTCTGGCAGGTGGTCAACAGGTTGTCGGGATTGACCGTCGATGCCGGATTGTCAGCAGGCAGGATATTGTGGATGCCGTGACAGTCAGAGCAAATGGCGGTGTCGTGCCAGATTGTCGGCCATTTCGCCTGGTATACGGTTACGTCGACGCCATGCCAGGAAGTCTTGTACTGGTTATACACGTCGGCCGACAGGTCATATTTACCCATCAGGGTTGCGTCAGCATGGCAGCCCGCACACAGCTCAGGCTCCGCCACCCGGAACTGGCTTGTGCGGGGATCATGAATATTATGAACCCCGTGGCAGTCAGTGCAGACCGGCACGTCTGGGTTGTCCTGGTTGATCAGGGCATCCCCATGTATGCTCAGCTTGTAAGCATCATAGATATCCGTGTGGCAATGACCGCAAGTTTGTGATACGGTAGCCCGCGGCTCGTCTGGCTTTGTGACATAGTGCGAGCCATGACAATCCGTACAAACCGGCGCCTCCAGGTTACCGCCCTCGGCTACCTGGGCATGCATGCTGTCTAATGTCTTATCATATTGGTCAGTGTGGCATTTTTGACAGGCCTGGTAATAAGAACGCGCAAGCTCACGCCTGTTCTGATATGCAATCTCGGGGTGCGGGTAGCCGGTAATATCGGTGTGGCAAGCCTCGCATTCGATGCCCAGCGGGCTGTGAAGAGAGTCTGCCAGCTTTGCCGGATCGATGTACAGAGAAAGGGTCTCGCCGCTGGGCAGCGTCAGGCTGAGCTCTGGATTGCTGTGGCAGCTCAAACAGTACGATTCTGTCTCTTGCGCAGGTGCGTTTGCGCCTGCCGGGATGGCTAGAACCAGGCTGGCAAGAAAAATGAGGCTGCAAGCCAGGATGACGGTTCTGATTGAGAAAGGGAAGCGCAGATCAGTCATGCACTTGTCCGCCTTCATGCGTCGTTCTCACTTTCTTCGTACCCGTTTGGTGGTGTGCTTGGCTTGGCGATGAACCCCCATCGCCTGAGCAGGTAGGAGATCCCCAGTAGAATTGCGATGGGGACCAGGCAGCGCACCACGCATAACAGGGCGAAATAGATTGGATTAGAACCTTCCATAAGATGCGCCCTCCCGTAACGAAGATTAGTATAACCCAATCCGAGGAGAAATACTAATGCTCATGCTTGCCGAATAGGGGTAGGAAGAGCACACCCAGCGTGAGCATAGCCAGGGCATAACCCAGGATGCCTATTGCAATACCCCATTCGGGCAGGTTTGGAAAATATCTCCCCGCAGGGAGCTCGTATAAGACTCCCGGAGAATATGAAAGTGGCACGAACAGGCCTGAGACGGTAACATTCCAGCGATTTACGACGATCCCGGTAGTTGCCATCAATGCCCCGAATACCAGCATGACTGGGCGACGGTTATAACGCGGCGCCAGGAATAGGATAGCCGGGATCAAGATGCCCACGATGATTTCACCCACCCAAAAAGCGAAATTATACGGAGTCTGCGTGTTGAGCATATTCAAAGCCTGGCTCACCGTCGGGTTGCGCCCGTAATAGACCACTGCCGCCAGATCCCAAAACTTGATGTAGCCATAGACTAACAGCCCCAGCCCGCTAAAGCGGGCAATGGAGCGCAGAAGTTCATGTTCGAGTGCCCGTTTTCCCGTAATCCACTCCAACACATGCGCCATTGCCATGGTCAAAGCTGGGCCCACCGAGATGGCAGACAGGATGAACATGATCGGCATGCTGGGCTTGAACCAGATTGGGCGTGATTTCACGATGCCATAGGTCGCGCCGAGGGATGATTGGTGGAGCAGAGAGATCACCAGTCCAAGTAAGGCAAACACGGGTGCACCCTTGTGCAGGAAATTGGCGAATTTGCGGAACCAGGGCCAACGGTCGAAGATTTTGGCTTCAGCAATTACCGGTAGGAATTCAAGCACCATGATGGTCAGGTAGATCGTGATACACCAGGTAATTTCCCACAACACCGAGTGTACATTCCAGTAAGCCCAGGGATGCCAGAACCGGTCAGGGCGGCCAATATCCATGATCAAGGTCAGCAAAGCAGATGTATACCCGATGAAACCGACATACACTGCCAGCCGGATGATGGGCTGGAATTTCTTTAAGCCGAAGATATACACCACCGCAGAGAGCGTGAACGCGCCTGCCCCCAGTGCAATCGAGGACAGGTCGATGGTGATCCACAAGCCCCAGGGCACGCTGTCGCTCATATTCGTCACTTCCAGCCCATACCAGAACACATACCCGGCAGCTACCAGGCCGATCAATATCAAAACGCCAACAAACCCGCCCCAGGCCAGTAACCCGCTGCTGATTTTGAATGGTTTTCTTTCCATCGTGGTTGTAGCCATGATTACAGGCCCTCCTTTGGCGGGATGTAGTACACATTGGGATCGGTGCCCAATTCTTCCCGCAAACGGATGGTGGAATTAGCAGCCAGCACCTTAGAGATCTTGCTGTCTGGATCATTTAGATTGCCAAACACGCGGGCACCCACCGGGCAGATATTGACACACGCCGGGGTTGCCTCTGGATGCTCGCCGGGCATCAGACCGCTTGCCAATCCGGCGTCGATGCGATGGATGCAGAAGGTGCATTTTTCCACCACCCCCCGCGGCCGGCGCTCCACTTCGGCGATGCCCCAGGTGGGGATATAAGCATTTTCTTCTGACCGCGCTTCCCAGTTGAATTTACGCGCATCGTATGGGCATGCCACCTCGCAATACCGGCAGCCGATGCAGCGGTCATAATCCATCACCACCAGCCCATCTTCGCGGTGGTAGGTAGCCTTCACCGGGCAGACTTCCACGCAGGGCGCATCCTGGCAGTGCAGGCATGGTCGGCTGAAAAAGAACCTTTGTCCGGTAGAGGTTTGTTCTTCAACCACGATGTTCCACGGCTTGTCGGTGTTCACATCATTCGTCGCCGAACAAGCCCTCAGGCAATATTCGCAGCCGATGCAGGTGTCAAGGTTGACGATCATGCCCCAACGGTAAGCATG
>JAFGBV010000088.1 GCA_016932955.1 Anaerolineales bacterium | reverse complement strand
TATCGCCCAGGTAGTGCGTGGCGGCGTGCGCCGACCGTCCAGACGCAGTGATCTTCAGCTCAATGCGCCCCTTATGCCCTCGGTCAACACACATCCTGGTCGGCTCACCGATGACCACGTAATCGGGGCGTACCTTGGGGTCAACTTCCACAAAGGCATTAGGAGCAATCCCATCGCACCACTCTTCCATATTGCCGAAGTAATAGGCTGTGGTGTCTTCCAACCAACCGAATTGTCTGGCCAGCGCTAGCCCGTACACCATCCCAGGCGTGGAGCCTTTCTCATCGCATGCGCCGCGCGCATACAGGATGCCATTTTCCACTTTACCCTGGAAAGGATCCCAGCCCCACTCGGCGGGGTCGCCTACGCCCACCGTATCAATATGCGAGTCATAGACGATGACGCGTTTTCCAGAGCCAATCCGCCCGAGGATATTGCCCATCTTGTCAAAGCGCACCTCATCGAAGCCCAATTTCGTCATCTCCGCGCCGATGCGCTCGCCCACATCTTTCAGTTGGCCTTCCATGCTGGGTATGGCGCAAATTTCGCGCATGAAGCGGATAATGTTCTCGCGATTTTGTTCAACTTTTTTCTTAAGTGTTTGAATTTCCATCTTCCTACACCATGTGTGATATTTCTTGTAAATAATCTGACTTAAACTCGCCTGACTACATGAAACCGAAAATAGCCTGGTAGAAAATAAGAATAAGAATAATCCACCACACGGCCGCTGCTATCATACAGATAAGCCACAAAACGCAGCAGCACATCCCCGCGCTGGATATGCATTGCCCGAGCTACATCAGTTGACGCTGTGACAGCATTGATCTCGCAGCGGGAGGAGGCCAGTGGTGGGTTGCCCTGCTTGAGCAATAGATCCAACACCGAGCCGGTAAACTCCGCCTCCAATGAGTTGGGCGACAAAACATTTTCCGGTAGAGTATCTACCAGGTAAGCGGCAGAATGATTATGGGCCATGATCACGCGCTTCACATAGATCACAGCATCTTCAGGCTCGATATTCAAAGCCCTCACCTCTTCCTCCGTGGGTAGGCGGCGATCTATCTCAAGCTCACCGAGTGAAACAGGCAAACCAATGCGCCGGGCTAGCGTCTCAATGCTCACCAGCGCCTCCAGACCGCTCTCGATCACCTGCGTAGGATGTGTGACATAAGTGCCGGAGCCTTGCCGCCGATAAATCATACCCTGCGTCTCAAAGGCTCGCATAGCCTCGCGCAGTGTAGCCCGAGAGACGCTCAAACGACGGGCTAGCTCTGGTTCGGAGGGCAGGCGCTCGCCTGGAGCGGAATCAGCGATCAGTCGGGCAAGGTTTTCGTGCAAACGTTGAGAAGTTGAAAGAACTCGCGCCATATGCCACCGCTGATCGATTCAGCTCTCCAGTACAGGTACAAACTTAAAGCGGGTCACATCTACCAGGCCCAGGTCCGAGATGCGCATTTCAGGGATCACCACCAATGCCAGCAGGCTGAGCTGCATATTGGGGTTGTTCAGCGAGCACCCGCATGCCTGGAAACCCGCCAACACGCTGGCAGCCTGTTTTGCTACCACTGCTGCATGCTCATCTGACATCAAACCAGCAATGGGCAATACCACTTGCCCAATCACCTGCCCATCTTTGACCACCACCTGCCCCCCGCCAGCCTTTGCCATCACATTGGCAGCCACAGCCATATCTGCTTCGCTGCTACCAACTACGATCATGTGATGGCTGTCATGTGCAACCGTAGTGCCAATCGCACAGGGAGCTTTCAACCCAAAACCATTCACAAGCCCCACCATCACATCGCCTGTGCCACGGTGTCTCTCCACCACCGCAATCTTGAGCAGATCACGGTCCAGGTCAACAGCCACCTCACCCCGCCGGGCATTGACTTCAACTTGCAAGTGGCGTGTAGGCGCCTGGTTCTCGATCACGCCGATCACATTTGCCTTCAAAGTTCCATCCCTGGGCGCCACCAGGCGGAAATCAGATGCCATCAACTCCTTACCCAGATGTACTGAATTCAATGCCCAATCTGGATATGGGTAGCGCGGCAGGTCAATCATTAGCTGCCCGTCTTTTGCAATAATGCTTCCTCGAGCAATCACCATCTCAGGTTTCATCGTCGGGAGGTCGCTCATCAATAAGATATCGGCAAATCGTCCTGGAGCGATTATGCCCACGTCTCGCGAAACGCCAAAGTGATCAGCCGTATTCAAAGTGACCATCTGAATAGCTGTAATGGGCGGCAAGCCTTGCGAGATCGCTTCGCGCACCGCTCGGTTTACATGCCCCTCATTCACCAGTGTCTCGCAGTGTAAATCATCCGTGCAAAGGATAAAACGCCTGGAATCCAGCCCCATCTCAGTGATCGCCCGCACTTGCGCAGCCACATCCAACCAGCCAGAGCCAAAACGCAGCATCGCTTTCATTCCTTGGCGCACCCGGGCTATGGCATCTTCCATACGTGTGCCTTCATGATCATCTTCCGGCCCACCAGCCACGTATCCGTGAAATGGCAAACCCAGATCAAGTGTGGCATAATGCCCGCCAATCACTTTCCCAGCCTGGCGCGCCTCTGCCATCTCCGCATGCATCTTCTCATCCCCCAGGAATACCCCCGGAAAATTCATCACTTCACCCAAGCCAATAATTCCTGGCCACCCCATCGCCTCAGCAACCTCCTGCGGTCCAAGACTCGCCCCGGGCGTCTCCAGCCCCGGTGCAGAGGGTACGCAGGATGGCATCTGTACCCAGACATGAATCGGCTGCACGGCTGCTTCATCGACCATTAAACGCACGCCTTTCAAACCAAAAACATTGGCGATCTCATGCGGATCAACAAACATCCCCGTAGTACCGTGCAGGATTGCCGCCCGCACAAATTCTGTCACCGTGAGCATGCCTGACTCAACATGCATGTGCCCATCCAACAACCCGGGGACCAGGTAACGCCCTGCAGCATCGACCACCTTTGTCTCCTTGCCAATCGCATGCGACGCATCAGAACCTACGTAAGCGATCCGTTCACCCACCACGGCAATATCCGTTCCCGGAATGATCTCACCTGATTGCACACAAACCCAGTGCCCGTTGCGGATCACCAGGTCGGCTGGCGCTCGTCCCATCGCCACATCCACCAGGGACTGTGTAGTTTTTTTGATTAATTCTGCTTCCATCACCAACCTCCTCATTCGCCGCTCACTAATCTTCTTGCTGCCCGATTATGTGCCTGCATTAGCTTTGCTAAATCCACGTTGGTTGGTTGGCTATCTTTCACCACAAATTTGCCACCCACTACAGTATGATCTACCCGCACTGGTGCGCAAAATACTAGCGCCGAAACCGGATCATGCAATGCCCCAGCATATTCAATACGGTTCAGATTCACTGCGAAGAAGTCAGCGCACTTCCCCACTTCCAGTGAACCTAGGTCAGTTCTACCCAGCACCGAGGCACCACCCCGTGTTGCGATCTCGAGCGCCTGCCGGGCAGTCATCAAAGGGGGAGCCGCATCCCCTGAAAGGGATGCCCCCCGTAAACCAGCCCCCACACGCGATAGCAACATCGCCTGCCTTGTCTCCTCCAATAGGTTAGAGCCATCGTTACTCGCAGAGCCGTCCACCCCCAGCCCAACCCGAACCCCCGCAACCAGCATCTCCAGGATCGGAGCAATACCTGAAGCCAGGCGCATGTTCGAATTTGGGCAGTGCGCCACCCCACAGCCCGTGCGAGCGTAGAGTGCAATCTCTTCACGACTCACGTGCACCGAGTGCGCAAACCACACATCGGGCCCGACCCAATTTAGGATATCCATGTATTCCACCGGGCGGAAACCAAACTTAGCTAAACAAAATGCTTCCTCATCCTGCGTCTCCGCCAGATGCGTGTGTAAACGCACACCATATTCGCGCGCCAGCGAAGCGCTCTGGCGCATCAAATCTGCCGTAACACTGAATGGAGAGCATGGCGCAAGAAACACCTGCACCATTGCACCCGGGTTCGGATCATGATACTGCTGGATCAGGCGCTGTGAATCCTTCAGGATGAAGTTTTCATCCTCTACGACCCGATCAGGCGGCAATCCCCCTTTACTCTCTCCCAGACTCATCGAGCCGCGTGAAGCATGGATGCGCAGGCCCACCTCTTGCGCAGCCTGAATCTCATCATCCAACCGCGATCCGTTTGGGTAAATATACAGGTGATCGGATGCTGTCGTACAGCCCGAGAGTGCCAGTTCCACCAGCGCCGTCTGGGTAGAGATGTATATATCCTTTGGCGTCAGGCCTGCCCATATGGGATACAATGTCTTCAGCCATTTAAACAGATTGGCATCCTGAGCAGCAGGGATTGCGCGCGTGAGTGTCTGGTAAAAGTGGTGGTGGGTGTTGATCAATCCCGGCAGCACAACGTGACCGCGCAAGTCGACCACTTCATCTGCCTGGGCTGGTAACTGATCTGTCAGGCCCACTTGTTCAATAAATCCATCTCGAATAAAAAGACCACCGTCGGGTATTTCCCGCCGATGGTCATCCATGGTTACTAAGATTTCTGCATGGCGGATCAATAGAGTCGTCATCTTTTCCTCACTTGTTCGGCCAACTTGTCTGACAACTGGTAGTCTAACAAATTAACTGAAAATTGTCAATTGTCTGACAAGTTATTCGATATCAACAAAAAGAGCTCCAAGCAGCCAGTTCTGCGCCTGGAACTCTCAATTGTCAAGAAGTCAATCTACTTTGCAGCCTGGATTTTTGCCGCGCGCACCGTATTATAGAGCAGCTTGGCGATCGTCATTGGCCCCACCCCTCCTGGCACTGGTGTGAGCCAGCCTGCCACTTCTTTAGCCTCCTCAAAGGCCACATCCCCAACCAGTTTGTAGCCTTTCTCCTCAGCAGGATCATCGACCCGATTCACCCCCACATCGATCACCACTGCGCCCGGTTTGATCCAATCTCCACGCACCATCTCCGGGCGTCCTACTGCCGCGATCAACACATCTGCCTGGCGGCAGATCCCCGGCAGATCCTTCGATCGTGAATGGCAGATCGTCACTGTGGCATCCCGCTTGACAAGCAACAATGCAACCGGCATACCCACAATATTCGACCGCCCTAAAACAACCGCATTTGCACCTTTCAATGGGTATCCAACCTGGTCAATCAAGTAAATACATCCATCTGGTGTGCAGGGTACAAAGAGAGACTCGCGCCCCTTCTGCGCCAGCCGGCCAATGTTGATCGGGTGAAAGCCATCCACATCCTTTTCAATGCTGATCGCATTCAGCACCTTCTCCTCATCCAGCCCAGCAGGCAGCGGAAGCTGGACAAGGATGCCATTCACTTTGGGATCAGCATTTAATTCCCTGACTACTTTTTCCACTTCCGCCTGTGACGCATCGGCAGCCAGAGTAAAACCATACGATTCCAGGCCTGCTTTTTCGCATGCCTTACGTTTCATGCGCACATACACCTGCGAGGCTGGGTTTTCCCCCACCAACACCGCAGCCAAACCCGGTCGCGGCATGCCAGCCTCCACCATCGCCTTCACGTCCGCAGCAATCTCATCGCGCAACTTTGCTGCAATTGCATTACCATCAATGATTTGAGCAGTCATCTGGGTTCTCCTTAGAATTTTGGGTACGATTTTGACCGGAAAATGAACTAGAAACTCGTGATAATATTACAACTTTATATCATTATCAATGAAAGTCGTTTAAATTTCAAGGCTTAATTACCCAGAATTCCGTTACAATAGCCTGTTGACGAGAGGTGACCAACTACCCTCTTGAGTTCATGATATTGACGCACCACAGGAAAGGATTTTCGCATGCCACGTATTGCTTATCATTTGCTATTGCCCTTCGCCTTGTTAGGACTGCTGCTCACCGCCTGCACATCCGCGGAAGACAGCGCTGCCCTGGCAGTGGAAGGCTACATCCAAAGCCTTATTCAACAAGATGCTAACCAGTTAGCTGGCTTTTCCTGCTCCGATTGGGAAGCTCAGGCGCAGATCGAGCTTGACTCCCTCACTGGCGTTACTGCCACCACCCAAGATCTGCAATGCCAGGCAACCAGCCAGGAAGGGGATGATATCCTGGTAGAATGTTCCGGCAAGATCATATTTGACTACAATGGCGAAGAACAGGAACTAAGCCTCGAAGGGCGCACCTATATCGCCCGTGAAGAAGCAGGCGAATGGCGCATGTGTGGTTATAAATAATAAGGTAAGTATGCTGCGCAAGATCTTCAGTAAAGAAAACTTTTTCGCCCTCTTGCTCTGCCTGATCCTGATTGCCATCACGATCCTCTCAGCCGACCAGGCCCCGCAGTGGATCTACCAGGGTTTCTAAACCAGGCGTGTCTCTCTTCCACATCCTTGTTTTAGGCGTCGGAACAGGGCTTGCTGGTTGGCTTGCCCGAGGCCGCTCGCGTGGCTGGGTATTGCTTACCGGCTCTATCCTGGCAATCTACTGGTTGCAGCCATCAACACCCGTGCGCAACCTGGATTTCTGGCTGCCAACCGCCACCGTCGGATTAGCAGCCTTAGCCTGGGCTTTCACGCGCCCATCATCCCAACCTCTCAACCGCCAGGATTGGTTGACCATCCTCATCACCTGCGGAGTCATCCTTGCCATCAGTGCCCTGCGCTACGTGGGGCCTCTCTTCTATCTCACCCCCACCCGCCCCCCTGCACTGCTCCAGGTGCTGCTAGCAATTTCCGGCTACACACTGATCTTTTTTGTTGTAAGGTGGATCCCTGGTAAGTCGGGCTGGCTCTACGGCTTATTCTCCTTCATTTTACTGCTCTTCCTTATCCTCAAAACCGATGCTTTCGCCCAGGCCGCAAGCGCCGGGCTGCGCCTGCTGGTGGGTCAGGATGCTGCTCTCGCAACCCCATTCGACATTCGTTGGCTGGGGTTCTCTTACACATCTTTTCGC
>JAFGBV010000087.1 GCA_016932955.1 Anaerolineales bacterium | reverse complement strand
TACAAGGAATTCTATCTCTACCTGAATACTGACACTTACCTGAGTGACCTGCCAATCTTTCTCACGGATGGAGAGCAAACCATCCAAAGCATATCGGTTCGCTTGAATTGCCTGCCCCAAACTGACCTATTGTTCGGCATTGTTGCCTCCGTCCCCTCCGCATTCACTCTGCTCAATGATCTGGATCCAGAAAATGGCAGCGCCAGCGTCGCTCACATCGATCCAAAGGCCTTGCCCGATCGGGCACAAGGCTTTGAAGCCCTGGATGTGCTCTTCTTCTCTGATGTGGACACCGGTGTACTGACGTTTGAACAACGGGAAGCATTGGCAGGCTGGCTGGCGAACGGGGGACTTCTGGTTGTGAGCGGAGGGCTTGGTTGGCAAAAGACAGCCGCTGGTCTGGCATCTTTCCTACCGGTTGAACCGGAAAGCTCTCAGGATTTGAGCAGCCTGGATTCATTATCAAGCTTCAGCCGCTCCCAGCAACCGCTTCCAGAGCCCGCCCAGGCTATTCCCGTCGCCAGCGGGACGCTTTTAACCGGCGCAATGGTGCTTGTGGAACAGAACGATGTCCCCATCGTGATCCAGCGCCAATATGGGCTTGGCGAGGTTTACTATCTGGCTTTTGATCCCTCCGCTGAGCCCATTAAAAATTGGGGGGGCATGATAGCCTTCTACCAGGCTATGCTGGCTTTCCGCGCCGACCAACCGGGGTGGGCATCCGGTTTCACAAATTGGCAAATGGCTCAGGAGGCCGCCTCCAGCCTGCCAGGCATCGCCCTGCCCTCTGCAATATTAGTGTGCGGTTTTCTCAGCATTTATGTGGTCATGGTAGGGCCAGTCAACTACCTTGCGCTGCGTTATCTGAAGCGCCGTGAATTGACCTGGATCACCATACCGGTCTTGGTCACTGTCTTCTCCATCTTTACCCTGGCAATTGGCGGTATTTCCCGCGGCAGGATCCCCCTGGTCAACCAGTTAAGTATCGTCCAGGTCTGGCCGGATGTAGACCGTGCCAGGGTGGACGGGTTAATAGGTATCTATTCCCCCCGGCGGACAACCTACCAGGTCGAAATCGCTCAGCCGTCTCTGTCACGCCCGATCATTACATACGATATAGCCGGGCAGGATTTGACCTTCGTGCAAAATACCCAGAATCTCACCATTCCAGATCTGCGCGTGGACATTGGCGGTTTGGAAACCTTTGCCACTAGCGGGGCAGTCGCCGCCTATCCGATCGATAATCAACTGAAACTGATCATCGACCAGGCCGGCGTGATTCTGCAAGGTCGAGTGGTCAACCAGGGCGACCAAACGCTTGCAGATGCTGTCTTGTTATATCCCGGGGGAGCACAAAGCTTAGCAGATTTCGCCCCAGGCTCCAGTTACGAAATCAACGTGCCCCTCATCCTGTCACAGCCTTCTGGTAAACCGCAATCCACATCCTACGCACCTGTCACATCCCCATTTTCTCCTGCCACAACATATTCTTATTATGGCTATGGATATTTTGTAGATAAAACACTGCAAGATATCCTTGGAACGGCCAGTTATTATGAAAACCAAGAAAACTATCAGCGATTTACCTTACTAAATTCTGCTCTCAGCGACAATTATGCTACAAGAGGACGAGGCGGCGGTGTGTACCTGTGTGGCTGGGTAGAAGACCCCAGCCTGGACATTCAATTGACAGACCGGCCCGCAAGGCACAACAGCTCAACCGTCTATCTGATCCAGCTTGACCCAGACATAGAGGCGAATGGAGAGACGCTGAAACTCACCCCTGGGATCTTTGTGTGGGAATCCATGCCCGATTCTGCCAGCAGTCGCAGCTATCCATACAACGGTTCAGTTTACACCAGTGAGACTCAGCACCTTCGCTTCCGGCTGGGTACTCCCATCCCCTACACTACAGTTGAACAATTGATCCTTCACCTCGAAAGTAGCTACCTCGGCCAGCCAGTCACCGGCCAGCCAGTCACCGACCTGACCATGTCCTTGTGGGACTTCGAGAGCAGCCAATGGGTTCAACTGGAAGACATTAGCTGGGGCGATAATCAGATCCCACAGCCAGCCCGCTTCGTAGGTCCAGCGGGGTTGATCCAATTGAGCATCACAAACACCGGCACATCACTAACTGAGATCACTCAATCCGATTTCACCTTGATCGTCGAACGGTAATGCAGAGACAATGACACCGATCATCGAGATCACCGACCTGGTCAAACGTTATAATGGGCGCGCCGCCGTAGATCACCTCAACCTTACAGTTGAGCAGGGAGAAATCTTCGGCTTCGTCGGGCCAAATGGAGCAGGGAAAACCACCACCATTCGTATCATGGCAACCTTGCTGGCGGCTAACCAGGGGGATATTTCCATCGCCGGTCATTCAGTAAGCAAGGCCGCGAACCAGGTACGCCAGGCTATCGGCTACATGCCTGATTTCTTTGGCGTCTACCCAGACATGCTTGTCTGGGAATACTTGGATTTCTTCGGCGCGTGTTATAAAATCCCACCAACCCAACGTACCGCGATAGTGAGCGATCTGCTGGAGTTGGTCGACCTGACCCACCGTAAGAACGATCCGGTAGAGGGATTGTCACGCGGCATGAAACAGCGTCTGAGCCTGGCTCGTACATTGATTCACGATCCACAATTATTGATTCTCGACGAGCCTGCTTCCGGGCTGGATCCCCGCGCCCGGGTGGAGATCCGCGAATTGATGGTCGAGCTCGCCCGTATGGGAAAGACGATCTTCTTCTCCACCCATATCCTGGCGGATGTCGCTGAGATTTGCACCCATGTTGGTATTATCGAGGCTGGCAAACTGGTCGCCAGCGGCACTCTCGAGGAGTTGCAGCAGCACGTCGTCCCCCACCGCCGCATCCAAATAGCCTTGTTGGGTCAGGCAGAAGACGCCCAGGCCTTTCTGGCATCCTCACCCGGAGTTAGCAAGATTGAGTTAATGCCCGGGAACCAAAGCGCGGGCAGATTCCGTCTTGAGATAGAATTCATCGGAGACGATGCTGCGCTGAAAGCCCTGCTGGAAAGCATGATCCAAAATAAACTGCCTGTATTACACTTCAATGAGGATAGTCGTGACATGGAAGAAATTTTCATGCGCGCCACAAAAGGACTGGTCACATGACAGGCACCTCAACGCCTCACCAGAAGCAGTTCCGCTTGCGTAAAATCTTCCAGGAAAATCCAATCGTCCTGAAAGAATTACGCAGCCGCATGCGTGGTGGACGTGCTTACATCTTGATCACCGCCTACCTGATTTTGTTGGGTGGGCTTGTGGGTATGATCTATTTAGGACATGCTGCAGCGGAACTGTCACCAGGTAGTGGGATTTCCTCACAGGGTCTGGGAAAAACGATTTTCGGTGCTGTGGTTGGGCTGGAGTTAATGATGATCGTCTTCATCGCCCCCGCACTGACCGCAGGAGCAATCTCGTCCGAACGCGAACACCAAACCTACGATCTGCTGCGCACAACACTATTATCGCCGCGTTCGTTGATCGTGGGAAAGCTTACCTCTGCCTTGTCATTCCTGCTTTTGCTCTTGATCGCAGCATTCCCCATGCAAAGCCTGGCGTACCTTTCCGGCGGCGTCAGCATCGAGGAGCTTTTCATTGCCTTTCTGCTTCTCATCGTCACTGCCATTGCCTTCAGCGTCATCGGCTTATTCATCTCAAGTTTCACCCGCCGCACGCTTGCTTCGACTGTTCTAAGCTATGTCATTGCCAATCTGCTAGTTTTTGGCATTCCTATTTTTGTTTATGTTTCAATAGCCATCCTGAGTGGATTGATATTTGGAAGTGGGTTGAGCAACATAACCGCGGTGCAGCAAACCATCGTTGAAACTGTCTTGATCATCATCGGTTGGGTTTTCGTGAGTTTCAACCCAATCGCGACTGCTATTGCCACAGAGATAATTTTATTGGAGCAACAGAGTCCCCTGTACATGAAAATCCCTCTCAGCAACGGCACAGACATATTCGTGCTCTCCCCCTGGATTGGCTATGTGGTAATATTTTTGATCATCAGCTTTATTTTGCTTTTATTGAGCATTGCGCTCGTACGCCGCGTGGATAGCAAATGAGCATGAACGAGCTTGAGAAAATATTTACCCAATGGAGTCGCCGCTACCGTCTGCAGCGCAGCCTGCGCTGGGGCAGTGCCGGGCTGCTCTTTGGCTTGAGCATGGGTCTGGGTTTTTCCCTCGTAGCTGTCATTCAGCAAATGGTATTACGTCATGAATTTCTAATCCTCACCTCCGCCAGCGCTGTGGTGATCGCGGGTGTCGCGGCTGCAGCGGGTTTTTTGTGGCGGCTAAAACCAGATTACGCGGCTCGAACCTTCGACCGTCTATTCGGGCTCCAGGAACGCCTCAGCACAGCCTTCGAGATCCGCTCAGGCAAATTATCAGGCAATATCCCGCAG
>JAFGBV010000009.1 GCA_016932955.1 Anaerolineales bacterium | reverse complement strand
GCAAGTGCGGCTTCTTCTGCTGGCGAGATGCTGCCCTGGCGCTTCTTCTTGGATCGTTTACGACCATGCAGCCGTTCCAGTGCGTCCGCCAGCTTCTCGGAAATGGTCATCAACGGGGACAGGCTCCAGCCGTTGACCACCACCGCCCTCGAATCCCTTCCCATGACCCGGTAAAGCTCCTCGAAAGCCTTCTGATGCTCGTCCAATGGCAGGTGGTGGATGGTATGCATCGACACCACCCCGTCGAAAACCTCTGGCGCGAACGGCAGGTTCGCAATATCTGCCACCACGAACAATCCGTGTTCACCGATGCGCCTGCGGGCTTCCTGCAGCGCTACGATGGAAATATCCGCGCAAACTCTTTTTTGATAGCCTCGCGAGTATTCCAGGTATTCGGGGTACTGGATTGGGCCTGAGCCAGCGTCCAGCAGCAGCTTTCCGCTTGGTTTGATATGCCGCAATATCCGCATATGGCATTTATGGATATAGTCGCGTGACACCGGACGCAGGTCTTCATGAGCGGCGTTCTGGTAAATGCCATCGCTGACTTCCTGCCAGCCCACCTGGTCGTAAAACTCGCGCACATTACGCTTGATCTCGGCCTCGTCTACCATTCGATCGGCTCTCCTGCCAGATAATTGAGCGTCTTGCCAAACAATGCCTGCCCCTCCTGGCTGAGTACTCGTCCCATCGACCACTCCTCCAGGTCATTGCGCATGTGCAGCAGGTGCCAGGGGAATGGCTGTGGGTAATGGAAGAAGAAGTAATATGCGTACTGCCATGCCCTCTCCACCTGTTCCTTCGATAATCGGAATTTCGCTGGCTGTTCCAGTACTTTGTTGAGCGTCTGGTAATATTCTTCCCAGGTTTGCGGGTCGAGGGTGAATCCTTTTCCCCGGTAATGTGTATTGCCCACTGCGATCACTGGCAAGCCGCTCATCGCCATTTCCAGCCCGGCTGTGGTGGTATACACCAGCCCTAAATCGGCGATCTCGACCAGATCATAGGTGTTGATCTTGGCATCTGCCGCCACCAGATGAATATGTTCGGGGGGATTTGGCAGCACGCGCTTCACCACGTCAGCCACCGAGGGGCCTTTGGTGATCAATTCACCGGGATGGATGCGTGCGACGAACTGCACGTCAGGCTTGTTTGCGAAGAACTGCACCGTGCTCTCCAGCCAGCCCGTCATCGTATCGCTGAAGACCTGACGTCCCAGCGTCAGGCTGTCGCCGATCACGTTGGTCGCCAGCAGCACGATTGGGCGGTCGTCCAATCCCAGCGTCTGGCGTACTTTCGCCCCCCCTTCGCTGGGTACTCCCTGCCAGCGCATGGCGAAGTTCTGCCACAGGCTGGCGCGCTGTCGCGAGGCAAATAACTCTTTTACCTGCGCCCATTGCTCCTCATTTAACTGTCGATCCTGGCATGCATCCCAGAGGTCGTCGGTGTTCTGCCGCATCACTTCCCCATTATGTGCCAGCCAGATGCGTTTCTGCTGCTCGCCGAACTCGTAGGTGATGATCGGGATGCCCAGATATTTTGCCACCTGGTAGATCACCCCAAATTCTAATATCGTGCCGTTCGGCAGCAACACCTGCTCGGGCTTCTCTTTTTGCAGCAGCGCAAAGGCAGCCTGCGCCGCCTCCCGGTCACGTTCTAATCTTAACCGGTAAAGCTCTGAATCCTGGTTGACTTCCTCCACCTGCAGCGTATATTGGGTATCCCGCAGTGCCACCATTTCCACCGCCCGCTCCAATTTTTCCGGCAGGCTGTTTCCTTTGCGCACAGTCAACAGTGGCTTGACTTTCAAGAGCGGCTGGGCTTGCTCGAGCAGTGTCCGCGCGTACATGTTTTGCCGGCGCAGGTTGAAGCGGTCGATAGGCTTGTTCCACCGGCCATACGGCAGGTAAGACAGCGTCACCTGGTGACCCAGTCCGGCCAGCGACATCCCTAGCAGCGTGACATGCTCGATCCAGTAGCGCATCATGCCAAAAGTAAAGATGCGTTTTCCCGGCTGCTTGCGGAGTGGAGATGCCTGCGCCTGGGCCACCCACGCCGGCAGCAGCTTTTGCAGTCGTTGCAGCGAAAAGTCGGCGCTCAACGGTTTCCCCGGCTGCCGCAGCAGCCAGTACATCTCTGCCGTCAGCGGGATCTCCCCCAGCAGTCCTTTGATTGCGCTTTTACTGATCAGGTTCATTTCGTCTCGATGCTCCACTCCAGCGCCGGGCGTACTGCTCCCATGCGCGGCTCCGGCCACTGCTTCCCCGGCGCGCCGGTGCCGTCCACGTTGAACGCCAGTGCGTGGTCGTCCCAGAAGTAGCGTTTGACGCGGAATGCACTGGCATTCACTGCCAGCACGTAACGTCCTTCGTTGAGCAGGTTCGCCGGGATTGTGCAGCGGCTCAGGTAATGCCCGGCGGGACGCATGCTGAATTGCTCATATTGTTTGGCGTCATCGGTGTCAAAGCTGGTCAGCACATACTCTCCGCGCAGCGTCAGCAAGTATAGCCCCACCCGCAAACCGGTGATCGCTCGCTCGAGCCGGTATTCGATTTCGATAGAGCCCTCATCGGTCGAGCGTAGTGTGTCCACCACACGCCCCTGACCATCGCGCAGTCGCAGGGCGATGGGTCGGAAGGGGTCTGCCTCGGCAGGAATTTCTTCTGCATTCCAGATTCGCTCGCCCGAGTCGGAGAACCCGGCTGACATGTAATAATCGATGGCTTCTGGCGTGGGAGCGCGGAAGACCAACTTGCCCTTGTCCAGCACGATCGCTTCCTCGGTCAGGCGCAGCACGGCGGACATATTGTGGCTGACGAACAGCACCGTGCGCCCTTCTTGAGCCACGTCGCTCATCTTCCCCAGGCACTTGCGCTGGAATTCGGCGTCTCCCACCGCCAGCACTTCATCCACCACCAGGATTTCCGGTTCCAGGTGTGCTGCTACGGCAAACGCCAGCCGCAGGTACATTCCGCTCGAATAGCGTTTGACCGGTGTGTCGATGAATTTAGCCACTTCCGAGAACTCTACGATCTCGCTGAATTTGCGCTCGATTTCGGCGCGCTTCATCCCCAAAATCGCCCCGTTCAGGTAGATGTTCTCTCGCCCGGTCAGCTCGGGATGAAACCCCGTGCCCACCTCCAGCAGCGAGCCTACCCGCCCGTGGATTTCAGCCGTGCCCGTGGTTGGCTCGGTGACCCGCGACAGGATCTTGAGCAGCGTGCTCTTGCCCGCCCCGTTGCGTCCCACGATTCCCAGTACCTGCCCGCGGCGCACGTCGAAAGAGATGTCTTTCAATGCCCAGATGTGCGCTGTTTCGGGGCGTGCATTCCGCTTGAAGCGGTTGGTCAGGCTCTCGGTGAGCGTGCGGTAGCGGGTCGAGGTTGACAGACCCTCCTCGGACACTCCGATCTTGTATTGCTTACCCAGGTTTTCAACGCGAATGGCGATATCGTTCATGGCTAGATCTCGTCCGCAAAGCCGCGTTCCATGCTGCGAAAGTAGAACAATCCGCTGATCAGGATAACGATCGAGACTGCCGCGGAGATTGCCAGCATGTTGAAGTGGGTGTATTCCGTGCCGAATAATGCCCAGCGGAAGCCTTCCACCACGCCTGTCATCGGGTTGATCGCATAGATTAACTGCCAGCGTCCCTTGATCTCGGTCGCTGAGTACACGATTGGCGTGATGAAAAACCAAACTTGAGTCAAGAAGGGGATCACATAACCTACATCGCGGTACATCACGTTCATCGCCGATAGCCACAGGCTGACCCCCAGCGAGGTGACCATCGCCAGCAGCAGGAATAGGGGCAGCGTCAGCAGCGCCGGGGTGAATTGAAAATCGAAATTGGCTGTGGCGTTGTAATGGTAGTAGATTATGATCCCAATGAACACCCCAAAAGCAATCGCAAAATCCACCAGTCCCGAAATGACCGAAGAAACCGGGATCACCAGCCGCGGAAAATATACCTTGGTGATCATGCTGCGGTTGGTCACCAGCGAGCGCCCTGCATCTCCCAACGCTTTCGAGAACAATCCCCACGGCAGCAGCGCCGCATAATTGAAGATGGGGTAGGGCAGCCCATCTGAAGCCAGCTTGGCGACTCCGCTGAATAGCAAGGTGAAGATCACCATCTGCACGATTGGCTGCAAGATTGCCCAGGCCGCGCCCAGCAGGGTTTGCTTGAAGCGCACCTTCAGGTCGCGCCAGACCATGAAGAAAACCAGCTCGCGGTAGACCCACAGGTCCTTCAGGTTCAGGGATGCCAGCCCGCGCGTTGGGCGCAGCAGCAGCACATCCTCGTGTGATTTTGAGGGGGGATTGGCTGATGTCATGGACAAATGATTACTTATGCGTTTGGCGGTACCATTCGATCGTCTTGCGCAGCCCCTCTTCGAAGGGTATCTGTGCTCGCCAGCCAAAATAGTCATAGGCGCGTTGAGTGTCGAGGGCGCGCCGGGGCTGCCCGTTCGGCTTCGTGGTATCCCAGACGAGCTTGCCTTGGAAACCGGTCAGACGTCCGATCAATTCTGCCAGGTCTTTGATGCTGATCTCCTGACCCGAGCCGATATTTACCGGTTCGCTGCCATTGTAGAATTCAGCCGCAGTCAGGATGCCGTCTGCTGCGTCGCCAGCATAGACGAATTCGCGCGTCGGCGAGCCATCGCCCCACAAAACGACCTCTTTTTGACCCTTCTCCTGCGCTTCAATACACTTGCGGATCAGCGCCGGGATGACGTGTGAAGTCTCCAGGTCGAAGTTGTCGCGCGGCCCATACAGGTTGACCGGCAGTAAATAGATGGCGTTGTAGCCATATTGCTCGCGGTAAGCCTGCGCCTGCACCAGCAGCATCTTCTTCGCCAATCCATACGGCGCGTTCGTCTCTTCCGGATAGCCTCCCCACAAGTTTTCCTCTTTGAAGGGGATTGGCGTGAACTTGGGATAAGCGCATACCGTGCCGATCGCTACGAACTTCTCCACCCCGCGCCGCCAGGCCTCGTGCATCAATTGCACGCCCATCATCAAGTTGATATAGAAAAAATCTGCCGGACGGGCGCGGTTTGCCCCGATGCCCCCTGCCAGCGCTGCCAGGTGGATGACCAGGTCTGGACGCGCTTCATCGTACATGCGTTGGATGTCCTCCGGCTTCACCAGGTCATACTCCTCGATGCGTGGCACGTAGATTTCGGTTGCCCCGCGCTCGCGCAGCTTTTCCTGCACGAAAGAACCTAAGAAGCCCGCCCCGCCGGTCACGCACACCCGGCGGTTCTTCCAAAAGTCGAGGTTTGATTGTTTAGCCATGTCGACTCCTTTGCTGCGTTAACCGATTACTGCACAATGAACTGGGCGTTACGATAGTGATGATCTTGTGGGTTGCTGATCAAGCCGGTGCGAATCGCATGCAGCACCTCGCGCACACCGTCTTCGGCTGTGTATCGCGTCTCGAACCCCAACCCTGCGCGGATTTTGTCGAAGGATACCGTGATGTCCCGCATATCCCCGCCAAAAGTCATGTCTTTGTATTGCACCACTGTCTCTGGCAGGCGTTTCAATACGAATGTGATGATCTCGTCTTTGGTGTGATTGCCCTGCGCCGAGCCTACGTTATATACCTGCCCGCGGATCTTCTCTTCATCTGCGGTAAGCCCTAAGATGAAAGCGCGCACCACATCGCGGATGTGCACAAAAGAGCGCGAGTAGCCGCGCTGGTAGATCAGCAACTCGCGCTTGGTATAAGCCTCCAGCACGAATTGGTTGATGATCAGGTCAAAGCGCGTGCGTGGCGAGATGCCATGCAGCGTCGCCAGGCGGAAGATGAGCGGTGCGCAGCCCTCACTTTTCTGCCCCAGCAGGTAGCGCTCAGCCGCGATCTTTGTCTCGGCGTATAGCGATTGCGGGGTCAGTGGTGATGTCTCATTGACTGGCTCCCCATCTGGCGACAGTCCATAGTTGCTGTATGTTGATGCCAGGATCATGCGCTTCACGCCCAATTGGGCGGCTTGTTCGTAAACGTGCTCGGTGGCTTCGACATTGTATCTCCAGGCTACCTGCCGCCCTACAGCCTGGCAGGCTGGGAAGCCCACGATAGCAGCCAGGTGGATGATAGCTTCCGGATGAGCCCAGCCATCATGTACTGCATTGCGGATGGTTCGCGGTTCCCATACATTGCCTTTCACAAAGTGAAAGTTGGGGTGACTCAGGTAGCTCAAAAGGGATTCGCCGCCAAACAGTAGCTCGTCCACCACGGTAACCCGCGCCCCCAGGCGCAGCAGCTCACCTGTCAGGAGCGAGCCGATATACCCCGCCCCACCTGTTACCAACACATGCTTTGGGAGCTTATCCTGGAACTCTGTCTCAGTCATTTTCTCCATCCTCATGCCATTTCAATTGCACCTTCATGCCAAGCACCACCAGGGTAGGCACTCCGGTCTCCGAAACTACCCGCACACCCTGCTCCATGCAGGTCAGCCGGCAGATATCCGAGATATCCGCCGGGGCATTCCCATCTCCTTCGATGCGCACCTGCTCACAACCTGCCGCGCGTACCTCCACTAATAGTTCGCGTACGCGCTGGCGCGTGTGCCGGTAAAGCAGCAGCGACTGCTCGATATAGTCGATGGTCAGGCGGGCGCGAAAGGCTATCCCCTCCGGCGTGATGATGTAGCGCAGCTTGCGCCGTTCGGCGCGTTTCACTTTGACATAGCCTTTGGCGATCATGCGCTTTAAATGCCAATTGACTGTACCCACAGCTACGCCAAGTTGGGTTGCCAGGGAAGCCTGCGAGACATCTGGATCATGCTCGATCTCTTCGAGCATCATCATCTCGCGCGTCGTTTCAGGGGAGACGTCGGGGGAGGACTCCATCATTAAATCCAAAATTCAATGACTGAATTATAACCGCGGCTGGGAATGGGTCAAGGGTTGCGATGGTTGTAGAGACGCAATATTTTGCGTCTCATCCAAAATGCCAAATTTAGCGTCTTGTTACCCTCAGCAAACGTCAAAATTTCCAATCACGCGCAGGATGTCAAACCCCTCTGCAAAGAGGCGCTCCGCTAGCGCACCATGGCGGATCAAGGTTGCCCGCAGGATTTCCGGGCTGAAGTAGTAGCGGTCTGTATAGGTCTGGTACTCTGCCAGTGCCGTGATCTTGGCTTGTACATCTGCCTCTTCCACCTCTGCCAGGAAATTGGGGAAGAAGCCATAGCTGCTGCGCAGCACATCATAACCGAGCACCGTCGTGCCGCGGAAGGCGCGCAGCACCTCCTCGGTGGTCTGCACGTGATCCTGGTGGATATCATGCTGGGTATGCGTGAAGACCAGGTCTGGTTGGTATGTACGGTTTAGCTGGTACAGGTATTCCAGGATTTCTTGGCGCAATTGCGGGAAGCGGCGCGTCTCGAAGCTTTCCAGCACCACCTTGTCCTGCGGCACGCCCAGGGCTGCCATGCTGCGTTGGTGTTCTATTACCAGGTTTTTGAGCGCCGGGTTCTTCTGGTTGTCCGAGAGCGTTACGCAGCGAATTTCGCAGTTCTCGAAATCTCGTCCCAGGATGTTGTGGATCAGCGCTCCGCAGCCCAGCTCGATATCATCCGGGTG
>JAFGBV010000086.1 GCA_016932955.1 Anaerolineales bacterium | reverse complement strand
CTGGCACAGGGCGACACAACCACGGTCATGGCAACTTCTCTGCTGGCTTATTACAACCGCATCCGCTTTGGACATGTGGAAGCCGGACTGCGCACAGGAGACAAGTGGCAGCCCTTCCCGGAAGAATTGAACCGCATGGTGGCGGGTGTGGCGGCTGACCTGCATTTTGCGCCCACGGAATGGTCGCGCCAAAACCTGCTGCGCGAGAACGTGCCTGCCGAGAGGATCATCGTCACCGGCAACCCGGTGATCGATGCGCTGCACATCGTCGCCGACCGCCCAACCACAGCAGAGGTATGCGGGCTTTTACAGCGGATTGGGCTGGCTGAAACTGCTCAGTCTGGCGAGCCGCACCTGGTGGTGGTGACCGCCCACCGGCGGGAAAACTTTGGGGCTCCGCTAGAAAACATCTGCGCGGCATTAAGCAGCCTGGCAGAGACCTATCAGGAAAGCCTGCGCATCGTTTACCCGGTGCATCTAAACCCGAACGTCCAGGAACCGGTGTACCGGCTGTTGGGAAATATCCCGAACATCTTCCTCATCCCACCGCTAGATTACCTGCCGATGGTGCACATGATGAAGCGCGCCCGGCTGGTCTTGACTGATTCCGGTGGGCTGCAAGAAGAGGCTCCAGGGCTAGGCGTGCCAGTGCTGGTGATGCGGGAAGTGACCGAGCGCCCGGAGGGTGTGGCGGCGGGGACGGTGCGGCTGGTGGGTACTGATCGCCAGCGTATCCTGCAAGAAGCGCGCAGGCTGTTGGACGATGACGAGGCTCACGCGAAAATGGCCCGGGCAGTGAATCCCTATGGGGATGGGCACGCTGCTGAACGGATCGTAGAGGCATTGAGATGAATACTGCTCCTGAGATTTATGACTCAAGCAAACGACCCCACCCACTGGTAGAGGAAGTTCTGGTGCTGGTCAAATATCGTGACCTGCTATACCAGTTCGTGACCACATCGATCAAAACCCGTTATAAGCGCTCTGCCCTGGGCGTGGTGTGGACGTTGCTGAATCCACTGCTGACGATGGTCATCCTGACCCTGGTCTTTTCCCAGGTGTTTCGTATCACCCTGGAAAATTACCCGGTCTATGTGTTGAGCGGGCTGGTGGTCTGGAACTTCTTCTCTGCCACCACCGGGCAGGCCATGGTAGGCATGGCGATGGGTGGCAGCCTTCTGCAGCGCATCTATGTGCCCAAATCTGTTTTTGCCGTGTCTGCGATTGGCGTGGGATTGGTCAATTTGGGCATCTCGATCATCCCGCTGTTCCTGATCGCTATTTTCCTGCGCACGCCGATCACGCCTGCGATACTGGTCATGCCATTCGCGGTGCTGCTCTTGATCTTGTTCTCGATGGGGATCGGTCTCATTCTAGAGACCGCCGCAGTTTATTTCGCCGACCTGCTGCCCTTCTACGAAGTCCTGTTAATGCTGTGGATGTATTGCACGCCGATTATCTATCCATTGGAAATTCTCCCCCTTCCCCTTCAGAGCCTGTTTAAATTGAATCCGATGTACTATTTCGTAACCTTGTTCCGCACACCGTTGTATGCCGGACAAATTCCTCCATTCAATGAGTGGTTGACCGCAGGAGCTTTAGCTGTGGGAGCCTTCATCCTGGGTATATTGATCTTCACCGCCAAATCGAATGAATATGCCTACCGAACCTAAATCAGCCACAGCCAAACAGACGATAAGCGATGACACCGCCATCAGCCTGGAGGGCGTCTCGGTGCTCTACCGGGTGCCGCGCGAGCGCATTACCAGCATAAAAGAGTATGCGGTACGCTGGCTGCAGCGCCGCCTGGAGTATGAGGATTTTTGGGCCTTGGACAACGTCAGCTTTCAGGTGCGGCGGGGAGAGGTGTTTGGGATCATCGGGCGCAACGGCTCAGGCAAGAGCACACTGCTCAAGGTGATCGCCCGGGTGCTGTTTCCGCAGCGCGGCAGGGTGTATATCCGCGGCCGGGTAGCACCACTGCTGGAATTGGGTGCAGGTTTCCAGTTCGAGCTGACCGGGCGCGAGAACATCTTCTTGAACAGCGCACTGCTGGGGCGCACCCACGCCGAAACCCAAAGACTGCTGCCTGAGATCATCGATTTTGCCGAGATCGGCGAATTCATCGACGCACCTGTGCGCACTTACTCCACCGGGATGGTCGCCCGCCTGGGATTTTCGGTGGCTACCTGCGTGCAGCCAGAGATTCTGCTGGTTGACGAAGTCTTGTCCGTCGGCGATGCGCAGTTCCAGCAGAAGTGTCTGGACCGCATGTACAACTACCGGCAGAACGGCTCGACGATCCTGATCGTCTCGCACGGAATGGGCACGATCGAATCATTCTGCGACCGGGCGATGTGGCTGGATTGCGGGCACGTGCGCGTTGCGGGACCGGTGAAAAGCGTGATCCAACGCTATGTGCAGATCACCAGAGGTGAGACTGAACCACAGGCAGCAGAGACACGCGGCCGACAGACAAGCGCAATCGAAACAACGCCGGCAGGCGGGCTGACGGGGTATGCACCGCTGGAGAAACCGGGGAGTATCTATGCCCCAGACAGCCTGAACCTGCGCCAGGGGACGGTATCCACCTGGGTGCAGTTCAAGAAAGAATACTTGCAGCGCCAGCCCTATCCTTATCTGGACTGTGTGCTCTTCCACACTGACGACAGCCGCTATGTGCTGTATCTGCGCCTGGAGGTGAATGCTTCAGGACAACTCACCGGACAATCGATCGTTGCGCGCGCAGGCGGCAACCGGCGCATCCTGGACCCCTTCTACGGCAACGCCATCTTTCCCGAAGCAGCGGTAAGCCTGGCAATCGAGAAAGGGCAGCAGGGCACACCAGTCCAGCCCGGCGAATACCACCTGCTCAGCATGACCTGGGAAGGAAAGCCAGAGGGCATCGTCCGCCTGTACCTGGACGGCGTCCTGGCAGGTGAACACGCCTACGATGAGCGCTACAATGATA
The DNA here is from genome assembly GCA_016932955.1 of Anaerolineales bacterium. The sequence continues at coordinate 2,808 of JAFGBV010000086.1, read as the reverse complement.
ATCGCAGCCAGCCGCGCAGCATTGCTATCGGTATCCGCCCGCCAAGCTGGGCTGGAGAGATCATCGAAGAGGAAGATGGCACAGTATATGACTCCCGGCCTGCTTCCGATATGTCGGTCGAGGAAGGCGGGCTGGAGATGCGCGACACGCGCCTGTATCCCCGTGCTCTGAGCCAACCAGAGATACTTGCTCTGCATCATGCCGGACCAAACGCAACCACAAAATAACCACCAGCACCGCATTGTCATCACCCGCGCCAACCCGCTAGCACCCGACCCACGCGTGATGAAGATTGCCCGCGCGTTGAGAGATGGCGGCTATGCAGTAACGTTGGTCGGCTGGAATATGAGCGGAAATCTGCCGGATTTCGAACGCCTGGATGGGTTTGACTGTCAGCGGCTGCCAGTGCGCGCCCACTTTGGACGCGGCCTGGTCAACATCATTCACCAATTGCGCTGGCAGGTCGCCCTGCTTGGCTGGTTGAGGCGCCACCGGCAGGAATACGAGATTATCCACGCCTGCGACTTTGATACCGTGCTGGCAGCGTTGTGCATGCAAGCCTTGTACGGAAAGAAGGTTGTCTACGATATCTTTGATTTCTACGCGGATATGCTGCGCGCCACGCCGCAACTGGTGAAGCGAGCGATCCGCTATATCGACCTGCGAGCGATCAACAACGCAGACGCAGTGATCCTGGCGGACAACTCGCGCTTCCAGCAAATCAGCGGCGCACATCCCAAACGCAGCGCGGTGATCTACAATACACTGGAAGACCTGCCCGAAACGGAGCAGCCGTCACAGGACGCGACCGACTCTGTTGACAGGCTGCGCCTGGCTTATTTTGGCAACTTGCAGGTGGAACGCGGGCTGGTGGAACTGCTCGACCTGCTTGGCTCGCACCCGGAATGGCGGCTCGACCTGGGAGGCTTTGGCGGCGATGAGCCTCTGATCCAGGCAAAAGCCAGCCAACTGGCTAACGTGACCTGGCACGGACGCATCCCCTATGAACTCGTCCTGTCGCTTTCCAGCCTGGCGGATGTGCTCATCGCCACATATGACCCGAAGATTCCAAACAACCGTTACGCCAGCCCAAACAAGCTCTTCGAAGCGATGCTGCTGGGCAAGCCCATTGTGGTTGCCGAGGGGACGAACATGGATCGCATCGTCCTGGAAAGCGGCTGCGGTGTGGTGGTACCCTACGGCAGTCAAGCAGACCTTGAAAATGCCCTGCAGACTCTGCAGGATAAGCCGGATTTGCGCAAGCAATTGGGCGCGAATGCCCGCCGCGCCTTCGAAATGACCTATAACTGGCAGGCGATGCAAGAGCGGTTGTTGGCGCTCTATTCCGATCTGATGACCGGGCAATGAAAATAGCACTCACTTATCTGGGAAGGCGCGGAGCAGGGCTGCCGATCAGCCTGGAGCTAGCTCGCAACCTGACCGCCACAGACGAGCTCCTGGTGGTACTGTCTGAGGCGGCTGCATCTGCTGCCAATTGGGAAGACCTGGGAGTAAGGGTGCTAACCGCCAGCACCTACGAAAACCTGCCGCAGGCAATCTGGTCGTGGATCGACCAGCGCCGTATCCGGCGACTGGCGGAAGAGATTGCAGCCTGGAAACCGGATGCACTGCTCTTTCCCATGTTCTACACCTGGAACCCTTTCTTACAAGCCCGCTTACACCAAATCCCAGGCGTGGTCGCCGTGCATGACCCGCGCCCACACCCTGGATTGAGCGACAGGCTCTTCCAATGGATGGAGGACCGCTCGATCCGGCAGGCAGCCCGCTGCCTGGTGTTCAGCCAATCGCTGGCGCCAGCGCTTGCCAGGAGGGGTGTGCCCGCCGAAAAAATCGACGTCATCAGGCTGGGAGTGTTCGATTATAACCAGGCAAGAAGCAGCCCGGCGAAACGGATAATTGCCAAAGACGAATCCCCTGTGACGCTTTTATTTTTCGGGCGCATCACGGCTTATAAAGGACTGGATATTTTATTAAAGGCATACCAGAAGATACACTCGGGTAATAAAGTTCAATTACTGATCGCCGGAGAGGGCGATTTGCGCCCCTACCGTTCCCTGCTCGAAACGAGTGAGGGGGTAGAGGTGATCAACCGCTGGATAGCGGACGATGAAATCCCGAGCTTCTTCCAGCAAGCCGGTATTGTCATCCTGCCCTACACCAGTGCTTCACAGTCTGGCGTAATCCCTATTGCTGCCAGCTTCGGGCTCCCGGTGATTGCCACGCGCACGGGGGGCATCCCTGAGCAAATCGAGGACGGTCAGAATGGGCTGCTGGTGGAGCCTGGCTCCGCAGAACAGCTTGGCGCGGCCATTGCGCGCCTGCTGGCAGAGCCAACTTTTGCAGACGGCCTGGGTCAAAGACTCCAGCAAGACTTTCGGCACAAGAACAACTGGCAGCAAACCGCCGCCATCGTTAGAGCAGCGCTCGACAAGGCATGCTTGACTTAAAAGACGATTAAACTTTCTCCATCCAGCAGATTCTCTGTAATAATACGAGCTGAGCGGTGTATATATAGCAGAGAATTAAAGGTTCAGGTCCGCTGATGGATAAAGCAATACCGCTCATCAAAGGAAACAGATACCGGGTGCAGGAGCCTACGCTCGACAAGGCCGCTTTCGAGGAACTGTACAACGAATATTTGCCGCGGGTATTCAACTACGTCAGCTACCGGGTTGGAGACCAGAAAGTCGCAGAGGACATCACGGCAGAGATATTCGAGCGCGCCCTGAAGCATCTGCACACCTATCGCGCAGACCGAGGCGCTTTCTCAACCTGGCTGTTCAAGAT
>JAFGBV010000085.1 GCA_016932955.1 Anaerolineales bacterium | reverse complement strand
GGCACAGATGGTCGTCGACAAAAATGGCACGCTGCGGTATGTGCATTACGGCCATGATATGAGCGATATCCCATCCAATGCAGAACTGTTTGGCCTTCTGGACGAGCTGCAGCAGGAGTTTTCACAGGCCAAAACCTAAACTGTACGGGTTAGTCTATAAGGAGATTATATTGCTCTTAAGAAACGGTCACTGCGAGTGAATCGGGGCATATTGATGTACAGCAGTCCTCCCGCATTGGCTTACACTCCTCACCAGGCGGGAGATTGTTTTAGCGAACAAAAACGGTTTGCTTCGCAATGACAATGGGCTATCCATTAGGAGCAGTTAGCGTTTCAACCTGTTATCCACGAACGAGCGCAAAAAACGCAGCCCTTGCTGAACTTCAGCCACGCGCAGAACGATCAACAGGATGATATAGACCAGCCCTCCGATTGCGACCCCACCCAGCGCGGCGGCAAAGGGGTTTGAAGCTCCCAGTGTAGCCAGCCAGAGCCATAACGCCCCACCCATGCCGAGGGCTGCCAGCGCTGACTTCACAACCGAAGTTCGGATCAGACTTCCTTCCAGACCATCTAAACGCTTCCGCATGAGCAAGACCAGCGCTCCCATCTCCAGGAAGGTTGCCAACGAGTTGGCCAGCGCCAGACCGCCGTGCGGCATCCAGCCAATCTGTGCAAAAAGGTAGCTAAAGAGCATGCTGAAGACCAGGTTCAATCCCATCGCACCCACACCCACAATGACCGGCGTTTTGGTGTCGTGCAGGGCGTAGAATGCCCGGCTGACGATCTCCACCACCGAATGCCCGACCAGTCCGATTGCGTACCAAAGCAGCGCCCAGGCCACCATCTGCGAGGAGGACTGGTCGAAAGCGCTGCGTTGATAGATCATATTTACCAGGGGAACACGCAGCAGGACCAAACCCAGCGTGGCGGGTATTGCCAGAAACGATACCCCGCGCAGCGTGGCTGAAAGCGAGGAGCGCATCTCGGACAGCTTTCCTCGGGCAGCCTGGGCTGAAAACGTGGGCAGCGCTGCAATGGCTACCGACTGGGCGATGGCAACCTCGGGCATGAGCATGAGCGGGAAGGCATATGTGATCGCTGCCAGGCTGCCCTCCGGTTGAAAGGATGCCAGGAAGGTGTTGAACCAGAAGTTGAGCTGCACCACCGCCACGCCCAGCAGCCTAGGGGCCATCAATCGTCCTACCTCCCTCACATCAGGCGAGCGGAGACCCAGCGAGAAGTTGTAGGCGCGCTGCGGCAAGCGCAGCAGGCGCGGCACCTGCACCAGCAGATGCAGCGCGGATCCGATGACCACACCCCAGGCGACCCCGAAGATCCCCATGCTGCGAGAGAGCACCAATGTGCCAAAAATGATACCCAATCGATACATGGCTGGGGCAAGCGCAGGCATCAGGAAATGTTGGTGGGCATTGAGAACCCCCATCACCAATCCGCTCAGCCCAAAGATAATCGAGGAGGGGAGCTGGACACGCAGGAGCTGCGCGGTCAGGATCACCTGCTGGGGGTCAAACCCTGGGGCAAGCACAAAGTGCACGATCTGCCGGGCAAAGATCCAGGAAAGGATGGAAACCAGTGTGAGGATCAACAGCACCAGGTTTGCGATGGAGGAAGCCAGCCTCCATGCGCCAGGGCGCTTCTCCTCAGCCAGCAAACCGGTGAAGGTGGGGATGAATGCAGAACCCAACGCGCCGCCTGCCATCAAGCTGAACAGAATCTCCGTAAAGCGATTGCTGGCGAAATAGGCATCGCTCTCCAGCCCGGTGCCAAAGGTAGAACCCAGCAGGCTGCTGGCAGCAAGCCCAACAAGCTGGCTGAGCAGCATGGCAAACATGACTGTGCCAGCGGCGCGGGCGATCTGGCGTGTGCCGGTGGGGGCAGGCTGGATTGAATTCGGGGGCTCCATCGCAAAAAATTATATCATCAGGCTGCAGGTCCGGTTTAAGGGTCTTGTCAATGCGTCTCATAAATTGGATAATACAGATGAGTAAGGTGACATTTTTATGAAACAAGAACGGATGTAAACGGAGAGCATGCTGTGAGACCACTGGAGATTGTTCTGTTGGGCGGTTTGGCAGGAGTGGTGCTGTTCCTGACAATGCCTGCCAGTCAGCGCCCCAGGACTGTGCACTGGCTGCCCGTGCTGAATTTCGCGGTCCTGCTCCTGCATTTACTGCTCGAAGGAGCGCGCTGGCAGATGGTTCCTGCCTATCTGCTGACAGTTCTGGGGTTATTATTTGCATGGCGCAACCTGCGTTATTCTTTCCACCCCTGGCTTGCGTGGCAGATGGAGGACCGGGTCCTTGGACGCACGATCGGCGCGGTGCTGAGCGCCTTGATCCTGGTGGATGTGCTGTTTTTAACCTGGCTTGCACCGCTCTTTAAGCTGCCGGAACCAGGTGGTCCTTACGCCATCGGCACACGCTTCTTTTTTTCAGAGCAGACCCTCCGGGAAGAAACGTTGACACCAGAACCTGGAGACATGCGGCTGCTTTCAGCCCAGGTCTGGTATCCTGCTCGAACAACAGAAGACACCCCTCGCCAGCCCTACATGGCAGTCTCTCACCAGGTAAGCGGGGTCTTTGCGGGCTTCCTGAGCATGCCTTTCTTTGCATTCAGCCACCTGAAACATATTCCCACCCACGCTTACCGGGATGCGCCTGTTTATTCAGCGCAGTTCCCTGTGCTCATCTTTTCACATGCATACGATGGCAATATCACCCAAAATACGATCCTGATGGAGCAGCTCGCCAGCCACGGATACATCGTTTTCAGCATCGGTCACCCATACGAAACCCCTTTTGTCTTTGATGCTGATGCGAATGCCATCGTGTTCGATCCGGAAAACCCGGGACGGTTGGCTCGCCTGGCGGAAATGGATGACTCGGTCGCAGGGCGGATCAAGGGGCAAATCCTGCGCGCAGAAAATTCGGACGTCCAGCGGAGACTCTTTGAGAGGTTGATGGCACAAACACCGCAGTTGATGGAGAGCGTAAGGATATGGGCGGACGATATCGGAACCCTGCTGGATAGGCTTGAAGACCTCAGCGGCGATGACCCGCTCTCGGGCAGAGTGAACCTGGAACAGGTAGGGGTGTTCGGTCACTCATTGGGCGGCGCGGCTTCCGGTCAGTTTTGCCTGGTGGATGAGCGCTGCCGGGCCGGGTTGAACATGGATGGCTTTCAATACGGCGATCTAATTGATGCCAACCTGGCGGTTCCATTCATGTTCATGTACAGCGCGCTGCCCGATATCGCTTCAAGCCGTGT
>JAFGBV010000084.1 GCA_016932955.1 Anaerolineales bacterium | reverse complement strand
GTTGATGTCGTCGTCCATGCTGTCGATAAAGCCCTGGCGGGAAACGGCGATCTGCTGGCGCAGGCTGTCCACCGCCGCCCCTTCGGTAAGCTGACCGCCGCTTGCTGGGCGCAAAGCCAGGCGGAAGCGTTCCAGACCCTTCTCGGCCTGTGCAATGACATCCTCGCCAAAGGTGAGCGGGTTGCGGTAGCTCGAATTGAGCACCATCATGCGCAGGACATCACCCTCGTGTTTGGCAAGAAAGTCTTCGATGGTCACCAGGTTGCCCAGCGACTTGGACATCTTCTCCCCTGCCAGCTGCATCATGCCATTATGCACCCAATAGCGGGCGAATGGCTTGCCGGTAACCGACTCGGTTTGGGCAATTTCGTTCTCATGATGCGGAAAGACCAGGTCATTGCCGCCGCCGTGGATGTCGATTTGCTCGCCCAGGTGATGCATGCTCATGGCAGAGCATTCGATATGCCATCCAGGCCGGCCCGGTCCCCATGGGCTCTCCCAGGCAGGCTCACCGGGCTTGGAAGACTTCCATAAGGCGAAATCCATCGGGCTTTCCTTGCGCTCGTCCACGCTGATGCGCGAACCTGCCTGCATGTCTTCCAGGCGGCGCCCTGACAGCTTGCCGTAATCGTCATCCTGCTTCACCCGGAAATAGACATCGCCGTTAACTTCGTAGGCATAATCATTCTCGCCCAGGTGGTTGATCATCTGAATGATGTAAGGGATTTCCTGAGTGGCGCGCGGAAAAACGGTGGCAGGCAAGACGTTCAGGTCTGCCAGATGCTTCATATACTCATCAATATAGATCTCAGCCAGCTTGACCGGCTCCATGCCCAATTGGTTGGCGCGGTTGATGATCTTATCATCTACGTCGGTATAATTCATCACGTGCCGCACCTGATAGCCCGAGTATTCCAGGTAGCGGCGCAGGATGTCAAAGACCAGCGATGACATGGCATGACCCACATGCGCCTTGTCATAGACCGTCGGCCCGCAGACATACATGGTAACCTTTCCAGGTTGGACGGTCTCAAAGATTTCTTTCTGGCGGGTGAGCGTGTTATAGATACGTAAGGCCATATTCTCTTCCTTTGATTATCCTGACAATGTGTCCCTGTCGAGCCGTGCAAAGACCATCCGTCCAGCGGCAGTCTGCAACACCTTGGTGACGGTCACGGTGACACTGCGATCCAGGTGACCGCGGCCATCTTCGACGACAACCATCGTCCCATCATCCAGGTAGCCAACGCCTTGCCCGGCTTCTTTGCCCTCCTGGATCAAGTTGACATTAAGCGTCTCACCGGGCAGGAAAACCAGCTTGACTGCATTGGCCAGTTCATTGACGTTCAGCACAGTAACACCCTGTACTTCGGCAATACGGTTCAGGTTATAGTCATTGGTCAGGATCAGACAACGCAGCTGGCGGGCCAGCACAACCAGCTTGTCATCCACCCCCCGCACGCCTTCCACATCGATATCGTTGATGCGTACCGGGATGCCGGTTTCTTTTTGCAACTGGGAGATCACCTCGATCCCACGCCGGCCGCGCTGCCGGCGCAGGCCATCGGAAGAATCAGCGATGTATTGCAGCTCGTTGAGCACAAAGCGGGGAATAAGCAACGTTCCAGATAAGAAGCCAGTACGAGCGATATCCGCGATACGCCCATCGATGATCACGCTGGTGTCCAGCAAGATGGTACGCCCACCCGAAGAATCCGCGCTGGCCTTTTCAGGCTCATCCTCTCGACTAGAAGACAGCACACGCGCCATGGTAAAGATGTCTTGTTGGCGCATCACAAATATGGAGATGCCAAAATAGCCAAACATCAAGACGCCGACAAATGGCAAAATCTTACCGAATGGATCGGGCAGCAAAGAGAGTGGGAAAGTCAGCAGGGCAGCAATGATCAGACCAACGATCAAGCCCGTCAAGCCTGCCACCAGCGTTTGGGTAGAAAGACCGAATAAGACGCGCCGTACCCAACGGAAGGGGCGGGTCGTCAGGTAGGGGGTTAAGATCAAGCCGACCAGGGCGCCGACCAGACCCAGCATCAACCCAATTAGCTCCGGTGTCTGACCGGTGCTTTCGCCCAAATTAACGCCCAGTAAAACACCCAAAACACCAAAGACTAACATTCCGACCAGGCGGAAGACAAACTCTGAACTCATGATAGAGGCTCCTTATCCATAAATACGGCCTGCAAGCTCATTCCCCACTACGTGCTGTGCTGCCTCATGCCAGGCGGGAGGGATAATAGGTTAATGAACAGCTATAAGTGCAAGGAGAACATTGCCCGGCAAAAGTTAGCCATGTCACGATGAACTGACAGGTCAATACTCAATTATAACGCTAAATTGGAAGCACTGTTACATTTGATATAATCAAGCACAGTGCACCGAGACACCTTCCCTCAGGAGGCTACCCATGACAATCGACCCGAAAACCTATAAGCGCCGTATTTGGGCCTGGACGATGTACGACTGGGCCAATTCGGCTTTTGCCACCACCATCCTGGCAGCGGTCTTGCCGATTTATTACAGCCAGGTGGCTGGGGCAACTCTGCCCAGTGCGGCAATCGCTACGGCTTACTGGGGCACCGGGTTGAGCGTCTCACTGCTCATTGCCGCACTGCTCGCGCCCATCCTGGGTACCATCTCGGACGTGATGCGCGGCAAGAAACGTTTCTTAGGTTTCTTCCTCGCTCTGGGCACGGTCTGCACCGGGCTACTCATCCTGATCGACCGGGGTGACTGGCTGCTGGCTTCCCTGCTGTTCGTCTTCGCCAAACTGGGCTTCAATGGCGCCAATGTTTTCTATGATGCCTTGCTGCCGCACGTTGCCAAAGAGGAAGATGTGGATGCGGTGTCCACCCGCGGCTATGCCATGGGCTACCTGGGCGGCGGGCTGCTGCTGGCGATCAATGTGGTCATGATCCAATTGTTGCCCGGCACCTGGGGACCGCGGCTGTCGTTCTTCAGTGTGGCGGTTTGGTGGCTGCTTTTCTCCATACCGTTGTTTCGCACCGTGCCCGAGCCGCAAGCCGTCTCAGCCAGACTTGCACCCGGAGAAAGTGTGGTCCGCGCCAGTTTCAGGCAGCTCTTTACCACGATCAAAGATATGCGCCAATACCGCCAGCTCTTCAAGTATTTGATCGCTTTCCTCATTTACATCGACGG